>JAEYZR010000183.1 GCA_023427945.1 Pseudomonadota bacterium | reverse complement strand
CCTCTACGAACTGGGCGCCCAGGGCGAACTGGACGCGGTCGGGAAGATGCGCGCCTCCATTCGGAAAGGCCTTTCCACGATAGAGATCTCGCAGGCTATCCGGCGCAAGGCCGTGTGCACGGGTTTCCGCAAACTCTTCGATGATGCCCATTCCCGACGCTTCCATCGCTGTCATCACGTCGGCGGGTGCCGAGTTTTCGACACCAAGCCTTTTGCGGATGGCATCGCAGGCCGCCATGATGGCAGGCGCGACACTAGCGGTCGCGGCGGAACCACCGGTCACGACGGCGGGAGGCAGGTCCGTGTCGCCAAGCAACACCGTCACCCGTTCCAGCGGCACCCCTAACTCCTCGGCGGCGACCTGAGCCATCATCGTATACATGCCCTGGCCGAGCTCATGGCCGGCGCTTGACACATGAACCCTTCCGTCGGCGGACAACCGGACGCGCGCCGCTGCGTTTCCGGCCTGGGCAGGATAGAAAGCGCTGGCACATCCCCAACCGACCAGCCAGTCGCCGTCGCGCATGGATCCCGGCTGTGGCGTCCGGTCCTTCCATCCGAAGGCCGTTGCGGCCTCGTCAAAGCACTGCATCAAGGAGCGGCTGGTATAAGGCAGGCCGCCCACCGGATCGGTTTGGGTGTCGTTGGCGCGTCGCAATTCAACGGGATCCATCGACAGCTCACAGGCGAGTTCGTCCAGTGCGGTTTCCAGCGCGAAAGCATACGGCATCTCCCCTGGAGCCCTCATGAAGCCAGGGGTCGAGCGATCGGCAGCCACGCTGTTCACGCGGCCCGAGATATTCGGGCATGCATAAAGTCTGGTGGTCATCGACACAGCACCCAGTGCGACAGCGTCTGCCCTGGACGTGAGTTCCCATCCTTCATGACGCATCGCCGTCAGGCGGCCATCCGCCTCGGCTGCGAGCATCACGTGCTGGCGGGTTTCGGCCCGATACCCTGACACGGTGAAACCCTGTTCGCGCGTCGCGACGAGCTTGACGGGGCGGCCGAGCTTGCGTGCGCATATCGCCACCAGGGCCGTGCGCTGCGTCAGAAACCCCTTCGCACCGAATGCTCCGCCGACGTAGGTGCTGATGACGCGTATGTGTTCGGGGTTGATGCCAAGCTGTTCGGCCAGTCCGAACTTGATGTTGTTCACATTCTGACTGGGCTCATAGACCGTCAAATGGTCTCCTTCCCAGACGCACTGCGTGGCGAAAAGCTCCATTGGATTCTGGTGCTGGGCTGGTGTGCGATAGCGGGCATCGATCTTGAACGGCGCCGCCGCAAAGGCGGCATCGAAGTCACCTACGCCGATGGTCATGGGTTCCAACGCCTCAGTATCGGCATGGTCCGAGTCCATGTCTGGCGCCAGCGCGGCATGCGCAGCGTAGCTGACGCCGATCCGATTTGCGGCATCGCGAGCGGCTTCGTACGTTTCCGCGAGAATGATCGCGATGGGCTGCCCCCAGTGTGCGATCTCCCCCGAGGCGAGAGGACGAAGCGAGTCGGCTGCGTATCCGCCCTGGTACATCGACTGGATCTGCCGGATGCCGTCACCGATCGTCTCGTGCGTCAGAATCTCGATGACGCCCGCAACGGCGGAAGCGGACGCCAGGTCGAAGGCGCGAATAGTGCCTCGGCCAATCCTGCTTGTCAGGAGATAGGCATGAGCGGTCCTCGCAAGCCGCACGTCGCTTGGATAATTTGCGTCGCCGGTCACCTTGGCACGACCTTCGTAGCGCGGGGCAGCCTGGCCCATGTTTGCGCCAGGGTGGGGAAACAGCGTTTCGGTCATCCGGGTATCTCCATCGAAGCGGTCTGCATCAGTGCACGCACCAGCGTCGCCTGGCCGAGCGAGACCTTGAAGGCGTTGTGTGACAGGGGCGCGGCACCAGCAAAGGCCAGTTGCGCGGCGCTGCGGGCGGTATCTTCTGTAAGTGGCTGACCGCGCAGCAGCTCCTCGGCCTCGCGCGACCGCCAGGGCACGGTGGCCACCCCGCCGAGCGCGATACGTGCCTCGCGCACCATGCCGCCATCGAGATCGAGCGCGACTGCCGCCGAGGCGAGGGCGAACTCGTAGGATTGCCGGTCGCGAATCTTCAGGTACATGGACCGACGGGTCCAGGCCTGTACCGGGACGATGAACTCGACAATGATCTCGTCTGCGCGAAGGGTGGTCTCTACATCAGGCGTCGCGCCCGGCTCGCGATGCAAGTCCGAGAACGGGAGCACCCGGCTTGCGCGTGGACTGACGATGACCACGGATGCGTCGAGCGCGAGCAGGGCTTGCGCAAAATCGCCGGGATAGGTGGCGATGCAGTGATCACTCGTGCCAAGCACGGCATGCATGCGGTTGGCGCCTTCCAGCGCCGCGCAGCCGCTTCCACGCATGCGTTTGTTGCAGGCACCCCAGGATGGATCGCGGAAATAGGCGCAACGCGTGCGCTGCAGCACGTTTCCGCCAAGGCTCGCCATGTTGCGCAGTTGCGCGCTTGCCGCCAGCGTCAGGCTTTGCGCAATCACCGGATATTGCGCTTTGATGTGGGGATCAGCGGCTACGCTTGCCATCGTGGCGAATGCACCGAGGCGCAGGCGCGGGCCGTCCCGGCGGATGAAGCCGAATTCGTCTCGCAGCATGTTGAGGTCTATGATCCGTTCAGGTCGGATGACGTCGAGCTTCATGAGGTCCAGCAAGGTCGTGCCGCCGGCCAGGAAAGCGGCAGACGATGCGGGATCGGTGGCAAGGGTGTCGCGCATCTCCAGCACCGCTGCGGCGATCGACGATGGTCGTGAATAGTGGAAAGGCCTCATGATTCAGCCCGCCATGACATCGCGCGCCTGCGCAACCGCAGCCACGATATTGGGGTAAGCGGCGCAGCGGCAGATATTGCCGCTCATGTACTCCCGAATCTCGGCCGGCGTGCCGGCATGACCCTCCTGGACGCAGCCGATTGCCGAGAGGATCTGGCCAGGCGTGCAGTAGCCGCACTGGAAGGCATCATGATCGATAAACGCCTGTTGCATGGGATGCAAGTCACCATTGAGCCTGGCCAGTCCCTCGATCGTCGTGACTTCCCGCTGCCCAAGCGCAACGGCGAGCGTCAGACAGGATAGTTCACGGCGCCCGTCGATGAGGACGGTACAGGCGCCACATTGGCCGTGGTCGCATCCTTTTTTGGATCCTGTCAGCCCGATGTGCTCCCGAAGCGCATCGAGAAGCGTCGTGCGGGCATCGATAGCCAGCCGTTGCGCCTGCCCATTGACACGAATCTCAAGACTGACCGGTGCATGACTGTCCACCGCAGCCGCAGGATCTGCGGCTTGCGCAGATGCCTCGCGCGTGAGCAGCGGAACCGTACTGGTCAGCGCGGAACTGATGATGAACCGCCGGCGACTTGTCGTGGGACCGATTGTCCTGCCTGTCCTGTTGTCCGTCATATCCACTCCTTGCTGTGAGCGCCACGACCGGGATGCCGTGAAGGGATTGGACATCATGCGTTCCATCAAGGATCTCGACTATGCAGATCCGATCATTTTTCGGCTGAATATTCTCACCGTCTCCCGAGTCGGACTGGTGGGCGGCACGATCTGCATAGTTCGCCGCTTGGGGCAGGTGACTGTCCATTGCGATACCGCGATGGTGCGATGACGCCGATGTCGGGATGACGCCGATGTCGGGATGTCGCCGATGCCGAGATGCCGAGATGTCGCCGATGCCGAGATGACGCCGATGCCGCCAGGGTGATGATTGGATCAGGGATGTCGGAATGCTTTCCGGCGCGATGCCGAAAACGAGTGTCTGTACGACCGGGCTAGCGATCGAGCAGGGCGCGCAGGGATGCGGCATCGCCGCTGGGTGTCAGCTTGAACAGCCGGCGATAGTCGCGGTTGAACTGGGAGATGCTTTCATAGCCCACGTCGTAGGCGACCGCCGAGATCGAGTGGGCTCCCGCAAGGCCCCGTCTGGCCTCCTGGAGCCGCACACGTTTCTGAAACTGCACCGGCGTCATGGACGTCACCGCCTTGAAGTGCCGGTGGAAACTCGGAACGCTCATATTGGCCTGCGTCGCCAGTTCGGGGATGCTGAGCGGCGCGGCGAAATTGTCTCTGATCCATGCCGTTGCCCGACCGATGCGCGCAGCATGGCCGTTGGCGAAGGCGAGCTGGCTGAGCATGAGTCCATGCTCACTGTGAAGCAATCGCCAGGTGATCTCACGGCGAATCAACGGCGCCATCACCGCCATGTCTTGAGGCCGATCGATCAGCGCAAGCAGTCGGATCAACGGATCGATCAGTTCTGGATCGAGTGCATACTTGCCCGCCACCCTTGTGTCGGCAGCGCTTTGGCGCAGACCGGATTGTTCACGCAGAAGCTCGGCGACCACGGATGGATCCAGATCCAGATGGATCGCGAGATAGGGCGCAGAGGGGCTCGCTTCCGTCACCTGAGACGTGACAGGTACATCCGCTGCACAAAGGAGGGATTCTCCCGCAGCATAGTGAAACGGGATTTCACCTATCAGCAATTCCTTGACACCTCGCCCCACCAGACCAAATGACGGCTGATACATCGAGTGGGTCGCCTGGGTCGGCGAATCCGTGCAGCCGACCTTCAGACCTTCGACTGGCGTCACATAGTCAGGGCGGGCGTACTTCTCCATCATGTTCAGAAGGTCCGAGAATTCTGGTCGGCTCATGGCTGGAAGCACTCCGTCTGGTTTGGCGTCCTGAGCCAGGCTCTCGTGGCTTTCGCCTGGCAACGCATGTTTGCAGTTCACCACTGCACGATGCCCAGTGCTATGCAGATTCTATCAACAGTGCGCCCGTTCCTCTCATTCGATACTTGTCCGGACATGCCCGCAGCGCTTGCCCGGCGAGAGGTATTTGTGACGCTTTCGTTGCGTGAGAGAAGCAGGCAAGCCGTTGATTGGATATGCATAGGGTCCTCGAACCTGTCGTCTCTATAGTCCTTGCACTGACGCCGATCGGCGCCAGATGCAGACATACCGGAGCATAGCGATGTCGAACAAAATATTCCGCGTCGGAATCATCGGAGCAGATACGCAGGCAAGCTGGGCTGGCGCCTCACATGTTCCCGCATTGCACGCCCAGCCGTCGCTGGTCCTGGCTGGGGTGGCGACCCGTCGCGAAGCGAGTGCGAAGAAGGCCGCCGAGGTGTTTGGCGCGCAGAAGTGGTTTGCCGACCCTTATGCCTTGATCCGCGATGAGAGCATCGACATCATCACAGTCGCCGTAAAGGTTGCGGCACACAAGGATCTCGTCATGGCGGCCCTGTCGGCAGGCAAGGCCGTCTACTCGGAGTCGCCGCTGGGTGCTTCGGTGGCCGAAACCGATGTAATGGCTGCTGCTTCGCAGGGTTTGCATACGGCGATCGGCCTGCAAGGACGACAGAACCCCGCCGTACGTCGTGCGGCTGAACTCGTGGCGTCCGGGACGCTAGGACGCCTGTTTTCGGCTCGCGTGGGCGCTACGACGTTCGGCTACGGCCCGCAATCGCCCAGTGTCTATGATTACTTCAACAAACGCGCCTCCGGTGCGAGCTTCATGACCATCACCACGGGTCATGTGCTGGACGTCATCGAAGCGGTACTCGGCCACATCACCGAAGTCGACGCGCGCACAGAACTGCTCTGGCCGGAAATCGAGATCGTGGATACCGGTGAAACCTCGGTGCGGGAGGTTCCCGACCATCTCGATCTGATCGCAAAGACCGCCAGCGGCGCTCCCGTATCGGTCCAGATCCTGGCCGGTGTCGGGCCCGATCAGGCCAACTTCACTTTCGAGATTCGTGGGTCTGAAGGGTGGCTGCGGCTGACCGGCAACCATCCGGCCGGCGTTCAGGTGGGTGACCTGCAACTGTCGTCCAGTGTCGGCTTTTCGGCGCCGGACGCGCCTGTGGCCACCGGAGTCGGTCCGACGGCGGCCGATATCTGGAAGGGGGCCGCCATCAATGTGGGTGAAGTCTATGCTTGCCTTGCCCGTGACCTCATCGCTGGCACTTGGGAGACCCCTGGGTTTGCGCACGCACTCCACAACAGGCGACTGGTCGAAGCCGTCGAGCAGGCGGCACGAACTGGCGAGCGGCAGCGGAACCTGGGCTGATATAGTTTTTCCATACAGCAACCAACGGACGCGCGTTTGGAGGTGGTGACATGGCGCAGAACATCTACGACAACCCCGCGTTTTTTCCAGGCTACAGCCAGTTGCCCCGACAGGTTCACGGCCTGGACGGCGCACGGACTGGTTCGCCAAGGGCGTGGTGAAGCATCACCGCACGCTCGCCACGACACTCAACACACTGATCGCTGCGGGCTTCGCGCTACGTCGGGTCGAGGAGTTCTCCCCAACTGCCGAGCAGATCAAACGAATGCCAGAGCTCGCCGAGGAAGTGGAGCGGCCGATGATGCTGCTGGTTTCGGCGCATAAGCGTCAGGTCATCGCGAGCGGCCGGGGCGATCTCGCTCACATACGTTGACACTGACCACTGCCTTGCGCACCTCGGCCCAGCCGACCTAGAAACGCCCATTGATGGCGCGCCACGACGCTACCTTGTTTAAGCGCCTGGCGAATCCAGCGGCCCGCTTCGCAGCGATTGGCTTGCACCGCATTGCCATACATGGACGGCCCGACCAGCAGCACCATGGCCAGCATTTCCTGTGCGGGAAGGTGGTTGGCTGCACCCGCCGCACGCAGCAGCGTGAGCATTGCTCCGTAATCGTCGTCTGTCTGCGCCTCCAGTGCCAGTTGAAATTGTTGGCCAGGGGACGTCGATTCCTGCGCATAGGCTTGAACCGCATGGACGTTGAGCGCAAGCAGGGCGGTCGCGATCAGTTGGGGTGACGGCTTGAAATGTGCCATTGTGCAGGCGATGGACTGGGTTTTCATGATTGTCTCCGGTCATGGTGATCAGGCCGATCATCAGGCAAGACACCATTTCCGCAAAGATGGAATATCCGTACGCTGGCTCAGGCGCAGGCTGAGCCAGCGTACGGTTGCTTAGTCCTTCTGAGGGTAGGGCGACAGGCTGGTCGGGCGATCAGATTGCGTCATTGCGAAGGTCATTGTCATGTCGGGTACTGCTCTATCACCTCGCGGACCTGCGCGAGCACGGTCGCCAGTTGATCCAGTGGCACCGAACCCAGTCCCAGGCGCAATGCCTGCGGCGCATGTTGGGTCGTTGCATAGGCCTCGCCCTTGGAGACCGCTATCTGGTGTTCGGCCAGGGCGGCGGCAATCTGGTCCATGCGCAAGTCAGGCGGCAGTTTGAGCCAGACGAACAACGATGCCGGGTGCGCCGTCATGTCCATGCCGGAAAAGACCTTGCGTGCAATGGCTTGCCGCCGCATGGCGTCTTGCCGATGCTGGGACTCAAGCCGCTTGACGCAGCCATTCTGTATCCAACGGGTTGCCATCGTGGTGATGAGGCTGGGCAGGCTCCAGAAGCTGGCCCGGATCTGTGCCTTGATGCCTGCCAGACAAGCGTCTGGCACCACCATGTACCCGAAACGCAGCCCGCTGGCCAGGCTCTTGGAGAGGCTGGAGACGTAGACAGTGCGTTCTGGTGCCAGCGCCACCAGGGCTGTCGGCGCCTTGCCTGCAAGGTAAGCATATGCCGCGTCTTCGATGAGCAGGCAATCGTGACGGCGGGCGATATCAACGAGTTGCTCGCGTTGCGCTGATGTCAACACCCAGCCCAGCGGGTTGTGCAGCGTCGGGATGGTGTAGATGGCGCGAATCGGGTGACGGCGGCACAGCGCCTCGAGCGCATCCAGATCGGGGCCGTCAACGCCAGCGGGGAACGGGTTGAGCACCAGATTCTGTGCCCGGGCAATCATCTTGAAACCCGGATAGGTCAAGGCATCCACCGCGACGAGGTCATGCGGGCCCAATAGTGTCCGCGTGGCGACATCCAGGCCTTGCTGCGCGCCATTGGTCAGGAAGACACGCTGTGCAGTCGCCTGTATCCCACGCTCCTGTGCCAGGAAGTCGGCCACGATCTTGCGTTCATGGCGTCTTCCTCCAGGCGGCTGCTGGTGCATCAATGCTGCGAGGTCACCAGAGCGGGCGAGATCGCGCAACATGCTGCGCAGCAGGTCTGCCTGACCAGGCCAGGTGGGGTGGTTAAAGGACAGATCGACGGCGTGCGCACTCAGACGGGCCTCATCACCACTGTCCCACTCGCCTTGCTGGGCGCGATCCCGCACGAAGGTGCCGCGTCCTGTTTCGCCCACGACCAGTCCCATCGACCGGAGCTGCGCGTAGACCTTGCTGGCCGAGGCGACGGCCATGCCGTGCCGGGCGGCGAGCTTACGGTGGGTGGGCAGGACTGTGCCGGCAGGCAACTTGCCGCTGCGGATATCCGCAGCCAGTCTGTCGATCACTTGCTTGACCGTTGTGTCAGCCATGAATTGCACATAGGACAATTATTTGATTGTTCTATTTTAGGTGATTAGGCTGCAGACAAACCTGCGCACGACCGCTCGCGGCTCGAGACTTTCTCTCAGGCAGGCATCGACTTGTGGAGCCACCATGACGCCATCCATCAACCATCTTCCCGTACTGGAGTATTTGCAGCGCCAGCTCGACGGCACGCTTGCCGCCGACGCCCAGACACACATGCGTTATCCGACTGCCATCTCCCGACTGTTGGGGTTCCGTATCGTGGCGATCGGTGAGGCGACGGCGACGCTGGAGATGCAGGCAGACGCTGTGCGACACGGCAATCAGCAGGGCACCGTGCATGGGGGATTGATCTGCGAGTTGGCGGATGCCGCCATCGGCACAGCACATTCCACCTTGATAGAAGAGGGTGAAAGCTTCACCAGTATCGACCTGAAAGCGACGTTCTTGCGCCCAGTCTGGCAATCACGGTTAAGCGCTCATGCCAGGGTGGCGCACCGAGGTCGAACCATCAGCCATTACCGATGCGACATTTACCGCGAGGATGGAAAACAGGTCGCCAGTGTGGAAAGCTGCGTGATGACCTTGCATGGCGAACAGGCGCGGGGGCGATGATAGGGGGGCGGCGCTGCGGCACTTTTCGGGCCATTGGCCCAGCGGTCGATGTTTGAATGACTCTTGCCTGTAGCGACGAACATCATCCCGGGGATTCCGGGAAAGAGAAAACATGGCGATAGTTATAGACGACCGGTCTAATCAGTGCTACATTGGGCCTATGAACACTGCACGCACAATCGAAACCAGCGACGTTCGCGCCAGCATCCTGGCTCACGGTCAGCGCATCATGGCCGGCAAGGGCTTTTCTGCTGTGGGCATCAACGAGGTTCTGGTCGCCTCTGGCGTTCCGAAGGGCTCGTTCTACCACTACTTCGGCTCCAAGGATGCCTTTGGAGAGGAGCTCCTGGAAAGTTACTTCGAAGACTACCTGGCCGAGCTTGATGCCACGTTGGCGGCGCCCGATCTGTCGATGGCGCAACGCTTGATGAACTACTGGAAGAACTGGCAGGACACGCAACTGTTCTACGACTGCCAGGGCAAGTGCCTGGCGGTGAAACTGGGCGCGGAAGTCGCCGATCTGTCCGAGGCCATGCGTCTTGCGCTGCGGCGTGGAACCACAGGCATCATCGATCGCCTCGGGGCCGCCATCGAGGCCGGAGTGGCAGAAGGCTCTCTGTCTGTGGAAGGTGCGCCCCGTGATGCAGCCCAGAGCCTCTATCAGTTGTGGCTGGGAGCCAGTGTGATGGTGAAGATTGTCCGTAGTCCCGAGCCTTTCGAGAACGCCATGACGACGACGTGCCAGATCCTGCACCTTTCCTCCTGATGGGGGAGGTGCCGTGCATGGCACTGTTTTTTTTATTCTTGAACGAGACGACCGGTCTAATAGTTTCTGGCAGGAAGAAGGGAAAGACGTTCAACGGGCTTGACCCCGCGTGGCCAAGTCGGCAACCGGGAAGCCCAGAACGAGTGTCATCGAAAGTGCGAGCCGTCGACCGCGCCAACGGCCTCGGCCCGCTGAGCAGAGGCCGCATTCTGCGACCTCGACCCCCTCGGACAGGCGGAAAGGCTTTCCGACCAACCACCGGTCCGAGATACAACAGGAGTAATAGTAATGAATGCCATCACCGCAGTCGACATGACGGCAACTACTGCCGATTTCTTCAACGACCCCTTTCACCTCACCATCGGTGGCAGACTGGTTCAAGGGGAAGATAGTTTCGACGTGATCAATCCGGCCACCGGCCGGGTTCTGGCTCAGGCACCGTCCGCTACGGCCAGTCAGCTCGACGAGGCCATCGCAGCCGCCAAAAGCGCCTTCGTGAGCTGGTCGGCCCTCAGCTATGACGAACGCCAGGGCTATCTGGAACGCTATGCCGATGCCCTGCAGGAACACCGTGATGAACTGGTGCGTCTGTTGACTCTGGAGCAGGGCAAGCCGCTGCTGACGATGGCCGCGCCCGAGGTCGATCAGGCGATTTCCTACATCCGCCAGATCGCTGCGCGCCGTATTCCGGTGGAAATCGTCGAGGAGACCGACTCGCATGTCGTCGAGCTGCATCACGTTCCCCTGGGGGTCGTGGGAGGAATCACACCGTGGAACTTCCCGGTACTGCTTTCCCTGTGGAAGGTGGCGCCCGCCCTGATCACCGGCAATACCTTTGTACTGAAGCCGACACCCTTCACTCCATTGACCGCGCTGCGCTATGGCGAGATCGCACAGCGTGTGTTTCCGCCAGGCGTACTGTCGGTGGTGACCGGTGGCGATACGCTCGGGCCGCAGCTTACCAAGCACCCGGACATTGCCAAGATCAGCTTCACCGGATCGACCGAGACAGGTAAACATGTCTTGCGTGCGGCGGCAGGCACGGTCAAGCGCGTGACGCTGGAACTGGGCGGCAACGATGCAGCCATTGTGCTGCCCGACGCCGATTACGCATCGATCATTCCGCAGCTCTTCTGGGGCGCGTTCGGCCACCAGGGCCAGTGGTGCGTCGGTATCAAGCGCCTGTATGTCCACCGCTCCTTCCATGCGGAATTCGTGCAGGCGTTCGTGGACTACGCAAAAACCGTGAAGGTGGGCGACGGTCTGGATCCCGAAGTCGGCTTTGGTCCCGTCCAGAACAAGATGCAGTTCGACAAGCTCAAGACCTTTCTCGACGATATCAAAGGCAATGGCCAGAAGATCGTCCTTGGCGGCGAAATCGACGAGAGTCAGTCGGGCTACTTCTTCCCGATCACCATCGTCGACAACCCGCCCGAGAACAGCAGAATCGTCCAGGAAGAGCAGTTCGGCCCGATTCTGCCGATCCTTGTCTACGACGATGTGGACGAAGCGGTGAGTCGCGCGAACGCATCCATCTATGGCCTGGGCGGATCGGTCTGGGGGCGGGATACCCAGGCTGCGGTCGCGGTCGCCAACCGGATCGAAGCCGGCATGGTCTGGGTCAACGAGATCCAGACGCAGGGCGTGGATGTCCCATTTGGCGGTGTCAAGCAGTCGGGGCTTGGAACGGAGCACGGCCGCGAGGGACGTGAACAGTTCACCAATCCGAAGACGGTGCTGATCCATAAGTAGTCAGCGCCTCCGGGGACCACTCTTTTCGGAGCCATCCCCTGGAGACAAATCCTTGCCATTTTTGAATGCCGGCTCGCGCGTATCGCGCCAGGAGAAACCAAATGACGAACAGACAAATCTATTTCAGCCCGGTGCAACTGGGCCGCCATACGCTGCGCAACCGCATCGTGCTGCCCCCACTGACTCGACAGCGCGCTGGGCAGCCGGACGACACGGCGACGGCTTTGATGGCCGAGTACTACCGCCAGCGCGCGAGTGCCGGGTTCATGGTGACCGAGGGCACCCAGATTGAAGCACGCGGCCAGGGCTATGCCTGGACGCCAGGCATCTACAGCGATGCGCAGATCGCGGGCTGGCGCAAGGTAACCGATGCGGTTCATGCGGAAGAGGGCGTCATCTTCGCTCAACTCTGGCATGTTGGCCGTGTTTCCCACCCTGCGTTGCAACCGGACGGAGGCGCGCCGATCGCGCCCTCGGCCATTGCACCCCAGAAGGTCAAGGCCTTCATCCAGACCGCGCCGGGTGCCGGCGAACTGGTCTTGCCGCCGACGCCGCGCGCGTTGAGCGTGCCTGAGATCCATGTACTGATCGGCCTTTACGCCCAGGCGGCGCGCAACGCGATCGCGGCGGGTTTTGATGGGGTTGAGCTGCACTGTGCCAACGGCTACCTGGTCAACCAGTTCATCTCGGAACACGCCAACACGCGCACCGATGCGTACGGCGGTACGCTGGAGAAGCGCCTACGCTTTCTACGCGAGATCGTCGCGGCGGTGACCCACGCGATCGGCGCCGACCGCGTGGGCGTCCGATTTACGCCACTGTTCGAGAGTACTGACCAGGAGCGCGTCTATATCGGACTCGTGGAAACGGACCCTCATGACACTTACGTCGAGGCGATAAGGGTGCTGGAAGAAGCGGGTGTGGCCTATGTGTCAATCGCCGAGGCCGACTGGGAGAATGCTCCCGACCTGCCCGTCGCCTTTCGCCGGGCCGTGCGTGAGGTCTTCTCGGGCCGTGTCATTTACGCCGGCAAGTACACCGTCGAACGCGGTGCCAGGTTGCTCGCATCCGGGCTTGCCGACTTGGTCGCCTTCGGCCGCCCTTTCATCGCCAATCCTGACCTGCCTGCGCGCATTGCCGAGGGCTGGCCGCTGAATGCTGTCGATCCGGCCACATTGTACGGCGGTGCTGAAAAAGGGCTGACGGACTACCCGGTCTATCGAGTCAGGGAACCGGAAACCGTGGCCGGTTAATCGTCGGGGACCACCACGCCGTTTCTTCAGTCCTATCGGCATCTGGTGGCGCGCACAGGTGCATGGCACGGCAAGGTTCGCAGCGTTCAGGGACGGTGCTTTTCAAGGCGTATATCGCCTTCGCCAATGTCTTGCTCATTGCTCCATCCCATGTGGCGATAGAACCCGGCGGCGCGGCTTGCCTTGGCTGTTTCGAGCCAGGCGTGGGCGTGCCTGGAGAACAAGGTTGCTTCAGCCGCCTGCACCAGTTTTTTGCCAATCCCTCTGCCTTCCTGCGATGGCAGGACGAACGCTGCAAACAGCGATCCTGCGTCAGCATCAATCATCGAAAAGCCCATGATCTGTTCGCCTTCGCAAGCCACCCAGGCGCAGGGCGCGCGCTGAATCATTTCCGTCACCGAAGCCTCGGTGATGCCCATCTCGGCCATCTGCTCCATCGTCAATACGTTTTCATTGACCGAGGTTCTGACACGAAAAATTCCCTCGACATCGGAAGGTTGCGCCAATCTGATTTGTATAGACATTGGACATTCCTGAATTTCCATTCAGGCATTGTCCCTCGATATCAATCCTGGAAGGGTGCGGGTACGTCTCATGTATCCATCCGCAGCTGAGGGCTTCTCAGCGCGTATGACCGATCCGAAAAACTTGCCAGCCCTTCGATCTCTCGCTCGCTGCCGATGCCATCGGATGCTGGGAGGATGGGTGGCGTTGATGCTGACGGCAGGGTTGCCATGCCGTCAGCGCTTCTTATTCCGCCTTGATGCCGGCGGACTGAATCAGCGCACGCCAGCGCTTGACTTCACTGTCCCAGAACGTCGCGAATTCAGCCGGGCCGCGCGCGTCTACGTTGAAACCCAGCGATCGGGTTTTCTCGATGACTTCCGGGCGGGCCATGATCGCCACAAGTTCCTTGCCCAGGCGTTGCACGACCTCATCCGGTGTGTCCTTGGGCAGCATGACGGCTGTCCATTGCTCCACATTGAGCTTGGGCATGCCGGCTTCGGCCGAAGTGGGCACATCAGGTACTTGAGGGTTGCGTGCGGTACTTGCGATGGCAATGGCTCGCAGTTTCCCCGACTGTACAAAAGGGAGGGATTCGGCGTAATTGCTGAAAATGACGTCCAGCTGACCGCCCATCAGATCGGTCAGCGACGGGGCGCCACCGCCATACGGGATGTGCAGGATGTTGGTGTCGTTGATCTGGTTGAACAAGGCCAGCGAAAGATGGGATGGCGTGCCCACGCCGCTTGAGCCGGCATTCAGCTTCTGTGTCTTGGCCGCCTTGGCTAGGTCGTCCAGGGTGCGAATGCTGCTGCTGTTGGGAACGACGACAAGAATGGGCGTGGATGCGAGCAGTGCAACGGGTTTGAGGTCTTTGGTAATGTCAAAACGGCTTCGCTCGCGAAGCAGCGTCGCGTTGACAGAGTGCGTCATGGTGATGGCCAGCATCGTGTTGCCATCAGCGGGGGCACGTGCGACCTGTTCCGCGCCGATCATGGCGCCACCGCCTGGCTTGTTTTCGACGACGACCGTGACGCCGGTGCGCTCGCCCAACTGCTGTCCGACCAGGCGGGCCATCACGTCAGTGAGGCCGCCCGGGGTGAAGGGCACCACATACCGGACCACACTTCCTTTTTTGAGGTACTCGGCTCCCTGTGCGATCGCCACAGGGGCCATGAGCGCCAGTGCAACGGCCGACGCAAGCAATGTTCTTCTTTTCATTTTTGTCTCCTGTTTTTTGTTGTGCACACCTGTTGTCATTCAAATGCGTTCAGTGCCTGCATGACTTTTTCTGCAACCAGTCCACTCACTCGCTGATTGGACTCTGCGGTCAGGCCTGCGGTATGAGGGGTGAGAATGAGGTTCGGGCAGTTCTCGAAGTGGAGGCTGGCGCTTAACGGTTCATTGGCGAAGACATCCAGTGCGGCACCTGCCAGATGTCCGCTGCGCAACGCTGCGGCAACCGCCACTTCGTCGACAATGCCGCCGCGAGCGGTGTTGATGAGCACGGTGTGGGGCTTCATCGCCTGGATCATGCGTTCGTCGAACAGGTTGCGGGTGGATTCGACCAGCGGGATATGCAGGCTGACGACATCCGATTCAGACAGCAGGCTTTCCATGCTCGCTGCGGCGCGCACGCCTGATTCCGTGAAGATGGCGTCATCGGCCTTCAACGCCGGATCGTACGCCGTGACGGACATGCCAAGTGCCCTGGCCAACCGGGCCGTCAGTTGCCCGATTGAGCCGAATCCGATCAGGCCCAGTTGCTTGGCGGCGAGTTCCCGGCCCTGAGACAGTGCATCGCGGGGCCAGGCGCCGGCGGCAACCTGGGACGTCGACGCATAGGATGCCCGCAACAGAATCATGGCGGTCGCAATCACATATTCGGCCACGCTGTTCGCATTGGCGCCGGTCGCGGGAATCACCTGGATATTGCGTGCCTTGCAGCCCTCGACGTCTATGTTGTCCAGTCCGACGCCAAGTCTGCCCACCACTTTGCAACGGGTGAGCGAGGCGAGCAATTCACCGCGCACCTGGGTACGGTTTCGCACGATGAGGGCATCGCAGTCTGCTGCCTGCTCCAGCATGCGGGGCAGATCATTGACGAGCGTGGGATCGTAGATGACCTGGGCGGTCGACCGGAGTCGGTCGACGGCGGGTGTGTCCATGAATTCGGTCACGACGATTTTCAAGAAGGTCTCCTCTCAGCGGTATTGTTTTGCCCGGGGATGGCAAAGGCATACTAAGAAAGAGATGAGCCTAAGAAAAGCTAATTCTTCGGTTGCTGAGCATCCGAAAAACCGATGCTCGCTATTTCGTGAGCGGCGCCGATTTACCGAAGTCCCTGAAGCAGTCCAGCAGAACGCGCGTCGATCGGCTGTCGCGGTTGGTGGGGCGCACGGCCAGGCATACGGTCCGGTACATGCCTGGCAGGTCGACGAAGGTGAGCGCCTCATCGTTACGCGCAGGCCCACGCAAGACAGGCAGAACCGTCACCCCGATGTCATGGCGCACGACCGAGAGGACCGCATCATGCGAATCCAGCTCCATGACCGGGCGAACCGCGATGGTCGTGTCTTCAAAGAACGACTCGATCTGCCTGCCGATCCAGGTCGTCCTGTCGAAGGCGATGTAGGGATGTTCTTCGAGTATTTCCTTGACACTGGTGAAGTTCCTTCTGGCACTCATGACCAGCGCCAGAGGCTCGGAGTAGAGCTCGTGGAAAAACAGCGATGTAGGGACGTGGGAAGGGGGCATCGATATGACGGCGGCGTCCAGCAATCCCGATTCGACGAGCGCTGCCAGATCGGGTGATCGTTTCGCGGTGATGCGCAGCTCCAGCGACGGATGTTCGGCCCCCAGCTGCTTCAATACCTGCGGCAGGCCGCCCGTCAATGTGCTGGTGATGACGCCCAGTGCCATCTTGCCCTTCAGGCTCGATGCATCGCCCAGCGAGGTCATTTTCGA
This sequence comes from Pseudomonadota bacterium, assembly GCA_023427945.1. Taxonomy (GTDB): domain Bacteria; phylum Pseudomonadota; class Gammaproteobacteria; order Burkholderiales; family Burkholderiaceae_B; genus Schauerella. The sequence goes on along the minus strand of JAEYZR010000183.1, from coordinate 17,154 downwards.
TTGCAGATCCAGGATCTCGCGTGCCAGGGGAACAAGCTGATGTGCACGATCGTTCAACAGGATGGAGCGGCCCGTGCGAACGAAGAGTTCGGTGTCGAGCTCCTCTTCCAGGTTGCGCAATTGGACGCTGACAGCGGCGGGTGACAAATGCACTGCTCGTGCTGCGGCCGTGACCGTTCCGAACTGATGCAGTGCGAGAAATGCACGCAGTGAGCGACTTTGCATGGTGCAGGCCCTGTGGCTTCATGATGGGAGACTGACGCTAACTTAGCATTTTCGCTCCTTGCTCAGGCCGGCCTGGCGAGTCGGGCTGTGATCCGATGAGACATCCATCCCGCGGCCGAGCCGATGGTGCTGGCGCTGAACAGTTCCAGCAAGTTGTGGAGGGATGGTTCCAGGTGGGCCGCGAACCACGCCACCAGGCCGAGGAAGTAGCCAAGCAGATTGTTCATGACCGGCAGCGCACGCAGCGCCACGACGACAAACCCCACCACGAACACGACGACGGGCAGCGCGAAAGTGGGGCCGGCGACGCTGGCCACTTGTGGAATCGCCAGTGCGGCAAAGACGCCTATGGTCATCCCCAGGCCAACGCAGCCGAGGTTTTCGAGGGCGCTGCGGGTGTTCAGTCCACGCGTGAAGAATGCAATCCATCCAATGAACATGGCCCAGACTGGCAGCGAGAGATGCAGGCTGCTGGCTGAAGCGACTGCAGCCGTCGTTGCCGCAATCAGGGTGGCAAGGATAAAGGCACGGGGTGACGCGGTGAGGGAGTGGGACACGATGAATCTCCGATTGATCAAGGGTTCGAAAAGGCGCGGGCGCAAGCTTTCGCCTGCGCCCGCCAGGGCTTGGTCAGTGATGGGGTTTGAGCAGATCGTGCAGGCCGATGCGCGTCAGCATCTCCGCGCGCACACGATCAAGGACGGCGAAGCCGACGTCTGCGCCGTCCTGGGCGGGATCGACATGGACGCGAAACGGGCGCTTGCCTCGGGGGGCACCGACCACGCCCACGATTGCGTCGGCCACCATGCCTGCATCGGCATCGGCAGGTACGGTCTGCGCCAGTGCCTGTTGGACGTGTTCGCCGAAATTGGCGTAGGGGCCGCTTGCGTCATATTCGGCCGCCCGCGCGCTGTCCGCCGGATGTCCGGAGTGAACAAAGTGGTTGGTGCCACTGGTGAACGCGCCAGGAACGATGATGGATGTCTCGATGCCCCAGCGGGCCAGTTCACGGGCGTATTGCACGGCAATCGCATCCTTCGCGGCCTTGGCGCCGAAGTACGGCGCCAGGTAAGGCGGCGTACCGCCCGCCACACTGCTGCTTGACACCCAGACCAGCAAGCCGTCGCGCTCACGCCGCAGGTGCGGCAGCACAGCGCGATTCACGCGTTGGGTGCCAAGCACGTTCACGTCGTACAGGTGTGCGTACTGCTCTGCCGTGAAGGCTTCGGCGGGCCCGAATGCCATGTGGCCGGCGTTGTGCACCACCACGTCGATCTTTCCGGCTGTGCCGATGATCTGTTCAATGGCCTGGTCGGCGGACAACTGGGACTGCACGTCCAGTTCCACGGTGCGCAGATCCACGCCTTGCTCTCTGGATAGCTGCGCCATCTGTTCCACCGTCTTGGCGTTGCGGTCCCCGATGGCACGCATGGAGGCGTAAACCGTATGGCCGGCGCGTGCCAGGGCTTCGGCGGTCAGGCGGCCAAAGCCGCTGGATGCACCGGTGACGAGAATGATCTTGCCCATGAGGCGTCTCCTTAAGCCGGGTTCAAACCATGCCGCCGTTGGCCCGCAGCACCTGGCCATTGATCCAGCCGCCATCCTCGCCCACGAGAAAGGCCACGGTGTTCGCGATGTCCGAAGGATTACCGAGTCGTTCCAGCGGATTCATCTTGGACAGGCGCTCGATCAAGTCGTCCGACTTGCCTTTCAGGAACAGGTCTGTCGCGGTGGGGCCGGGCGCCACCGCGTTGACCGTGATGTAACGTCCGCGCAACTCCTTGGAGAGAATGGCGGTCATGGTTTCGACCGCTGCCTTGGTGGCGGCATAGACGCCATAGCCTTCGAGTTTCAGGCCGACGACGCTGGTGGACAGATTGACGATGCGTCCGCCATCTCGCAGGCGCTGGGCGGCCAGGCGCAAGGTGTTGAATGTGCCTTTCAGGTTGATGGCAACCTGGCTGTCGAAGAACGCGTCTTCGCTGTCGGCCATGGGGGCGAGCTTCATGATTCCGGCGTTGTTCACCAGCACGTCCACGCCGCCGAACTCAGCTTCTACGGTGTCGAACATGCGGGCCACGGCGCCGGGGTCGCTCACGTCGGCCTGCACAGCAATAGCCCGCCCACCCGCCGCCTCGATCTTGCGAACGAGCTCGGCTGCATGCGCAGTGCTACCGGCGAAGTTGATGGCCACGTCTAAGCCGTCATGGGCCAGACGTTCGGCGATCGCGGCACCGATACCGCGTGAGGCACCCGTTACGATGGCCACTTTTTTCAGTGTAGTCATGGAAACTCCGTTTCTGTTTTCCGCGGTTATCGCGGGATTGGAAAGAGTTTCTCAGTTCGCATGCCGTAGATAATCGTAGAAAAATTGACATGACTGTTCAGGATTCATAAACAATCAATGGGGGAGGGCTGCATCTCCGCAGGGATGCCTTGCTTACAGCGCCTGCTGGAGGAAGTCGCGCAGGCGTTCGCTCTTGGGCGCAGTGAAGAACTGTTCGGTGGGCGCGGCCTCGATGATTTCGCCTCGCTCCATGAATACGCAGCGGTCGGCCACTTTGCGGGCGAAGCCGATCTCGTGGGTGACGCAGATCATGGTGATGCCGGTCTGGGCCAGGTTTTCCATGATGCGCAGCACGGAGCCGACCGACTCCGGGTCGAGCGCCGAGGTCGGCTCGTCGAACAGCATGATGCGCGGGCGCAGGCAGAGTGCGCGCGCGATGGCCACGCGCTGCTGCTGGCCGCCGGAAAGCTGGATCGGATATTTGTCGGCCTGTTCGAGCACATTGACCTTGTCGAGAAACTCGCGTGCCGTCTGTTCGGCCTCGTGGGCCGGAACCTTCAGGGCGATCTTCAGTGCAAAGGTGCAGTTGTCCAGCACCGACATATGCGGAAAGAGGTTGAAGCTCTGGAACACCATGCCCAACTGACGCCGGACTTGTTCCACGCTTTCGGGGCGCGGTGTGAGTTCGGTTCCGTTGACGTGGATGTTGCCGGAATCGTGTTGCTCGAGATGGTTGATGCAACGGATCAGCGACGATTTACCCGAGCCTGAAGGGCCGCACAGGATGACGATCTCGCCATTGGCGACATCGAGGTGGATATCCCGCAGAGCGTGGAAGGTGCCGTAGAACTTGTTCAGTCCCGAGATGGAGACAGCTGGTACCGATTCGGAAAGCACAGTGGATACAGGCGGCGTGATGTTGGACAGGATGGCGCTCATGATGGTTTGCCTCTGATGGTCGGTCGGTCGGCCGGGCGGGTCAGACCCTGGCGATATAGCGGTTCAGCTTGCGATCCGCGATCGAGAAGCCCAGACGGATGCTGTTGGTGATGCACCAGTAGATGGCCGCCGCCGTGATCAGGGGTGTGAACGGGTCGTAGGTGTAGTCGAACACGGTGTTGGCGGCTGCGGTCAGGTCGATCAGCGTGATGGCGCTGACGGCGGCCGTGCTTTTCACCATGATCAGCATCTCGTTCTGGTAGGCGCGCAGGACATAGCGCGCCACCAGCGGCAGCCGCAGTCGAAGCAGGATCTGCGCGGGCGTCAGCCCGAGCGTTTGCGCGGCTTCGATGGTGCCCTTAGGTACAGCGGCAAGCCCTCCGCGGATGATCTCTGCCATATAGCCCGAATGGGTCAGCGCCAGGCCGAGGCAGGCGCAGATGTAGGCACTGGAAAAGACGCTCCACAGGAAGGTGTCGCGCACGAAAGAGAACTGCGGCAGTCCGCTGTAGATCAGGTACAGCAACACCATGCTGGGTACGCCACGAAAGAAGCCGATATAGCAACGGGCAAAGAGGGCGCGCAGGCCTGGCCGGAAGTTCGCCAGGGCGACCGGCACTGCCAGCAAAAGGCCAAAGAACAGTACTGGCAGCAGCACGGCGAACGTCGTGCCGGTGCCGTTGAGCAATGCGGGCAGGCTGTCCCAGGCCACCTTGAAATCAAACTGCATGCGAGACTCCCTTGATCACGACGGGATGAAAGCCGCGCGAAGCCCATGTTTCGACGCGGCGCGACACGTAATAGGTGAGCCAGGTCATGAACAGGAAGAAGGCCGCGGCGAGCATGTAGTAGATGAACGGTTCTTTGGTCACGCCGGAGGCCAGTTTGGCGTAGGCCATGATTTCCTTCAGGCCGATCAGCGAGATGAGGGCGGTATCCTTGAGCACGACGATCCACATGTTTGTCATGCCGGGGAGCGCCAGGCGCAGCATCTGCGGCAGGATCACTTTCAGCCAGATGGCGCGGCGCGGCACCAGCAACACCCGTGCGGCCTCGAATTGACCGTGAGGCACGTTCAGGATCGCGCTGCGTATCAGGTCGGCCAGATAGGCGCCATACACCATGCCCAGGGCCGCAACGGCCGCCATGAAGGGTGTCATCTCGATGCGCTGACCGATGCCCAGCGGCGAGAGCAGGCCGGCGATGATTTGCGAGCCGCCGTAATAGAACAGGAACGCAACCAGCAGCGAGGGCACGCCCGTGAAAATGGAGGCGTAAGGGATCCAGATGATCCTGGACAGCAGTGTCGGCCGCAGCGTGATCAGGGCAAAGAATGTTCCGATCGCGAGCGCCAGCAGGTAGGCGCAGAGCGCGACCTGGATGGTCATCATCGCACCGGTGGCGAGTTGCTGCACGAAACCCATCGAAGGCATCAGGTATTCCTAGCAAGCGTTTGAACAATGCCGCCCAGGTCGGTGGCCTGGGCGGGGTGCGACGTTGCGCTTAGCTGCAGGCGGTTTCCTCGGGCAGCAATTGCACGTCCATGTACTGCTTGCGCAGCTTGGTGAAGGTGCAGTCCTTGATGATGGTTTCCAGCGTAGCGTTCATGCGGTTGAGCAACGCCCCGCTGTCCTTGCGGGCGAGCCAGCTGGAGCCCGCTTCGCCTCCGCCCGTCCACAACTCATCGCCGGCGAATTGCCAGTCCTTGCCCTGTGGCTTGGACAGGAACTCGTTGGTCCAGCTGATCTTGGGGCCCAGGCTCATGTCCAGCCGTCCATTGGCCAGGTCGAGTCGGATCTGGTCGGGGTTGTCGTAAAACACGATCTGCACGGCGTTGCCGAAGGTCTCGGCCACATACTTGGCCTGGGCAGAACCGCGCTGCAGGCCCATACGCACACCCTTCAAGCCTTCCGGTGTAAAGGTGTAGTCCTTACCCTTGGGGATCACGTAGGAGTCCGGATTGAACAGCACGGGACGGCCGAAAAGTACTTTTTCCTTGCGCTCGGGCAGTGGCTTGGTCTGGCTGACCACGGCGTCCAGCTTGTTTTGCAGCAGTGCCGGGATCAGTGCCTTGAAGTCCATGACGACGATCTCGCACTCGACATTCATTCGCTTGCACATCTCGCGTGCCAGATCGGGTTCCAGGCCGGTCAGCCGGCCTGACGGATCGACCATGCTGAAGGGTGGGTAACTCCCTTCGTTGCCCAATATCAGCTTCTCGGCCTGGGCGGGTGCCAGCGCAAAAAACGAGGCGCCAGCAAGTGTCAGTGCTGTGATGGTTCTGTTCAGATGCATTGTTTTCCCCTTGTTTCTTTATTGATCCTGGACTTCGTTAAACGGCCTGCATCATGACGGCTGGGCCAGACTGTCGTTGAACAGCGAGCCGTAGCCGGGTTTGGCCCCCGCTGCGCCGGTGAGATCCAGGCAATGCCAGAACGAAGCCTGGATGGCCGAGATGACCGGCTTGCCGAGTTTCTGTTCCAGTGCCTCGATGGCCCCGACGGTACGGAAGTTGGTGCACGAGACGAAGATGGCCGTCGCCTCTGAGTGGTCGACCGACAGGACGTGGTCGTAGACTTTTTCCAGCGACACCTCGGCCAGTGCGTGGTCGTCCGAGATGCCCAGGCAGGCACTCTTGACGACCTCATGGCCGTTTTCTTCGAGGAAGCGAATGGCGCGTTCGTGGATCTCCGGCAGATAGGGCGTGGCCAGCGCAACCTTGCCGGCCCCGACTTTCTTCAACGCCGCCAGCGTCGCGGTGGAGGCTGTGGTGATCTGTGGGCCGGGGACCCATTGCCGCAGTTTCTGGATGAGCGCCTGGTCATAGGCTGTGCCATGCAGAAAGGAGGCGCTGGTGCCACCAAACAGCAGCACGTCGATGGGGGCGGCGCCAGCCAGGCGCGCGGCCTGTTCGAGCTCCGGGGCGTTCATCATTTCCTCGATGCCCTGCACGGTGACTTTGGGCAGCTTGATGCGCGCGGTGTGGGTGGACACGCCGGGAGCGGACATGGCCCACATCTCCTCCTCCATGACAACGCTGGAGGCGATGTAGATCAGCCCGATGCGAGCAAGGTCGCCTGCGCCGTCGTAGCGAAATGGGGGGTAGGCGGCGTGGGCGGGCGTTGAGGCTGTGTTCATCCGGACTCCATGAGGTGAGGTTGCTCGCCGCTTGCATCAGGTGCGGTGCGCCAGCGAGAACGAATGATGGGAGACGCGGAGCGACGGGCCAAGTCGCGTTTTCCGTTGCTGTGGGTAGATTTTCCTGATGGGCGCGGGTTGACCCGCGCCAGGTCTTCTCTTTCCGGGCGATCAGGTGGAGCCGCCTACGGCTTCCAGCGCCTGCATGGCGTCTTGTGGCAATTGCAGTTGTGCGGCAGCCAGGTTCTCGTGCAGGTGCGCCACGGACGAGGTGCCGGGGATCAACAGAATGTTGGGTGCACGCCTGAGCAGCCAGGCAAGTGCCACCTGCATGGGTGTTGCATCCAGCCGTTGCGCAACGTCGGACAGAATCGACGATTGCAGCGGGTTGAAGCCACCAAGCGGGAAGAACGGCACATAAGCGATGCCGGCACGGCCCAGATCGTCGATCAAGGGATCGTCGGCCCGGTGTGCCAGGTTGTACAGGTTCTGTACGCAGACGATGTCGCACAGGCTGCGCCCTTGTGCGATCTGGTTCGCCGTGACGTTGCTCAGCCCGATGTGGCGAACCAATCCCTGTTGCTGTAGCTCGGCCAGGGCGGTGAGCGGTGCTTCGATCGACCCCTCGGCCGGGCCATACGCATCGAACATGATGCGCAGGTTCACGACATCGAGCACGTCGCGGCCCAGGTTGCGCAGGTTGTCGTGCACCGCCTGTGTCAATTCCTGCGCCGAGACGGCGGGCAACCAGGATGCGTCATCGCCGCGCCGGGCGCCGATCTTGGTGACGATGACCAGATTGTCGGGATAGGGCGCCAGTGCCTCGCGGATCAATTGATTGGTGACGTGAGGGCCATAGAAGTCGCTGGTGTCGATATGGTCTACGCCGGCGGTGACGGCTTCGCGCAGCACGGCCAGCGCCGCTGGCCTGTCTTTTGGTGGCCCGAATACGCCCGGACCGGCGAGCTGCATGGCGCCGTAACCCAGGCGTGTGACTTGACGCTGGCCCAGGGTGAAGGTGCCGGCTTGATGGATGATGGACATGGTGTCTTCCTGTTGGGTGGTTTACCAGGCCAGAATATCCAGTTCAGATCCTTGCGATAATCCCGTTCAATCGGCACGGCTTGTGCGCACTGGCGCACAATCGGCGTCTGGGGGCAGCAGGCATGGACACCGGCTGTGAGACTGGCATGGACAGCGGGGGCCACCGTGGCCACGTAGGACTCAAAACAAGGGGCAACAGTTGAAAGTCGATCTGAACGATCTGAATGCCTTTGTGGCGGTGGCCCGGGCCGGTGGTTTTCGCGAGGCGGCGCGCTTGGCGAACGTCAGCGCCTCGGCCATGAGCGAAGCGGTGCGCCGCGTGGAAACGCAACTGGGCGTGCGTTTGCTGAATCGAACGACACGAACGGTCGCGCCCACCGAGGCTGGCGCGGGCTTGTTGGCGAGGCTGGCGCCGGCGCTGACCGAAATGGAAACTGCGTTGGACACGGTCAACCGATATCGCGACAACCCGACGGGCACGCTTCGGCTGAATGTGCCTGTCAGCGTGGCGCGACTGGTGCTTCCGTCCATCGTCACGCCATTCTTGGCCGAGTATCCCGACATCGTGCTTGAAGTGCTGGCAGAGGAAAGCTTCGTCGACGTGTTGGCTGCGGGGTGTGATGCCGGCATACGCTATGAGGAGCGCCTGGAGCAGGACATGATCGCGGTGCCCATCGGGCCGCGCGTGCAGCGTATGGCGGTGGCCGCGTCGCCAGCCTACCTGGATCGTCACGGCCGCCCGGAACATCCTCGCGACCTGGTGCACCATGCCTGCCTGCGCGGCCGTTTTCCCAGCGGCAACATGCCGACCTGGGATTTCGGGCGCGAGGGTGAGACGCTGCGCGTCAACCCGACCGGTCCCCTGGTCGTGCTGATCGGCGGGGCCATGGACCTGGCGGTTGACGCCGCCATTGCCGGCAGCGGGATCGTCTACCTTTTCGAGGAGTGGCTGCAGCCTCACATCGATTCAGGCGCGCTGGAGCCGTTGCTCCAGTCGTGGTGGCCGAGCTTTCCGGGACCGTATCTGTACTACCCGGGCAGGCGGCTGATGCCCGCGCCGCTGAAAGCCTTCGTGGACTTCGTCAAACGATGATATTTTTCAGTCGATCTTCCGAGCCTGTCCCTGTCATGCCGCCTGCTTCGTCGTGTTTCCGATGTGGGTGTCGCCCCAAGCCTTCAGCGCCTGAATGATCGGCGCCAAGGTCTTGCCGTAATCTGTCAGGCTGTATTCCACTTTTGGTGGCACCTCGGGGTAGACCTTGCGCGCAATCAGCCCGTCGCTTTCCAGTTTGCGCAATTGATTGGTCAGCATGCGCTGCGTCACGTCGGGCAGCAGGCGGCGCAGTTCGTTGAAACGCAGCACCTGTTCGGTGAGCAGGCGATACAGGATCACGCCTTTCCATTTCCCGCCGATCAGATTGAGGGTGGCCTCGACGGTGCAGCCCACGGTGCAGTCGAAGGAATCGTGAGACACGCGGCCCATATGATGTTCCGTAAGGAGTCGGTATATTTTTTGACACTATATGCCAAATATGTGCGTACTTCCATAAATCGCATATATCGCCAAAAATCGTGCCATTGTTTTTCCACACAAGGATGACTGTCATGAAAGCTATTGGTTTCAATCGCCCCCTGCCCATTTCCGGTCCCCAGGCTCTGGTCGAATTGGATCTGCCCACGCCGGAATACGGAGAACAGGATCTGCTGGTCGAGGTGCAAGCCATTGCCGCCAATCCGGTCGATACGAAAGTGCGTGCCTCGGCCCGACCCGCCGAAGGCGACTGGCGTATCCTCGGATGGGATGCGGTGGGACGTGTGCGTGCCGTGGGAGCGCAGGTCACCGGGTTCAAGCCGGGCGATCAGGTGTTCTATGCCGGGGCGATCAACCGTCCTGGCAGCAATGCCGAGCTCCAGGCAGTGGATGCGCGCATCGTGGCTCATGCCCCCCGCTCGCTCAGCATTGAAGATGCTGCCGCGCTGCCGCTGACCACCTTGACCGCATGGGAGACGCTGTTCGACCGCCTGCGGGTGGAGCAGCCTGTTGCCGGAGCCGCCAACGCGATCGTGGTGATTGGTGGGGCAGGCGGCGTGGGTTCGATGACGATCCAGCTTCTCCGGGCATTGACGGGCCTGACGGTGATCGCCACTGCCTCGCGTCCGGAAACGGTGGAATGGGTGAAAAAGATGGGCGCCCATCATGTCATCGACCACCGCAAGCCCATGGCGCAACAGGTCAAGGCGCTGGGTCTGGGTGATCCGGCGTTCGTCTTTTCCACCACCCATACCGACGAGTACCTGGCCGACATCGTGGAACTGATCGCGCCACAGGGACGCATCGCGCTCATCGACGACCCCAAGACGCTGGACATCGTGGCGCTCAAGATGAAAAGCCTGTCGATCCACTGGGAACTGATGTTCACGCGGTCGTTGCTGGACACGGCGGACATTGTCCGTCAGCAGGAAATTCTGCGCGGTGTGGCTGAGCTTGCCGATCAGGGAAAAGTCGTGAGCACACGAACGCAGACCCTGGGCGCCATCAACGTGGCGAACCTGCGCGAAGTCCATGCACTACTGGAAAGCGGACGGGCGATTGGGAAGATTGTGCTCTCAGGCTGGTAGTCACCTGCGATAGTCCAGACTGCCTGCGGTGGGGGCCACTATATAATCGGCCCTCGCTTTGCTCGTGCGCCCGGTGCGCCTGCAGTTTTACCAACAGGACTTTCGCTCACACTCATGGCACGCGCCACCGCCGCCGCCGCCTCGATCCGACTCGACGACGTCACGCTCGTGCGCGGCGCGACCACGGTATTGCAGTCGTTGTCGCTGTCGCTTCACGAGTCTCGGATCGGCCTGGTGGGCGATAACGGCGCGGGCAAGAGCAGCCTGTTTCGCCTGCTCTGCGGCCTGGATGCCGCCAAAAGCGGTACGGTGCGGGTTTGCGACCACGATGTGCAGGCGGATCGAAGCCTGCTGCCCAGCCTGGTCGGCATGATGTTCCAGAACCCGGACGATCAGATCATTTTTCCTACCGTGGTCGAAGAGATTGCGTTCAGTCTGTCGCCCACCGGCATGTCGCGCAAAGAGGCGCGTGAGCGCGCACGCGATTTTCTCGCCTCGCGTGGTTTGCAATCGTGGGGCGAGCGCGCCATTGAAAGCCTGAGTCAGGGCCAGCGTCAACACGTGTGCCTGCTTGCACTGCTGATTGCCGCGCCCCGGGTGCTGCTGCTGGACGAACCCTATGCCAGTCTCGATCTGCCCGGGCAGGCGCGGCTGGCGGCCGACATCGATGCGGCCAGCCAGCAGGTCGTGGTGTCCACGCATGTGCTGGCGCATGTGCGCCACTTCGAGCGCGTCATCTGGATCGATCGGGGCAGGGTGCGCGGCGATGGTCCGGGCGGCGAGGTGTGCGCGCAATATGAAGAGGATGTGGGGGCCCGTATCGCGTCAGGAGCGGTGTTCGGCCTGGTGGAGGCAACGACATGAGGCCGGATCGTGCGCAGTCTCTATAGCGAAAGGCGAACCTGGCTGCACCGTGTCCCGGCCGGTGTGAAACTCTTGCTGCTGGCCGTTCTGGGCACGGCCTTGTTTGTCATCGACCGTCCCGCCTGGCTGCTGGGCGCCGGTGCGTTTGCGCTGGGTGCTTTCGTGTCGCTGGGCGCAGCCATGCGCGGGGCGCTGCGGCTGGTCATCGCGGTGGCCATCGCTGGGGCGCTGATTGCAGGATTTCATGCCTTCATGGGGCAACCGATGATAGGGGCGATCAGCGCGATCAGACTGGTCTGCGTGTCGCTGCTGGGCGCCATGCTGACCCTGACCACGCGCTTTGATGCACTGCTCGCCGTTTTCGAAACCTTGCTGCTTCCTCTGGAACGCCTGGGTATCAGGACGCGCCGGCTGGCCTTGGGCCTGGGTCTGATGCTGCGTTTCACCGAGCATTTCTTTGTTCAATGGCATCGTCTGAATGATGCGCACCGCGCCCGTACAGGCCGCTCGGGCGGGTTGAGGCTGCTGGCTCCATTGACGATCAGCATGCTGCTGACCTCGCGCCGCGTGGCCGATGCGCTGGCCGCCCGCCAGGGAAGCTAAGCTATATGTCGTTTTACCGTTGATACCCAGAGACTGTCGATGACTACACCCGCATCCTCCCGTTCGTTGACGCTGGTGGCTCTGTTTGCCGCCTTGCTTGCCGTGTTCGGGCTGATCCCGAAGATCGATCTGCCTTTCGGCGTGCCCATCACCATCCAGACCCTGGGGGTCATGCTGGCCGGATGCCTGCTCGGGCCGCGTCGTGCGTTCCAGGCCCTGGCGCTTTTCCTGGTCGCGGTCGCCTTCGGGCTGCCGCTGCTCTCGGGCGGACGAGGCGGTTTTGCCGTGTTTGTCGCACCGTCCAGCGGGTTCCTGGTCGGCTGGCTGTTTGGCGCTTTGGTATGTGGCTGGGTGATGTGGGCGCTGCCCGGCGCCACACCCATGCGGCTTGCCCTGCGCGCATTCGTCGCCTCGGTCGTGGGTGGCATAGGCGTGGTCTACGCCTTCGGCATTCTCGGGCTCGTATGGCTGGCACACTTGACGCCCTGGCAGGCCCTGGTGGCGTCGATGGCGTTCATGCCGGGCGATCTGATCAAGTGTGTGCTGTGTGCCTTGCTGGTGCACACCGTGGCGCGTGGCGTTCCCGACTGGGGATTCGGTCCGCAAAAGGCCGCATGATCGAGGATCTCGATTTCCCGACGGTTCACGCGCCGCTTGCGCATTGGGCGAAAGTTCGGCCCGACGTGGTCGCCATCGACGATGGCTTGCAGGTCATCACGTTTGCGCAGCTGGCCGATGCCGTGGACGCCCGGGCCCGCCTGCTGGCCGCCGAACGTGCGCCCATGACGGTGTGGGTCGACGATGGTCTCGCCGTCGCCGCGCGTCTCATCGACTTTCTGGGCATCATCGCCAGCGGCAGACGGGCTGCGGTGGCTGACCCGCAGTGGCCCGAGTCGGTGCGCATGCAGATGCACGCCGTGATCGATCAGCAGCCGGTCGATGCGCCTGCGCCCGAGCCCGCGACGCCTTTTTATGTTGGATTCACTTCGGGCAGCACCGGGCTGCCCAAGGGCTTCTACCGTGATCATCGCTCGTGGATCGAGAGTTTTCGAATCTGTGTGGCCGAGTTTGGTGAAGGTGCTGCCACGCGTGTACTGGCGCCAGGACGCGCATCGCACTCGCTGTTTCTGTTTGGCATGCTGCTCGGGCTGTGGACCGGGGCAGGGGTGGTCGTGCAGGGGCAGTTCTCGGCGGCGCGGGCACTCGATGCGCTGCTGGCCGGTCGCACGCGCTGTCTGGTTGCGGTACCCAGTCAGCTTCTGGTCATGCTTCAGACCGCTCGTCGGCGGGCGCTGGGACCTGCTGTCGAGGTCGCGCAGGTGATGATCAGTGGCGCGCGCTGGATGCGCGAGCGCACGCCGGAACTGCGTAAGCTGTTTCCGAACGCCCGTATCGTCGAGTTCTATGGCGCTTCCGAAACCAGTTTCATCGCCTGGTCCGAAGCCAGCGCATCGTTGCCTGCAGAGGTGGTCGGCCGCCCGTTCGCCAACGTGGATATCGAGGTTCGCGATGCGGCCAGCCCTGGGGAGCCGGGGCTGATCTACGTGCGCAGCCCGATGCTGTTCCTGGGTTATGTGGGCGATGCGCACGATGAGACGGCGGCGCTGCGTGATGGTGAGTGGCTCTCGGTGCGCGACATGGGATATGTGGATGCCCAGGGCCGCTTGTGCGTACTCGGTCGCCAGAAACGCATGATCGTCACGCAGGGCAAGAATCTTTTTCCCGAAGAGTTGGAATCTGTCCTGGAGTCGCATCCGGCGATTGCGCAGGCATCGGTGCAGGCCGTGGCTGATCCTTTGCGCGGCATGCAGGTGGTCGCGCTGGTCTCGTTCGCGAATACCGCCTGCACGGCGGCGGTGCTGGGGAGCTGGTGTCGCGAGCGTCTCGAATCGTTCAAGGCGCCACGTCGTTATTTCGTCTGCGATCCCTGGCCATTTACGGCCAGTGGCAAGACCGATCACGCCGCGCTTGCGCGGATGCTGGCGGGTACCGAACTGTCCACCAGTCAGGGCGAGCCATGTCTGATTCCTCTCCCGTGATTCTCGGCTGGGCGCGCAGTGCCGTGGCCTCGCATGGCGGGGCGTTCAAGGCTTTGCATGCCCACGAGATTGCCGCGCCGGTGGTGCAGGCGCTGCTTGTGCGGGTGGGTCTGGCGCCTGACTCGGTCGATGCTGTCGTGGCCGGCAACGCACTGGGGGCCGGGGGCAACCCTGCGCGTCTGGTCGCCCTGGCGGCGGGTCTTCCCGAGCATTGCGCCGCCTATACGATAGACACCCAGTGCTGCGCGGGACTGGATGCGGTGGCGATGGCCGCAGGTTTATTGTGCTCGGGCTCGGCATCGGTGGTCATCGCCGGTGGCGTCGAGGCCTGGAGTCGTGCGCCGATTCGACAGCACCGGCCGCTGCGTTCGGGCGAGCCGGGCGTGCCGTATGACCGGCCCGCTTTTGCGCCGGATCCGCAGCGCGATCCGGATATGTTGCTGGCCGCCGCAACGTATGCAGCGCAGCGTGGTGTCACGCGTCTGGACCAGGATCGTTATGCGATGTTCAGCCATGAGCGTGCGCGGGTTCGCCAGGACGATCTGAGCGGCGAGATCGTGCGCGTGCTCGATGTGCATGCCGACACTTGTTTGCGTCTCACCACTGCCGCGCGTGTGGCGCGCATGCCTGCCGCTGCGTGGGCGCCGGCAGGCGCACGCGAGGGTCAGGATACGCAGGCGTTTGCACTCAGTCCTCTGTCCATTTCACCCAAGGCGGATGGGGCGGCTTTTGTCGTGATGGCAACGCGCCAGGCTTGTGAACGCCTGGGCCTGCATGCGCGTATGGCATGGCTGGGGGGCGCTTCGGTGGGCGTTGCGCCAGAGGTGCCGATGCTGGCTGCCATCGACGCCAGCCGCGCCATACTGAAACGCTGCCAGACTTCGATGGCGCAGATCGCAGCCATCGAGTTGCACGACGCCTTCGCGGTCCAGGCATTGAGCTTCTGCGACGCTTTCGGGCTGGACTGGCAGCGCCTGAACCGGCGTGGCGGCGGACTCGCTCGGGGCCACCCCATCGGTGCTTCGGGAGCGATTGCGCTGGTCAGAGTGCTTGAAGACCTCGCACGGGACGAGGAGCCTGGTGCGCTGGGTCTGGCAGCCGTGGCAGGAGCCGGCGGGATCGGATCGGCGGCCATTGTGCAGCGCCTGGATTGAACCCTCCTGGCGGGTCAGGCAATGATGCGGAAGTAATCTTCCAGTGCGCAGCGATCCGTCGCCGTGCGGTTGACGGGCGCCAGGGGATCGGCATGGCCCAGGGCGATGGCGCATACGATGTTTTCGCTGTCGTCCAGGCCCAGGGTGGATCGGATCAGGCTGGGATAGGAGGCCACCGCGCCAATCGCGCAACTGCCCAGCCCACGGGCATGCGCGGCCAGCATCAATCCGTAGATGCTCATCCCCAGATCCATGTAGCCACCGCTGCCGAAGCTGCGGTCTATCGTCACCAGAAGAACGACGGGAGCATCGAAGAACGAGAAGTTGCGCTCGAACTGCTCGTCACGCCCTCCGCGATCATCGCGTGAAATACCCAGCGCGCCATAGAGCGCCTGTGCGGCTGCCACCTGTCGCCGACGCAACAGCATGGGCATGGGGCGGGGGAAGTAGTCGTAATCTTCGCTTTCCTGTTGCCCCTTGCGCCAGGCATCGGTCAGGTTGGCCGACAGGCGTGCGCGTGCCGCACCTTGCACGGCTATGAATTTTCCAGGCTGAAGGTTGGCCCCGCTTGGTGCCCGGCGAGCCTCGATCAGGATGCTTTCCAGGGTGGCCTGATCGACAGGGCGCGAGGAAAAGCCGCGTACCGAACGGCGCGTGCCGGGCGTGTTCAGCACAGTCGAGGGAGTGGCAGGGGCTGACGGGGCTGCAGCCGCCTCGGATGCAGCAAGGCGATGCAGCGACGGATCAGGGTGTTTCATGGGCAACGGTGGCAGCTTCGGGCTGAACGGTGGTGACATCGATCCAATCGGCGCCGGTCAGTTCTGCCATGCGCGCCGGGGTGATCTGCACCGCGGTGTGGGTGTCGCCTGCGGCGGGGAGAACGATGTCGAACGCCTTGAGAGATTCGTCGCAATAGACACGCAGGTCCGTGGCCAGGCCAAACGGACACACGCCGCCCACCGGATGGCCGGTCAACTGCAGCACGCTGTCGGCGTCGAGCATGCGCACCTTGGCGCCGAAGGTCTGTTTGAGTTTTTTGTTGTCCAGTCGTGCGTCGCCACGCACCACGACCAATACCACTTGATCGCCTGCTCGCAGGGAGAGGGTTTTTGCTATCTGCCCCGGCTTGACGCCGTGCGCCTTGGCAGCCAGTTCGACGGTGGCAGTGCTGGTCGGTGCTTCGATGATCGCGATGTCGGGCGCGTGGGAAGCAAAAAACTGACGTACGCTTTCGAGACTCACTTCATTTCCTTCTTTTTTCAGATTCAATCCGATTAGACACGTTAAACCGGCGCTGGACCCATGCATCAGAACCGGTGTCAGAATACCGGATGTCTCAAGGAGAATCACAGATGGACAGGATCTCAAACGCGCCCGCGATATTGATCACCGGAGCGAGCCGCGGCATAGGAGCCGCAACGGCCCGGCTGGCGGCTGCCCAGGGCTACAACGTCGCCATCAGCTTTGTCTCGGATGAGGCGGCTGCAGCGGCTGTGGTCGCCGATGTGCAGGCCGCTGGCCGGCAGGCTTTGGCGATACGGGCGGACAGCTCGGATCCGCAGCAGGTCGCCCGCATGTTCGCCGAGATCGATCGTACGTTCGCACGGCTGGACGTTCTGGTGAACAACGCGGGCATCCTGGACAGGCAGTCCCGCCTGGAAGACATCGGTTTCGAGAGAATGCAGCGCATCTTTGCCGTCAATGCGATCGGGCCCATGCTCTGCGCACAGGAGGCCACCCGGCGCATGTCGCTACGCCACGGCGGGCGGGGCGGCGCCGTGATCAATGTGTCCTCCGGGGCGGCCCGCCTGGGCAGCCCGAACGAATACATCGATTACGCAGCCTCCAAAGGAGCGCTGGAGACATTCACCATCGGGTTCTCCAAAGAGGTCGCCCGCGAGGGTATTCGTGTCAATGGTGTGCGCCCCGGCCATATCTACACCGATATGCACGCCAGTGGTGGGGAGCCTGGAAGAGTGGATCGCGTGAAGGACGCGGTGCCCATGGGACGTGGCGGTCAGCCCGAGGAAGTGGCGCGGTCGATCCTGTGGCTTGCAAGTTCCGAAGCGTCGTATGTGACCGGCACTTTTCTGGATGTCACGGGGGGAAGGTAAGGCCCGGGCAGGCGCATCGCCAGGCCGAACTCACGAGGTGGTCACTTTGTCCCAAAGGTCGGTTTCTCCCAGACGGTCGGCACCTTGGGTCGCCAGCATCCAGCCAGGGTATTCGGGGGGCAGTTTGC
>JAEYZR010000093.1 GCA_023427945.1 Pseudomonadota bacterium | reverse complement strand
GACCAGTGGCTGCAGGCGGCCAAGCGTGTGCGTGACGATGCCTTGTCACGTGCCGTGCGCGACAGTCTGCCCGATTGGCTGGACGAAAAACTGGGTCAGATGCCCAACGCCGATCAGCTGGTGGCTGCGTTGAACCGCCCGGCCTCGCTGGATATACGCGTCAATCCCATGACTACGCAGCGCGACAAGATGCTGGCGAGTCTGCGTGACGGGCCGGGTGCCAAGTTCGAGCCGCGTGCAACGCCGTTTTCACCCTGGGGGATCCGGCTCAAGGGGCGTCCTGCCATCAATCGCTGGCCGCAGTTCGAGCGTGGCGATATCGAAGTACAGGACGAAGGCAGCCAGTTGCTCGCGTTGCTGGTCGGTCCAAAGCGGGGCGAAATGGTCATCGATTTTTGCGCCGGTGCCGGGGGCAAGACACTGTTGCTGGGCGCCTTGATGCGCTCGACGGGTCGGCTGTACGCCTTCGATGTGTCGGCCAAGCGCCTGGCACGCGCCAAGCCGCGTTTCGCGCGTAGCGGCCTGTCCAATGTGGTTCCCGTGGTGATCGATAGCGAGAACGATGTGCGCGTGAAGCGCCTGACGGGCAAGGCGCAGCGGGTGCTGGTCGATGCACCTTGCAGCGGTATCGGCACGTTGCGGCGCAATCCCGATCTCAAGTGGCGCCAGCATCCTGGCTCGCTGGCAGAGTTGTGCGATCTGCAGCGCCGCATCCTCGCAAGTGCTGCTCGGTGCGTGGCTCCCGGCGGACGGCTGGTTTACGCGACATGTAGTCTGCTGCCTGAAGAGAATTCGATGCAGGCCGAGCATTTTCTGGCCACTCATCCCGAGTTTTCCCAAATCGATGTGCGTGACGTTCTGGATGAACGCGCAGGCGAGCTGACCTCGGACGGGCCCATGTTGCAACTGCGTCCGGATGTCCATGGCACCGACGGCTTCTTTGCGGCGATCTTCGAACGGCGCAATCCCGCCTCTGCCGGTGCGTCGGTGGCGGCAGCGGTCGCTGCGGGGGCCGAAGCGCAGCAAGTCATTGCGCGCGCCGCGGCCGACAGCAACGAGGCGCTTGCGCCCGAAGTCGAGCGCGCAGACCTGAAGCCAGAAGTGGGTCAGGTGGACGCGCCGAAAGCTGATCTGGCCGACAAGGCTGGAGAGGATTCGGTCGGGCGGGTTGCTGCCGGTATGGAGGGTCAATCGCCGGTCGATCCGGATATCGATTCCCGCGATTGATTGGTCTTTCCGAGAGAGCAGGGCGGTTGCCGGTTGGTGGCTCGCCCGGCGATCACGCATACAGGCGTGCCGCCTGCCGCCTGCCGCAGGGCGAACCCATTGCGATACCGGCACGCAGACTCCTGCTCTGACCAATACGCTGCCGGTTCAAGGATGGGCCGTAGGCGGCATGAAGGCATTGATCACCGCCACGTGGTGTCGCCATGTTGTCAGTCCTGTGCACAACCTTCACCGGTTGCCGTGGGAGCGTGAGCAGGTGGCCCGACGCTTGCTGGGATAAACCAAAGACTGTCGTTTTTTGTCGCAGGATTGCTTTTCTAACAACAATGTTGAGTAATTCAATCGGGAATATGTCTTTTTAGACGCAATTTTGATGTACTTTGCCGCCACTTGGCGACACAATATCAACACGAAGCGCACTAGCGGTACGTTAGTCGGTATAACATCGCAAGTGTTTTTATGCCCTGGTCGGCGTCTCAAATTCGTGTCCTGCGCCCTGGTGTGGGCCAAACGTCGAATCAGGCACTGAAAGTGCCCTTAGTCCTTGATTTATCGGGAACTAACTTGAAACCGCGCTGTCACAAACAGCGAAGTTACGCTACACTTTCAGCCACTCTATATGCGAGGCGATCAACGCTTTATGGACTTCATCCTTTCCTTTGTTACCGGTGGTCTGCTGCAAGCAGCGTGGTGGCAGATTGTCATCTTTACTCTGGTCATGACCCACGTCACTATCGTGGCTGTCACGATCTTTCTGCATCGCAGCCAGGCGCACCGGGGATTGGACCTGCATCCCGCAGTCATGCATTTCTTCCGGTTCTGGCTATGGCTCACCACCGGCATGGTCACCAAGGAATGGGTGGCCATCCACCGCAAACATCACGCCAAGTGCGAGCGTGAAGGCGATCCACATTCGCCCATGATGTTCGGTATCTGGAAAGTCCTTTTCCGCGGCGCTGAACTCTACCGTTCGGAATCCAAGAACAAGGAAACATTGGCCAAGTACGGTCATGGCACGCCCAACGACTGGATCGAACGCAACGTCTACAGCCGTTTCAGCGTGCGTGGCATTCTGCTCATGCTTGCCATCGCCGTCGCGCTGTTCGGTGCGCTCGGTGTCACGGGCTGGGCGGTTCAAATGGCCTGGATTCCCTTTTGGGCGGCCGGCGTGGTCAACGGTATCGGCCATTTCTGGGGCTATCGTAATTTCGCCAGCCCGGATACCAGCACCAACCTCGTGCCCTGGGGCATCGTGATCGGTGGCGAAGAACTCCACAACAATCACCACGCGTATGGCACGTCCGCCAAGTTTTCCAGCAAGTGGTACGAGTTTGACATCGGCTGGGCGTACATCACGGTGTTGCGCACGCTGGGTCTTGCCAAGGTCAAGAAGGTTGCGCCCAAGCTGAAGCTCGAAAGCAGCGGCAAACCTGTCATGGATTTGGCCACGTTGCAGGGCGTCATCACGCACCGTTACGAAATCATGGCCCGCTATGGCGACATCCTCAAGGTCGCCGCCCGCGAAGAACTGGCTCGTCTGAAATCCACTGGCAAGGAAGATGCCAATGGGTCGTGGTCCTCATTGAACCGCGTGCGTCGCTGGGTGCATCGTAATGACGACGCACTGCAACCCGCGCAGCGCGCCGAAGTCGATCAGGCCCTGGCGATGGCTCCCGACACGTCGCTGACGACCCTGGTCAGCATGCGCCGTGAGCTGGGCCGTCTGTGGGAAAGCTCCAGCGCGTCGAGCGAGCAATTGCTGGCCGACCTGCAAGCCTGGTGTCACCGCGCTCAGCAAAGCGGCATTGCCAGTCTGGAACAGTTTGCCGTGCGTCTTCGCCGCTACGCGGCATGATGCTAGACAAGCTCAACCCCGAACAACACGCAGCTGTCACGTTAGATCCACAACACGCCCTGGTTCTTGCCGGGGCGGGTAGTGGGAAGACCCGGGTACTCATCACCCGCATGGCCTGGCTCATTCAAACTGGCCAGGCCAGTGCGTTTTCGTTGCTCGCGGTCACCTTCACCAACAAGGCTTCGCGCGAGATGCTCTCTCGCATGTCGGCCATGATGCCGCTGGATCCCCGCGGCCTTTGGATCGGCACATTTCACGGTTTGTGCAATCGCCTCTTGCGTGCACACCATCGTGATGCGGGCTTGCCGCAAACCTTCCAGATCCTCGATACGGCAGATCAGCTCGCCGCCATCAAGCGGATGTTGAAAGCCAACAATATCGACGACGAGAAATTCCCTCCTCGCGATATCCAGCGCTTCATCAATGGTGCCAAGGAAGAGGGGCAACGGCCCGATCAGGTCGAAGCGTACGACAGTTATCGCCATCGCATGGTCGAGATCTATCGCCTCTACGAAGCGCAGTGTCAGCGTGACGGGGTTGTCGATTTTGCCGAACTGTTGCTGCGCTGCTTCGAACTGTTGAAGAACAATGCGCCGCTGCGCGAGCACTACCAGCGCCGGTTCCGCCATATCCTGGTTGATGAGTTCCAGGACACCAACACCTTGCAGTACAAGTGGCTGCAACTGCTGGCCGGTGGCGGTGCCAAGATATTTGCCGTGGGTGACGACGATCAGTCGATCTATGCGTTTCGTGGCGCCAATGTCGGGAACATGTCCGACTTCGAGCGCGATTTCGCTCAAGGCAACGTCATCCGACTGGAGCAGAATTACCGCTCATTCGGTCACATCCTGGATGCCGCCAATGCCCTGATCGGGCACAACAGCAACCGTCTGGGTAAGAATCTCTGGACCGATCAGGGCGAGGGCGAACCCATACGGGTGGTGGAACAACCCACCGACATGGCTGAAGGCCAGTGGGTCGTCGACGAGATTCGCAGCTTGATTGCCGATGGCCACTCACGCAATGAAATTGCAATCCTGTACCGTAGCAACGCGCAGTCGCGTGTCATGGAACACGGGCTTTTTTCCTCAGGCATTCCGTATCGCGTGTACGGTGGCCTGCGTTTCTTTGAGCGCCAGGAAATCAAGCATGCGCTTGCCTACCTGCGATTGGTGGCTAATCCGGATGACGACACGTCCTGGATGAGGGTCGTCAATTTCCCTACGCGTGGCATTGGCGCACGTACTCTGGAAACCCTGACAGATCTGGCCCGTTCGCATGATACGAGCCTGGCAGGAGCGGTTGCCCGCGTGGGTGGCAAGGGCGGCTCCAATCTGGCCCAGTTCGCAGAACTGATCGCCAGGATGACTCGCGATACTGCCGATCTTCCGTTGCCTGAGATGGTCGAGCATGTGCTGCACGAGAGCGGCTTGATCGACCACTATTCCAATGAAAAGGAAGGCGCGGATCGGGTAGAAAACCTGAAAGAACTCGTGACGGCAGCCGCTGTATTTGCTGCCGAAGAGAATCTGGATCGTCTGCCGGCCGGGCGTGTTCCTGCCCAGCATCCCGATCAGGCATTGACCATAGGCGCAGCGCAGGCCGGCGTGGATCTCTTCGTTGAGAATTCCGACACGCCGGACGTCACGGCACTTGTGCTCACGCCCATTGCGGCATTCCTGTCGCATGCGGCGCTGGAAGCCGGCGACAATCAGGCCGATGCTGGTCAGCAGGCCGTTCAGATGATGACCGTGCACGCAGCTAAAGGCCTGGAGTTCGACGTCGTCTTCATCACCGGCCTGGAAGAGGGGCTGTTTCCGCATGAGAACAGCATCCTGGAGCAATCCGGGCTGGAAGAAGAGCGTCGGCTGATGTATGTGGCCATCACGCGTGCACGCGAAAGGTTGTACGTCAGTCTTGCTCAGAGCCGAATGCTGCACGGTCAGACACGATACGCGATGCGCTCACGCTTCCTGGAGGAAATTCCTGATCAGCATGTGAAGTGGCTGACGCCGCGGCACGGCATGCCCTCGGCCAATGGCTTTCGCTCCGGTGACGAAGGGTGGGGCACGCAAAGTAGTCGCACCGATGCATTTGCTCGGCAGTCCACGGGACGCATCGCACCCAGGCCGGCTCGCGGAACGACCTCAGGCGTGAGCGTGGGCGACATGCATTTCCGCATCGGTCAAGGTGTACGGCATGCACGTTTTGGAGAAGGGACTATTATTGGTCTGAGCGGAACAGGAACAGATGCACAAGCACAAATCCAGTTTCGCGATGCAGGTCCCAAGACATTGGCGCTGGGTGTGGCCAAACTCGATATCGTGCAAGGATGAGACATGACTGACGACTCGACCGAACAATCCTCGGATCCTGATTCTTTGCGGGCGGAAATCGACGAAATCGATCAGCAACTCATGCTGCTGCTGGGCCTGCGTTTTCGGTGCACCGATCAACTATCGGAGCAGCTCGTCGCTCTAGGCGCGCAGGATGAGCCGGGTGAGGGCGACAGCCGCATCGAGTTCATGGAGCGCCTGGCGATGGACACCGGTGTTTCGCCCGCGCTGGCTGTCGGGCTGATGAAGGCGGTCGCTCAGGCCGTCAAAGAGAATCACCACCGCATCAAGGCAAGTCGCTCGCACTGATCCTGGCGGGGCGCGCGTTCACACGGCGCCCAGGCCTGACGCACGCTCAGGCGCTCAGCAGTGCTTCCAATTCTTCCTGCACCGTCAACCACTCCATCTCCAGATCGTCCAGCGTCGCGCTCAACGTGCCATGTTCGGCTAGCGATGCAATGCGCTCAGCCCGTCGAGCTTCTTCGTAGAGTGATGGGTCTGCGATCAACGTGTCCAGCGCGCCCAGGCGAAGCCTCGCCTGATCCATCTGCGTTTCGATCACCTTGATCCGCTTGTCCAGCGGCTTTCGCAGCACACTCAATTGTTGGCGTCGTTCCGCCTCTTCCTGACGCTGTCTTTTGCGGTCGATCGGCGCTCCGGCATCGCCCGAGATCGCGCCTGATCCTCCAGCAACGCCCGATGCCAGTGTCGAAGCTTCGCCCTTTTCATGGCTCGCCCGTCCCGCAGCGTCGCCGCCGGCCGCATTTTTACTCGCCAGGCGCGTGGCCAGCCAGTCGCGGTAATCGTCCAGATCGCCGTCGAATTCATGGACATTGCCATCGGCCACGATCCAGAAACTATCGACAGTCGTGCGCAGCAGGTGTCGGTCGTGAGAGACCATGAGCATGCTGCCACCGAACTCGGCCAACGCGCGCGCCAAGGCTTCCCGCGTATCGACATCCAGGTGGTTGCTCGGTTCGTCCAGTAACAGCAGGTTGGGTTTCTGCCAGACAATCAGCGCCAGCGCCAGACGCGCCTTTTCACCGCCGGACATGGGTTCGACACGGTCCAGAACCGTATTCCCAGAAAAGCCGAAGCCACCCAGATAATTGCGTAGCACCTGCTCGCGCGCGTCAGGGGCGATACGCGCCAGGTGCGCGAGCGGTGAGGCGTCCAGATCGAGCATGTCGAGCTGGTGCTGCGCGAAGTAGCCAATCGCCAGGCCGCGTGCCGGGCGGCGTTGACCCGACTGCAATGCCAGATCACCGCAAAGCGCCTTGATCAACGTACTTTTCCCCGCGCCGTTGGCGCCCAGAATACCTATCCTGCTAGCACCTCGCACCATGAGTGTGACGTCGCGCAGAATGCTCACGGGCTGGCCCGATTCACTCTGATAGCCGACCGACGCCTTTTCCAGTGTCAGCAAGGGATCGGGCACGGCATCCGGCGTTGGTATCTCGATGTTGATACCCGCTTCCATTTGCAGAGGTGCCAGTACCTGCATACGCGCCAGCGCCTTCACCCGGCTCTGCGCCTGCTTGGCTTTGCTCGCCTTGGCTTTGAATCGATCGATGAAGCCCTGGAGTTTGGCCGCTTCGCGAGACTGTCGATCAATGGCGATGCTGGTCTGACGCAGGCGTTCGGCACGCTGGGTGAGGAAGTCGTCATAGCCGCCCCGATAGCGCACGAGCTTGGCATGATCGAAATGCAGGATGGTGCGGGCGACGACGTTCAGGAACTCCGTATCGTGCGAGATCAGAAGGACTGTTCCGGCGTAGGCCGCCAGCCACCGTTCCAGCCACAGCATGGCATCCAGATCCAGGTGGTTGGTGGGCTCGTCCAGCAGCAACAACTCAGAGGGTGCCATCAGCGCGCGGGCCAGTGCCAGCCGCATGCGCCAGCCGCCTGAAAAGCTCTCCACGGGCCGCATCCACTGATCTGGCGAAAACCCCAGTCCAGCCAGCAATTGCTCGGCCCTTGAGTTGGCGTCCCACGCGCCGGCTTCGCCCAGGGCGATTTCCAGTTCGGCGATTTGGGTGCCCTGGGTACTGTCCGCCGTGCCGGTCGCGTCGAACTGCGCGCGTGCGGCCTGCAGCGCCCGTAGTCGTGTGTCGCCATCGATGACAAACTCCCGCGCTGGACGGTCATCGGCGTGCAGCTCCTGCTCGACGCTGGCAATGCGCCAGCCGGCCGGCATGTCGAGTTCACCGCCGTCGGCATCGAGCTGGCCAAGCATCAAGCCAAAGAGCGTGGTCTTTCCCGCTCCGTTCTTGCCGACGATGCCTACTCGTTCGCCGGGGTGGATGACAAAATCGGCTTGATCCAGCAGGACCTTGATGCCACGTCTTACGGTAAGGTTTATGCCACGTATCACGACTGCAATTGTTCCCGTGTCAGAAGCAGAAGCTGGTCGCCCGACATCTCGGTTTGCAGCCAGATCGGTTCAAGGTGAGGAAAGGCCGCCTCGAAGTGGTCTCGTTCGTGGCCGATCTCCAGCACGATGATGCCGTTCTCTGTCATGAAGGCAGGCGCCTCACGCAAAATGGTGCGCACCAGATCCATCCCGTCTTCGCCGCCAGCCAGGGCCAATGAGGGTTCTGCTCGGAACTCCTGTGGCAGATCGTCCATGGAACTCTGGTTCACGTAGGGAGGATTGCAGACGATCACGTCATAGCGTGCGGGAGGAAGCGTCGCGAACAGATTGCTGGCATGCAGATGCAGGCGGCCCTGCAGGGCATAGTCGTCCACATTGCGCCGGGCGACCTCCAGCGCATCTGACGAAAGGTCCACTGCGTCGACCTGGGCATCCGGAAAGGCCAGTGCTGCAAGAATGGCCAGGCATCCTGATCCCGTGCACATATCGAGCACACGTTCGACACCGTAGGGATCGCTGACCCAGGGAGACAGGCCGGTGCTCAGCAACTCGCTGATAGGCGAGCGGGGCACGATGACGCGTGAATCAACGTAGAACCGATGACCCTGAAGATAGGCTTCGCGCGTCAGGTAGGCTGCCGGTACCCGCGTTTTTACGCGCTCTTCGATCAGGTCCAGGACACGCACCGACTCTTCGCGCAGGACATGAGCATCCAGAAAAGGTTCAAGGGTATCCGGCGGAAGATGCAGGCTGAAAAGGACCAGGTAGACGGCTTCGTCATAGGCGTTATCACTGCCGTGTCCAAACACCAGATGCGCCGCATTGAAGCGGGAAACGGCATAGCGAATCAGTTCGCGAATGGTGAAGCGTTCGTTTTTGGCAGAGGAGTACATTTGAATCCGATCACAAGGGCATTGACCCTTGCAGAGTGACGGTCGGGCCTCGATGGAGACCCGACCGCTATAGCGACTATTGACGATCAGCGCGCGTCGAGCAGATGTTCGAGTGTGCGACGATAGATGTTGGCCAGAGGCTCCATCGATGCAATCTCAACCCGTTCGTTGAGCTGGTGAATCGTGGCGTTGATGGGACCAAATTCGATGACCTGCGGGCAGATCTTCGCGATGAAACGGCCATCCGATGTTCCGCCCGTGGTCGACAGTTCCGGGGTATGTCCCATTTCTGCTTCGATGGCGAGGGTCAGGGCGGCAGACAGTTCGCCGCGAGGTGTGAGAAACGGTTCACCGCCCAGCGACCAGTCGACCTGATACTCCAGGCCATGCTTGGTCAGGACGTCTTCGATACGTTTCTGCAGTTCGGCTGGCGTACTGGCCGTGGAGAAACGCAGGTTGAATTGCGCGACGACCTCGGCCGGGATGACGTTGGTGGCACCCGTGCCGCAATTCAGGTTCGACACCTGGAAAGTGGTGGGTGGAAAATAAGCGTTGCCCTCGTCCCAGCGAATGTTGACCAACTCGGCCAGCGCCGGTGCCAGTTCATGCATAGGATTGCGGGCAAGGTGAGGGTAGGCCACGTGGCCTTGCAGGCCCTTTACAACGAGGCGCCCGCTCAGCGATCCGCGGCGGCCGTTCTTGCACACGTCGCCCAGCAGGGTGGTCGAGGTGGGTTCACCCACAATGCAGTAGTCCAGCTTTTCGCCACGTTCGGTCAACCACTCGCACACCTTTACCGTACCGTCGATGGCCGGACCTTCCTCGTCGGAAGTGATCAGGAAGGCCAACGAACCCCTGTGGTTCGGATGATTCGCCACGAACTGCTCGACTGCCACCACGAAGGCGGCGATCGACGTCTTCATGTCGGCCGCACCGCGGCCATACAGAAAACCATCCCGCTCGGAGGGTTCGAAGGGCGGCGTTGTCCATAGATTGGTCGGACCGGGTGGCACGACGTCGGTATGGCCGGCGAACATGGCAACGGGACTCTCGGTGCCACGGCGTGCCCACAGGTTCGTGACGCCGCCGCTCTCGATGGTTTCGCACACAAAACCGATCGCCTCCAGGCGTTTGATGAGGATGGCCTGACACCCTTTGTCGTCGGGCGTGACGGACGGGCAGGCGATCAGTTCGCGGGTGAGTTCGAGAACGGCGTTGGTCATCATGCCCTCAGCAAATCGTTGATGCTGGTTTTAGCTCGGGTTTGTGCATCCACGCGCTTGACGATCACTGCGCATGCCAGGCTGTGCGAACCGTCAGCCGAGGGCAGGGAGCCCGGAACGACGACCGAACCTGATGGCACGCGGCCATAGGTGATCTTGCCTGTGGCGCGGTCGTAGATCTTGGTGCTTTGGGACAGGAACACACCCATTGCCAGAAC
This sequence comes from Pseudomonadota bacterium, assembly GCA_023427945.1. Lineage (GTDB taxonomy): Bacteria > Pseudomonadota > Gammaproteobacteria > Burkholderiales > Burkholderiaceae_B > Schauerella. The sequence continues at coordinate 2,097 of JAEYZR010000093.1, read as the reverse complement.
CGAATTTTCCTCGACGACCACACCTTCGACCACTTCCGAGCGAGCACCGATGAAGCAGTTGTCTTCGATGATCGTGGGGTTGGCTTGAAGCGGCTCGAGCACGCCGCCAATGCCGACACCGCCGGAGAGGTGAACGTTCTTGCCGATCTGGGCGCAAGAGCCAACCGTCGCCCAGGTGTCGACCATCGTGCCTTCGTCCACGTATGCGCCGATGTTGACGTAGGAAGGCATGAGCACGACATTGCGTGCAATGAACGAGCCGCGGCGCGCCACGGCGGGCGGCACTACGCGATAGCCGCCTTCCTTGAAGGCACGTTCGCCGTAACCACCGAACTTCGTGGGTACCTTGTCGTAGAACTGAAGAGGATCCTGGCCCATGACTTCGTTGTCAGATAGCCGGAACGAAAGCAGCACGGCTTTTTTCACCCATTGATGCACGACCCAGTCGCCACCAGTCTTTTCGGCAACACGAATGCGGCCGTGATCGAGCCCATCGATGGTGTGTTCAACCGCTTCCTTGACGGCGGCGTCGCAAGAGGACGGCGAAAGGTTGGTGCGGTCGTCCCAGGCTTTTTCAATGGTGGTTTGAAGATCGAGCGTCATACTGGATTCCGTTGACAGTGTGAATGAAAGTACAGGAAAGGTGCTGGCCAGCCAGCGAGCCTAGCCCGTGTAAATGGCGTTGAAGCGAACCATGCGGTGAGCGGCCTCTACACATTGAGCGAGAGGCGCAACCAGCGCAATACGAACACGCCCGGCGCCAGGGTTGCGACCCTGCGCCTCGCGTGCAAGAAAACTACCCGGCAGCACGGTCACGCCGGTGTGCGCATAAAGCTCGCGCGTATATTGGGTGTCCGAGCCACGCACGCCTGCCCAGAGATAGAACGAGGCCTCGGGTTTGCGCACATCGAGCACCGGCTTGAGCAGGGGCACGACCGCATCGAATTTCTCGCGATACATGCGGCGATTGTCGCGGACATGGGTCTCGTCCGTCCAGGCCGCGATACTGGCGGCCGACACGAGGGGACTCATGGCGCAACCATGATAGGTACGATAATGCAGGAATTTCGCCAGTAGTGCAGCATCACCGGCAACATATCCGGAACGCAGCCCTGGCATATTCGATCGCTTGGACAGGCTGCCGAACACGACCAGATTGCGGAAGTCAGCGCGCTCCAGGCGTTTGGCCGCTTGCAGTCCGCCAATAGGGGGCGCATGTTCGTCCAGATAGATTTCGGAGTAGCACTCGTCGGACGCGATGATGAAGCCGTATCGATCAGAGAGTTGGAACAGCTTTTCCCATTCTTCCTGCTCGATGACGTTGCCTGCCGGATTCCCCGGCGAACACACAAAGACGAGTTTGGTGTCCTGCCAGATTGCCTCGGGCACGCTATCCCAGTCACAACTGAAATTACGTTCGGCATCCGCATTGACGAAGTAGGTCTTGGCGCCCGCCAGCAGTGCTGCACCTTCGTAGATCTGATAGAAGGGGTTTGGCGAGATGACATAACCCGCAGCGTCAGGATCGAGCATGGCCTGCACGAAAGAGAACAGTGCCTCGCGCGAACCGGTGACCGGCAAGACTTGAGAGTCCAGGTCCGGAGCAGGAATCGAATAGCGGTGCGCCAGCCATTCGGCAATCACTCGACGTAGCGCAGGGTCACCCTTGGTGGGCGGATACACAGACAGGCCCGACATGCTGTCGGCCAGGGCGCGTTCGACCCGTGCCGGCGCGGCATGTTTGGGTTCACCAATCGACAAATTGATGGCTGAAACGCCAGGCGGCAACGACGCTACGGGAGCAAGAAGTTGCCGCAATTTTTCGAAAGGGTAGGGGTGCAGGGCATCGAGGCGGGGGTTCATGCCGGGCATTTTACCAAGCAACGCCGTCCGCGCGTGCGCAATGGTGATAAACCAAGCTACAATGTCTGGCTTGGATCCAAGCGGGCGAAGGTGGCGAAATTGGTAGACGCACCAGGTTTAGGTCCTGACGCCTTCACGGGCGTGTCGGTTCGAGTCCGACCCCGCGCACCACGCGTATCCGCGCATCAGCGCCTTCACCCCAACCGAGATAGATCACGGCCGTGACCGTAGAGA
>JAEYZR010000016.1 GCA_023427945.1 Pseudomonadota bacterium | reverse complement strand
GGGCCCACCCCGGCCGCACCCCCCCACGCCCGGCGGCTTTTCATTCGGCATGCCTGACGACAAGCCGCAAGACCCGGCGCAGGGCAGCCGACAGGGTGCAGCGCAATCCGGCGGGCGTAGCGAAGATCTGAACGCAGGCGCGGCCAAGGCTGCGCACGATGCTGGGCAGCCCGGGCAGGCCGATGCTTCATCGTCTGGCGCGGCTGGCGGCATGTTTGCCGGGGCAGAGGCTGCCCAGTCTGCCTCGCAAGCCTGGTTCGATATGCTGCAGCGCCAGTTCAATACCGTTGCGCAGGCGACTGCAGCCGCCTCGATGGGCGAGTTCGGCAAGCACGCGGGCACGCCTGCGGCACCGGACGAGAACTCGAAGGCGCCGAAGGCCCCCAGGGCTGAGCCGAAGGCAGCATCGAAGACGGCTGCTGGTCCGGGATCGAAGGCTGCCACTGGCACCGGATCGAAGGCCGCATCCAAAGCGGCCGCTGGTGCCGGATCGACCCGGGCGTCCAAGGCAGCGCCCCGGACAGGATCGAAAGCGCGCTCCAGCGGGGTGACCCAGGCCGCGTCGAAGTCTGCAGGGGCTGCATCGAGTCCCGGGGAAGCGAAGAAAGCCAGCGCGGCCGCGAAAAAGAGCGCAGGCGCGGCAGTTGCCGTGAACAAAGCGGGCTCGACCCGGTCGAAAACCGCGGGCGCCAAAAAAGCGGCCAGCCGCAGCCCATCCGCTTGACCTCGCTGTTGCGTCGCGATCCGCACCGCCGGACAGAAGGGCTAGAATCTTCTGTCAGGCGCGCATTCGGCTCGCTTCAAGCCATGTGGTCAACCAGAAGTTAAATACGAAGTCATATATTCATTAGGTTCATTTCGTTATGCTCAATGTCGTCATTCTCGCCGCAGGTCTGGGCAAGCGCATGCAGTCCAACCTGCCTAAGGTGTTGCATACGCTGGCTGGCCGTCCAATGCTTGCTCATGTCGTAGACAGCGCAAGAGCACTGTCACCGGCTCGCATCGTGGTGGTGGTGGGACATGGCGCCGATGCCGTGAAGACAGCATTCAGGGAAGAGAGCGGACTGGAGTTTGCCTTGCAGCAGCCGCAGCAAGGCACCGGGCACGCGGTGCAGCAGGCCGTGCCATTGCTGGAAGGCGCCGAGGGGGCCGACGATGTGACCCTGGTGCTGTATGGCGACGTGCCTCTGGTCACGCCCCAGACGCTGAAAGCGTTGCTGGCCGCGCGCGGCAATGGCATGGCGGTCCTGACCGAGCATCTGGCAGACGCCACAGGTTATGGCCGCATCGTGCGCGACGATCAGGGCAACGTGCAGCGCATCGTCGAACACAAGGACGCCACCGAAGCAGAGCGTGCCATCAACGAAGTCAACACCGGCATTCTCTGTGCGCCCACGGCCACGCTCAAGGACTGGCTCCAGCGCCTGAAGAACGACAATGCGCAAGGTGAGTTCTATTTGACCGACATCGTCGGTTTTGCCGTGGCCGATGGCGTATCCGTGGGGGCCGCGCAGCCAGGCGCGTCGTGGGAGACGTTGGGTGTGAACAGCCGCGTGCAGCAGGCTGCACTGGAGCGCACGTTCCAGCGCGAGCAGGCCAATCGCCAACTGGAGGCCGGTGTCACGCTGGCCGATCCGGATCGCTTCGATGTGCGTGGCACGCTCGAGTGCGGTCGCGACGTATTCATCGACGTGGGTTGCGTCTTCGAAGGCCATGTACGGCTGGCCGATGGTGTGCATATCGGACCGCATTGTGTGCTGCGTGACGTGGATCTGGGCGACGGTACCCGGGTCGAGGCTTTCTGCCATCTGAGCGAGGCCAGCGCAGCAGAGAACACCCACATCGGCCCTTACGCCCGACTGCGTCCCGGTGCCGTGCTGGAGGCGGAGTCGCACGTGGGCAACTTCGTCGAAATCAAGAAGACCCGTCTGGGGCAGGGCAGCAAGGCCAACCATCTTGCCTACCTGGGCGATGCCGACATTGGTGCGCGTGTGAATATCGGCGCGGGCACCATCACCTGCAACTACGATGGCGTGAACAAACACCGCACGACGATCGAGGACGATGCCTTCATCGGCTCGGATACGCAACTGGTGGCGCCTGTCACTGTACGGCGCGCCGCGACGCTGGGCGCGGGCACGACGCTCACGCGCGAAGCGGCCGCCGGCAAGCTGACGTTGTCGCGTCCGCAGCAGATCACGATCGACAACTGGCAGCGTCCAGCCAAAAAAGAGTGAGTACGACCGCGCCGCCATCCAAGCCGCCACCTTTCGAAGGCTTGCCGGCGCCAAGACGCTACTGGGCCATGTTGACGCTCATGGCGGGCCTGCTGATGGCGGTGCTCGATGCCACCATCGCTCACGTGGCCTTGCCCACCATTGCACGTGACCTGAACACGGCGCCGGCCTCGGCGATCTGGATCGTCAATGCCTACAACCTGGCTGTGGTGACCTTGCTGTTGCCGTGCGCGGCCATCGCCGAGCGCATTGGTTTCCGGCGCATGTTCACCTTCGGGCTGGCGCTGTTCACCTCGGCCTCGCTGTTTTGTGCATTGTCCGACACGCTCACCCAGTTGACCGCGGCGCGTGTGCTGCAGGGCATGGGTGCGGCATCCATCATGTCGCTGATGGGCGGCTTCGTGCGCAATATCTTTCCGCTCAGCAAGCTGGGGATGGGCATGAGCATCAACGCCACGACGGTGGCGCTCAGCGCGGTGCTCGGGCCGACGATAGGGTCGGTGATTCTGTCGATCAGTTCCTGGCCGTGGATTTTTGCGATCAACGTGCCCATCGGCGTGGCCGCATTGATAGGCGTACGCCACCTGCCGGATGTTCCGAAAAACGATGTGCCCTTCGATGCCTTGAGCGCATTGCTTTGCATGGTGGCACTCGGCACGTTCATCACGGCGGTTGATTTTCTCGGACAGAACCCGCTGCGTTCGCTCATGTTGTTCGTGGTGGCGTTTGCATGCGCCGTGCTGCTCGTGCGCCGGGCTCGCGATCAGACGGCACCGCTGGTGCCGATCGATCTGCTGCGTATCCGGGTCATTGCGTTTGCGGCGTGTGCCTCCGTGTGTACGTTTGCCGCTCAGATGGCCTCCTATGTGTCCCTGCCGTTTTATTTTCAGACGGTTATGGGGCGGCCCTATCTGGAGATCGGTCTGTTGATGGCCGCCTGGCCTTTTGGCACGGCACTGGTCGCGACCCTGGCGGGGCGAGCCTCCGACCGGTATTCGGCGGCCCTGTTGAGCGGCCTGGGCGCGGCCGCGATGGCCTCTGGATTGGTCACGCTGATTCTTCTGCCCAAGGAGGTCGCAAACGTCTGGATCATGTGCGGCATGTTTGTGGCCGGAGTCGGCTTCGGATTTTTCCAGACGCCCAACAATCGTGCGATGCTGTCTTCCGCGCCGCGTTCGCGCAGTGGTGCGGCCGGGGGAATGCAGGCCACGATCCGTGTGTTCGGCCAGAGTTTCGGCACGGCCCTGGTCGCCATTGCGTTCAGCGTGTCCACCACAAGTGGCCCCACGCTTGGGCTGATATTCGCCGCCGTGTGTGCCACGATGGCGATCATTGTGAATTGCGTGCGGTTTGAGTCCGTGCGCGTACCAGGCAGTTGATCCCTATGACTTCAGATTTCGATCCCAGCCGCGCTGTTGCGCGCCTGATGCAGGCAGGACGTGAGCAACGCCAGTTCGACATGCTTGCTGCAGACGAACGTCCCGCCACCCTTGAGCAGGGCTACGCCATCCAGGCCGCGGTGCGCGCCGCCTCCGGTACCGCTGTGGGCGGCTACAAGGTGGCTGCGGCCAATGTCGCCGCGCTGCGCGCCAGCGAATTCGGACTGGCCTTGTTTGGTGTCCTGGATGCGCCTGCCATGCTGGCAAGCGGTGCGACGGTCAAGCGCGTCACCGGCTCACGCCTGACGCTGGAAGTGGAGGTCGCGTTCGAACTGTTGCGCGATGTCGATCCCGCCACGGAGTCGCTCGATGTCCAGAGCATGCTGGGTGCGCCGTTCGTGGCTTTCGAAATCGTGCGCAGCCGGTATGTGGATCGCAAAGTGGTGGGTGCGCCCAGCTTTGTGGCTGACAACTCCGCCTTCCACGCTTTCGTGCGTGGCGAGCCACTCGTGGCCGAGCCGCATGCCGATGGCGCACCCTGGGCCGTGCCCGCCGTGTTGACCCACAATGGGGTGTCGATCACCACCGCCCTGACGGGTGAAGACTGCACCGAGCCTCTGCGATCGCTGGCGCTGTTCTGGGAGCATGCGGCCAAGTACGGCATGGCTCTGACACGCGGGCAGGTCATCACTACGGGCACGCTGGTGCGCCCCCTGGACGTGGACGCGCCCGGCCGCTATGAGGGACGCGTGGGGCGCGCACGGGCGGCGTTCACGCTGGTCTGATAGCCAGCCGGCCTTCGGCTGGGCGTCTTTGCCACGTCTGGGCCGGCGTTGTCGTCAGATGCCGCCGACGTCGCCGACGAATCCATCCTGGTCGTCAGATGTTATCGACGTCGCCGACGAGTCCACTTACGTCGTCAGATGTCGCCGACGTCGCCGACGAATCCACCCAGGTCATCAGATATCGTCGAAGCCGCCGACGAATTCACCCACGTCGTCAGATGTCGTCGAAGCCGCCGTCAAATCCACCCATGTCATCAAAGCCTGCGCCGTCGTCGTAGCCGACGTCCTGCGCCGAGGCATCTGGGTATGCCTGGTGGTCGGCGGCGGCATCGTGGGCCGCTGCATCCTGGGCCGCTGCATCCTGGGCATCATCGGGCGCGGGGGCGGCCTGGGCTTCCTTGCCGCCAAACAATCCGCCCAACATGTTGCCCAGCATCACGCCGCCCGCCACGCCCATCGCGGTCTGCATGGCGCCTGCCAGAAAGCCGCCGCCAGGACGACCCTGATTGGCGCCGGGTGCCGCGTTGGCCTGGGCGCCACCGGGACCCGCGCCAAAGCCCAGTTTCTGGGCCAGGCTGGGCGCGGGAGCTGCGCCAGGGCGGGAAGCGCCGCTTGCACCACCCTGGGACGGCTGGCGGCCAAACGAATAGTTGTCTGCGCCCGACGTGGCGGCACTGTTCAGGTTCGTGCCGCCAGCGCTGCCCACGCCCGCGCTACCTGCCTGGCGTTGTTCGAGTTCGGTGATGCGCGCTTGCGCCGCTTGCAGCGCCTGTTCCTGCACGACCACTGTCTGTGCGAGAAAATAGGCGGCGCCTGGCTGATCTTGCATGCGCGACTGGATGTACGTGTCGGCCTCGGGGTCTCTCGCGACGCCCTGGCGCTCCAATTCTCCCAGGCGGGAGAAAACACCTTCGATAGCCTGGCGATCCTGTCCGTTCATGGCAATTCCTAAAAGCTGACAATGAACTGACTTGGAGTGGCGTCAGTGCAGAAAGTTCGCCCCTATAATCCGGCATGATCCTATTTCTGCCTTCCGTTTTGCATGCAGCCCCCGCGTGCTGTCCGACCGTTGCCGACAGGGTCCGTCATCCATGAAAATTCCAAACCGGTTGATTCCATTGGTCGAAGAAGGGTTGGTGGACGAGGTTGTCAGTCAACTGATGAGCGGCAAGGAAGCGACCGTATACATCGTGCGCAGTGGCGATGACATCCGTTGTGCCAAGGTCTACAAGGATGTCAAACAGCGCAGTTTCCGTCAGGCGGCGACCTATCAGGAAGGGCGCAAGGTCAAGAACAGTCGCCAGGCGCGTGCAATGGAAAAAGGCTCGCGCTATGGTCGTCAGGTGCAGGAAGAAGCCTGGCAGAACGCAGAGGTCGATGCGCTGTTCCGCCTGGCGAACGCCGGTGTGCGCGTGCCTCAGCCCTACATCTGCACCGACGGCGTGTTGCTCATGGAGATGGTCACCGACGGCGATGGTAATGTCGCCCCCAGGCTGGCCGACGTGGCGTTCGATCCTGACTGGGCACGTGCGACACATGCTGTGCTGCTTGGGCAGACCGTGCGTATGCTGCTGGCCGGCATGATTCATGGGGATCTGTCTGAATACAACATCCTGATGGCCGCCGACGGCCCTGTCATCATCGATCTTCCGCAGGCCATCGACGCTGCCGGACACTCTGGCGCTGCCGCCATGTTCGAGCGCGACGTCGACAACCTGAAAGTTTTTTTCGGCCAGTTCGCCCCCGAACTACTCGACACGCATTTTGGCAAAGAGATCTGGCGCCTGTACGAGGCAGGTGAATTGACCGAAGAGGTCGCACTGACCGGCCACATCGAGATCGATACGCGTCCCGTGGACATGGAGGGCTTGCTGGACGACATCGAGGATGCGCGTCTGGAAGAACTGGAGCGCCAGCGGCGCGAACAGGAATCGCGCAATCCGTAAGCGTCCGGAAAGGTGGCGCTTGTATAACATTTCATGAATCGCTGGCCGTTGCAGCGTATTAATTGTCGATATGTCTGATTTTTTGTCGATACGTTTGATATCGATATGCCTCATATCGATATTCGGCGCACAAACCCGCTCTCATTTAAAGTACCTTCACCGAGAATTTTCCCAGGCCTGCTCCGGGGGCCTTTGTTTGCCATGGAAGGTCGCAGGTAAGCAGGTTGTACGGACCAGGCCAGGCGACGGGGTTTACGCGAATTGACCGGGTCTGTAGCGCTCCTGCATGATGCGGCCAATCTTTGTTCAGTTGGTAGTCAGGAGCTCAAGAATGTCACGTCACACTTTTCTCGCCATCAGCCTCGCGGCAGCGTTGGCTGCGCCCGCCTTGGTATCTGCCAAGCCGTTCAAGTGGGCCAGTCAGGGCGATATCCTGACTTTCGATCCTCATGCCCAGAACGAAGGCCTGACCATCGGCGCCAACAGCTACGTGTATGAAACGCTGTTGGGATATGACCGGGACTTCAAGGTCATCCCCCGTCTGGCAACCGAATGGAAAGCCGAGAGCCCGACGCTCTATAGCTTCAAGCTGCGCGAAGGCGTCAAATTCCACGACGGCGCGCCCTTCACCGCCGACGATGTGGTGTTTTCGATCAAGCGCGCCATGGCGCCCACCTCGAACTACAAGGCCTACACCACTGGCATCAAGGATGTGAAGAAGATCGATGACTTCAACGTCCAGATCGAGCTGACGGGTCCCAATCCGGTGTTGCTCAACCAGTTGCCGTTCGTATTCATCATGAACAAGGCCTGGGCGGAGAAGCACAACGTCGCCGAGCCGCAGGACTACGTCAAGAAAGAAGAAACGTTCGCCGCCCGCAACGCCAATGGCACCGGCCCCTTCGTGTTGAAGTCACGCGAGGTGGATGTACGCACCGTGTTCGTCGAGAACAAGGACTGGTGGAACCAGGCTGATCGCGTGGGCAACGTGACGGAAATGACCTACACGCCGATCAAGCAGAACGCCACCCGCACGGCCGCCTTGCTCTCCGGTGAGATCGACTTCGTGCTCGACCCGTCGGCCCAGGATCTGGATCGTCTGCGCAAGCAGGCCAAGGTCGTCGAGGGCAACGAATACCGCACCATCTACATCGGCATGGATCAGAAGCGGCCCGAGTTGCTGTATTCGAACATCAAGGGCAAGAATCCGTTCGCCGATGTGCGGGTACGCGAGGCGCTCTACCTGGCCATCGACACCGAGGCCATCAAGCGCGCCGTGATGCGCGGCCTCTCGGCACCGACCGGCACCATGATCGCGCCGCAGGTGCACGGCTGGACCGAGGAACTGCACAAGCGCAAGCCCTACGATCTGGAACGCGCGCGTGCGCTGCTCAAGGAAGCGGGCTACGCCGACACTCTGCAATTCACGCTGGATTGCCCGAACAACCGCTACATCAACGACGAAGCCATCTGTCAGGCGGTCGTGGGCATGTGGGCCAAGGCGGGTGTGAAGGCTTCGCTGAACGCCATGCCGCGTGCAACCTACTTCCCCAAGGTTCAGTCGCGTGACACCAGTGTTTATCTGTTCGGCTGGGGCGTACCGACGTTTGATGCCATGTACACGCTGCAAAGCCTGATCCGCAGCAAGGGCGAAGGCGCTGATGGTTCCTACAACCTGGGCGACTACGAAAACAAGGAAGTCGACGCGTTGATCGATGCCATCAAGGTCGAAACCGACGTGGCCTTGCGCGATGCCGGCATACACAAGGTCCTCACGATCCATGCCAACGAATTCGGCCATATTCCGCTGCATGACCAGGTCATTCCCTGGGCAATGGGCAAGAACGTGAATGTGGTTCACCGCGCCGACAACCGTCTGGTCGCGGAATGGGTAAAGATCGACTAACGTGTTTGCATTCATTCTCCGCCGTCTCCTGCAGGCGGCGGCCGTCATGCTTACGGTCGCTCTGCTTGCCTTTGTGTTGTTTCAGTACGTCGGTGACCCGGTCACCATCATGTTGGGTCAGGACGGCACGGATGCCGAGCGGGCCGAACTGCGCGAACGCCTGGGGCTGAATGCCCCGGCGCCCGTGCAGTTCGCCAAGTTCGTGGGCAATGCCGTGCAGGGCGATTTCGGCATTTCGCTGCGTCAAAGCGAAAAGGTCTCCGATCTGCTCAAGTCGCGCCTGCCCGCCACACTCGAACTCTCTTTTGCGGCAGCCTTGCTGGCCCTGTTCATAGGTGTGCCACTTGGCGTGTACACCGCGCTTCGGCGCAACAGTGCGGTCTCGCAACTGGTGCTGGCCGTATCGCTGCTGGGCGTGTCGCTGCCCACGTTTCTCATCGGCATTCTGCTGATTCTGGTGTTCTCCGTCGGCCTGGGCTGGCTGCCCAGCTATGGGCGAGGTGAAACCGTGAACGTGGGATGGTGGAGCACGGGTCTCTTGACAGCCAATGGCTGGAAGCATCTCATCCTGCCGGCCATCACGCTGTCCCTGTTCCAGCTCACGCTGGTGCTGCGGCTGGTGCGATCGGAAATGATGGAAGTGCTGCGCTCGGACTACATCAAGTTCGCACGCGCCCGGGGCCTGAAACGTCGTGCCATTCATTTTGGCCATGCGTTGAAGAACACGCTCGTGCCGGTCATCACGATCACCGGGTTGCAGCTGGGGGGCATCATTGCTTTTGCGATCGTCACGGAAACCGTGTTTCAGTGGCCGGGCATGGGGCTGCTGTTCATCCAGGCCGTGCAGTTCGCCGACGTGCCTGTCATGGCGGCCTACCTCTGTCTGATCGCCCTGGTGTTCGTCGTGATCAACCTGATCGTTGATCTGTTGTATTTCGTGGTCGATCCCCGATTGCGCATGTCCGTTTCGCGCGGCACCGGAGGTCACTGATGGACGCTATCAAACGCTGGTGGGACAGCGATCTGGCCTGGTCCTGGCGGCACACGCCAGTGGCCATGATCGCCACGATCCTGCTCATTGCCTTTCTCGTTGGTTCGTTCGGTGCGGGCTGGCTCGCGCCGCACAACCCCTTTGACCTGGCATCCATCGAACTGCTCGATGCACTGCTGCCGCCGGCATGGTCGGAGAATGGTTCGACCAATTATCTGCTGGGTACCGACAGCCAGGGGCGCGATCTGTTCTCGGGCATTCTGTATGGTGCGCGGGTGTCGTTGCTGATCGGCCTGGCTTCGGTGGCGCTGTCCATGATCGTGGGCATCGGGCTCGGCCTGCTTGCCGGCTATGCCGGCGGGCGCACCGATGCGTTCATCATGCGCATTGCCGATGTGCAGCTGTCGTTTCCGGCCATTCTGATTGCCTTGTTGATCGACGGGGTTGCCCGGGCTGCCGTGCCACGCGAGTTGCACGAGGTCATCGCATTCCCGGTTCTGGTGGGGGCGATTTCGCTGGCCGGCTGGCCGCAGTATGCGCGCACGGTGCGCGGTTCGACGATGGTCGAGAAGGGCCGTGAATACGTGCAGGCCGCAAGGGTGATCGGCGTGTCGTCCACGGTCATCATGTTTCGTCATGTGCTGCCCAACGTCATGGGGCCGGTGCTGGTGCTGGCCACGGTACACCTGGCCACGGCCATCATCACCGAGGCGACTCTGTCGTTCCTGGGCGTAGGGGTGCCTTCGACCTCGCCGTCGCTGGGCACGCTCATCCGGATCGGCAACGACTTTCTGTTCTCAGGCGAGTGGTGGATCACCATTTTCCCTGGGTTGGCACTGGTATTGCTGGTGTTGTCCGTGAATCTGCTGGGCGATTGGCTTCGCGACGCACTCAACCCCAGGCTGAATTGATATGTCCCAAGTCTCATTGCTCGAAGTGCGCAACCTATGCGTTGAATTTCCGTCGCGCCGCGGCACCCTGCGGGCGTTGAACGACGTTTCGTTTTCGATCAGCGCAGGCGAAGTGCTGGGGGTCGTCGGAGAGTCGGGCGCCGGTAAATCGCTGACCGGTGCGTCCATCATCGGCTTGCTGGAACCGCCGGGGCGTGTCGCTTCGGGGGAGATCCTGCTGGCGGGCCGGCGCATCGACAATCTGTCCGATGACGAGATGCGCCGCGTGCGTGGCCGCGAGATCGGCGCCGTGTTCCAGGACCCGCTGACTTCGCTCAATCCCCTCTACACCGTCGGACGCCAGTTGGCCGAAACCATCGTCACGCATCTTCCGATGACATGGACCCAGGCGCGCAACCGGGCCGTCGAGTTGCTGGCATCGACCGGCATACCGGCTGCACGCGAGCGCATCGATCATTACCCGCATCAGTTTTCCGGCGGCATGCGCCAGCGTGTGGTGATCGCCCTGGCGCTGGCGGCCGAGCCCAAGCTGATCGTGGCCGACGAGCCCACGACTGCGCTGGACGTCTCGATCCAGGCGCAGATCATCGAGCTCCTGAAAAAGCTCTGTCGCGAGCATGGCGCTTCGGTCATGCTGATCACACACGACATGGGTGTGATCGCCGAGACGGCGGATCGTGTCGCAGTCATGTACGCGGGGCGGGTGGTCGAGATCGGCCCGGTGTCGCAGGTGATCCATCATCCGGCACATCCGTACTCGGCAGGTCTGATGGGTTCCATTCCGACGCTGGACAGCCACGTGCAACGGCTGGTGCAGATCGACGGCAGCATGCCGCGCCTGACCGCCATTCCGCCGGGCTGTGCGTTCAATCCGCGATGTAGCCGGCGCATGGAGCGATGTACGCGTGAGCGGCCCGAGCTGCTTCCCGCTGGCGCGACGCGGGCCGCCTGTTGGCTGCATGACCAGGAGGTGACGGTATGAGCGACAAACCGGTCTCCCCGGATGCCGCCTCCGAAGAGGCGGTTGCTGCGGCCATCGATCCCACCCTCATACGTGCAACGGATGCACCCCCGCCAGCGGATGACGGCCCGATAGGTACGGCGGCCGTGCAGCACCCGCTGGTGCGTGTGGAAGATGCCGCCCGCTGGTTCGACGTGTCGCCTCCCTGGCTGGAGCGCGTCATCTCACGCCGGCCGCGAATCGACCTGCGTGCGGTCGATGGCGTGAGTTTCGACATCGGGCGAGGTGAAACCTTTGCGCTGGTGGGCGAGTCGGGCTGCGGCAAATCGACCGTGGCACGCATGCTGGTGGGCCTGTATGGGCTGACCCGCGGAACGATTCTTTTCGATGGCAAGCCCTTGTCCGACATGGACAAACCTGGTGGACGCGACATCCGCCGGCGCCTGCAGATGATTTTCCAGGATCCCTATGCCAGCCTGAATCCGCGCTGGCGCGTGGGCCGCATCATCGCCGAACCGTTGCTGACGCATACGAAGATGACGTCAGCCCAGCGTGTGGCGCGGGTGTCGGAGCTGCTCACGCAAGTGGGGCTGGACCCGGCCGATCAGCAACGCTATCCGCATCAGTTCTCTGGTGGTCAACGCCAACGCATCTCGATAGCGCGAGCGCTGGCGGTGCAGCCCGATCTGCTGGTGTGCGACGAGCCCACGTCGGCGCTGGACGTGTCGGTGCAGGCCCAGGTGTTGAACCTGATGAAAGACCTGCAGCGCAATCTGGGTCTGACCTACGTGTTCATCTCGCACAATCTGGCGGTGGTGCATCACGTCGCCGATCGGGTGGCGGTCATGTATCTGGGGCGTATCGTGGAAGTCGCGCCACGTGATGCCCTGTTCGAGCGGCCGCGTCATCCCTACACGCGGATGTTGCTGGAGGCCATTCCCGACATGCATGGCGAAGGGCGTGCCCGCACCCGTGTGGCCGGCGAGGTGCCCAATCCGCTGAACCCGCCGCCTGGTTGCACCTTCCATCCACGCTGTCCGCATGCGAACGATCGCTGCCGGGTGGAGCCGCCGAAGTCTGTCGTGGCGGGGTTGAATGTCGTGGCCTGTCACGGGGTCGAGGAAGGGCGGCTGGATTAAGGCGTGTGGCGCGGCGATGCCCGCACTGCGCCACACGCGCTGATGCTTCGCCGCGACGGCCCGTGCCGGGCGTGCTGCCCTTCGGGCACGTCACCGCCCGGGCACATGGCTTCTAGGCGCTGGCCCGCATGATCACGCTCCCGCCTGCATGCGGGCCAGGCTCGCATAAAGACCGTTCTGGGCCATCAAGGTGTCGTGATCGCCTTGTTCCACCAGGCGTCCTGCCTTCAGCACAAAGATCCGGTCGACATTCTTGATCGTGGCCAGCCGGTGCGCGATGATCAGCGTGGTGCGTCCTTTCATCAGATCGGTCAGGGCGCGGCGCACCTGCCATTCGCTGAGCGTGTCCAGGTGCGACGTGGCTTCGTCCAGCAGCAGCACGGGCGCGTTTTTCAGGAATGCACGCGCGATCGCAATGCGCTGGCGCTGCCCGCCCGACAACTGCACGCCGCGCTCACCCACGCGGGTGTTCAGCCCTTCGGGCAGTTGTTCGACGAAGGCAGTCAGTGCTGCCTGTTCGAGCGCCCGTTGCAGGTCGGCATCGCTGGCATCCGGACGCGCCAGACGAATGTTGGCCTGCAGGGTGTCGTTGAACAGATAGGTGTCTTGCGTCACCAGGGCGACACGGGCGCGCAGCGCGTCCAGCTCGAGCTGTGGCGCGGGCACGCCATCTACCGTGACCTGACCGCGTACGGGATCCCAGAAGCGCAGCAGCAGGGCGGCAAGCGTACTCTTGCCGGCGCCGGAGGGGCCTACCAGAGCGGCCGTGGAGCCTGGCGAAACCTCGATGTCGATGTTGGCCAGCGACAGTGTGCTGCGCCCTGGATAATGAAAACTCACGTTCTTGAAGGCAATCGCCGAACCCGTCGTGGGCGCAGGCAGACTCAGTGTGCCATCCACGATAGGTTCGGGTTCATTGTTGACCACGTGCAGACGTCGCGTGGCGGCAATCGTGTCGGCCAGTTGACGGCTGACCTGCGAGATTTCCGAGACGGGCAGGAAGGTCGCGATGGCGATCAGGATCAATAACGGCAGCACGCCTGCGGGCAAGGCACCCGCGGCCACCTGTTGCGCGCCGACAGCGGCCACCGCCAGCCCGCCCCAGCCCGTGGCGATCTCGAACAGTGCATTCTGCAGCGACAGGTCTTTCTGCAGAGCCAGCCGCTGTTTGCCGTATTGTTCTGTCAGTGCGAGGAATGCCTGGCGGCGACGGCCAGTGGCTTGCAGCGCCACCAGCTCGCCCAGGCCCTGGATGGTGTCGGTCACGTGCGAACTCAGTTCGCCCAGCGTGCGCCTGGCCTGGCTGCCCAGCGCATCGATGCGGCGCCGGCCGCGCAGCGGGGACAGCATGGCGTAGGCCAGGAAAGGCAGCAACACCAGAGCCAGTGGCCACGAGTACAGACCCAGCGCCAGCAACACGGTGAGCGGAACCAGAATCGAGACAATCGCCGGGGCAACCGTGTGCGCATAAAAGTACTCCACCATCTCGACGTCCTGCGTCGAAAGCGCGACCAGATCGCCGGTGCGACGCTGCATCAGGTAGGCCGGCGCCAGACGTTCGAGTTTGTCGAAGAGCTTGACGCGCATGTCACCCAGCAGCCGGTACGCCATCGCATGGGCGAGCCACGATTCCAGCCAGTGAAAGAGTGCGGCCAGCGGGGCCATCACCAGCACGGCCACGATCAGCGCCGTGGGATCGTTGCCGGCCCGCACGCTTGCCACGATCAGTGCGCTGAGCACGCCCACGCCGATGAACGCCGCCACACGAGCCACGCCCAGCACGATGGTCGCCACCAGGGTGCCGCGCCAGGGAGCCACGAAATGCAGTAGGGTGGCAAGGGTGGCGCGCCAACCGATCCGGGCGGCATCGAGATCCAGATCGCGCGGTGCGGGAGAGGTGAGTGCATCGGCGTCTTGAAGTGAAACGGTTGACGTATTGCTGTGATCGGGCGTGTTCGCATGGGCATGCATAGCTGCCAGCGCAGCGGTGTTCGCATGGCCAGACGCATTGTCATGGGCAGGTGTGTTCGTCTGGGCAAGTGCATCGGCATGGGCAGCGGTGTTTGCCTGGGAAAGCGCGTTGGCATGAGCCGATGTGTTCGCATGGGCATGCGCATTGGCATGAGCCGCCGGTGATGCGTTGCTGTCACGGTGCGTGCTCAGGCCATCGGCATCATTGAACGGGGCCGCCGTGATGTCGGCGCTGCCCTGGGCCTGCTCGTGCATCAACTGGAAATACAGCCCGCGCTGCGCCATCAATGCCTGGTGATCCCCTTCTTCCACGACGCGGCCACCGGAGAGCACCAGCGTGCGGTCTGCGCCCACGACACTGGCCAGACGGTGTGCCAGGATCAGCGTCGTGCGTCCCTGCATCAGACGATCCAGGGCCTGCTGGATCAAGGACTCGTTTTCGGCATCCACGGAAGACAGGGCTTCATCCAGGATGAGGATGGGCGCGTCGCGCAAGAGTGCGCGTGCGATGGCCAGACGCTGGCGCTGCCCGCCGGACAACTGCGTGCCGCGCTCGCCGATGGGCGTGTCGTAACCCTGCGGCAGGCTCATGATGAACTCGTGGGCATTGGCCGCGCGCGCAGCGGCCATCATGTCTTCGTCGCTGGCTTGCGGCTTGCCCAGGCGCAGGTTCGATTCGACCGTGCCGTAGAACAGCGTGGTGTCCTGTGCCACGATCGCCATGTGCGAGAGCACGTCTGCGGGAGCCAGATCACGTACGTCCCGTCCGCCGATGCGCACCGTGCCGCGTTGTGGATCGTGCTGGCGCAACAGCAGACGAATCAGCGAGGACTTGCCTGCGCCGCTCGGTCCCACGATGCCGACGCGCTCACCTGCGGCGACCTTGAACGACAGCCTGTCGTGTGCCAGGCGGCCACCGGGGTAGGCGAACGACACGTCATCGAATTCCAGGGTGGGGGCGAGCTCTCCGGCGGGCTGGTCGCCCACAGCAGGCAAGCTGGTTTTTGCATCCATCAGCGCATGCACGTTATGGGCTGCCGATTGGCCGAGCATGCCTTTGTGCAGCACGCTGCGCAGATCGCGCAGCGGCCGGAAAATTTCGGTGCCAGCCATCAGCACGATCAGCAGCGCCTCTACACTCATCTCGCCGTTCATCACCCGCCAGGCGCCCAGCACCAGGGCCAGCGCTGCGCCCAGGGCAATGCCCAGGTCGCTCATGCCGCGTGTGAGCAGGGTGACCGACAGCACCCAGAACGTGTTGTCCGACAGGGCCCGAGCCTGTTCAGCCAGGCGTGCACCGTAGGTCTTGCCCTGGCCAAAAGCCTTCAAGGTGGGCAGGCCCTGCATGGCATCCAGAAACGACTCGCCAAACGCATCCAGCGACCGCGACCTGGCCATGCTCGCACGGCGATCGAGTCGATGCACCAGCGCCGGCGCGAACAGGGCGAACAGGGCGGAGCCCAGCAGCACCAGCGCGACCGGCACATCCCAGAAAGCGATGACGGCGAAGATGGCAAACGGCGCGCACAGCGCGATGGCTACCTGCGGCAGGTACTGGCCGAAGAACGTCTCCAGTTGCTCCACCCCATCGACCACCGTCAGCATCACGCCACCGGTGCGCTTGTCGGCGAACCACGCCGGCCCCAATTCCACGATGCGGTCGTACAGCCGTGCGCGCAGAAGGTGCTGCGCCTTCAACGCGCTTTGATGGGCTTGCACCGTGCGGCAGTGATCGAGCAGGGCGCGCAGCAACACCATGGCCGCCGTCCCAAGCAGGGCGGGCAGCAGTTCAGGCCAGGGCGCACCACGGAAGACGCCGGCCAGCAGCAAGCCGAGAAACACGAACCGGGCAATGCCCGCAGCCAGTGCCAGCAGTCCCAGCAGCACACTGCCTGCCATGCCCGAGCGCATGCCGGCCGTCAGCGCCCACAGACGAGAATCGAAATACATATTGCACACTCCACCAGTCAGGCTCGCATCTTCGCTCATGCGGGGGCGCGCTCATAGCGATGGATTTTCAACATCTGGTTGAATTAAACTCAACCGCATGTCTTCCCCCGCCGACCGCATCCCGCCGCTGGGCGCACTCCGCGCATTCGAGGCCGTTGCCCGATTGGGCAGCGTCAGCCTTGCCGCGCTTGAATTGAATGTCACCAAGAGCGCGATCAGCCATCAGTTGCGTGCGCTGGAGACCGAGTTGGGTTGCAGCGTGCTCAACCGCGGCGGAGGACTGCCGCGTGCGCAGGTCACCGAGGCCGGTGCGCGACTGCTGGCAGGCGTCACGCAAGGGCTGGCGGTGCTCAATGCCGCCTGCCGGGACGTACGAGTCGTGGCCGGTCCACCCGGTCAGCGTGTCATCAAGGTATCGGCCAACCCCTCCCTGGCCTCGCTATGGCTGGCCACACGCATAGGCGAGTTCAGCCGCCTGCATCCCGATATTCATGTGCAAGTGCAGTTGCACGCGAATCGTGCCCCAGGCTGGACGTCACACGGCCCCGATATCGTCATCATGCATCAGCAGGCCGATGGTCCGAACCGCGCACAGGCCGACGATATTGCCTTGTTCACCGAAACGGTCGTGCCCATTTGCAGCCCCGGGTTGATTGCCGCAGAACAGCGAAGCGATCCCGAGGTCTTGCTGCATCATCGCCTGATCCAGGAACAGCACATCGATAGTCCGGAGACCGACTGGTCCACCTGGGGCCCCCATGTCGGACTGGAGACGCTGACCACCGATCGGGTGCTGCTGCTGGCCGGCATGACCACTGTCGTGGCCGCGGCGGTGGCCGGCGTGGGTATCGCGCTGGGACGCTCGCCACTGATCGACCTGGAGCTGGCCCGAGGGCATCTGATCGAGCTGTTTCCGGACAAACGCATGCGCGGCTCCTGGGGTTATGTGATGAGACTCCGCTCCGATGTCGCGCCCGATGCACCGCTGGCCACGCTGGTGGATTTTCTGGTGGCGCAGGGGCGAGCGAGTGATGCGGTGTGAGGACGGAACCCCACGACCCATCGCCAGGCAGGGTTGATCTGCAGCGTGAGGCGCCGTGGCGTGTAAGGCATGGCCGGGATGTGAAGTGCCGCGGCGTGGAGAGCGTCGCCGCGATCAGAGTGCGATGCGGGTATCGAACTTGGCCCGATGGGTGGAGAAGAAAGTGCGCACGTTGCGCACGCGCGCCTGAGCGGTGAAGGCCCGATGCACCAGGGCGTGGTAGGCATTCATGTCGCGCACCTGGACCACCACGATGAAATCGGCGCCCGAAGACACCCGATAACACTGCAGCACCGCAGATTCAGCCAGCATGGCCGCCTCGAACGCCTGCAGGACTTCGGCTGCCTGATTCTCCAGCGTGATTTCCACGATGGCTGTCAGCGAAGCATCCAGTTTTTCGGGAGCCAGAATGGCCACCTGTTTCTCGATATAGCCCGCTTCGCGCAGCTTGCGCACGCGCCGCAATGTCGTGGGCGCTGACGCGTGCACGCTGGCGGCAAGTTCCAGGTTGTTCAGTGAACAGTCCTCTTGCAGCTTTGCGAGGATACGGCGATCCAGATCGTCGATCGGCTCGTCCGTGATGCCGGGAGTCGTCGAGAGTGATTTGCCAGAAGCAGGCTGAGGCGACATAAAAAACCAATTTTTATCTTTTATAGATAGATAATTTCACTTATAGCATGGCGCGCAATATTTAGTCATTCAAACAAAAAATACGCAATCCAATTTCTTGCATGCTGGCTCAGAATGTCCTTCATCAGCTCTCTAATCCAGGAAAAACACCATGTGCGGAATTGTCGGCGCCGTCGCCACGCGTGATATCACCCCCGTCCTCGTAGAAGGCCTGCGCCGCCTGGAGTATCGCGGCTACGACTCGTGCGGCGTGGCCGTGTTCGACGAGGGCGAACTGCGGCGTACCCGCAGCACCAAGCGTGTCTCCGAACTGGGCGATCAGATCAAGCAGGATCACATCACCGGCTATACCGGCATTGCACACACCCGCTGGGCGACCCACGGTGCGCCTGCCACCCACAATGCCCACCCGCACTTCTCCCATCTGGGCGACGAAAAACCACGCATCGCCCTGGTACATAACGGCATCATCGAAAACCACGACGAACTGCGCGAAGAACTGACCGCGCACGGTTATGTGTTCGAAAGCCAGACCGATACCGAAGTGATTGCGCACCTCGTGCATCATCTGTATGCGGGCGACCTGTTCGCCGCCGTACAACAGGCCGTCAAGCGCCTGACCGGTGCCTACGCGATTGCCGTGTTCTGCCGTGATGAGCCGCACCGCGTCGTAGGAGCCCGGCAGGGCTCGCCGCTGGTAGTCGGCGTCGGCGACAACGAAAACTTCCTCGCCTCCGACGCACTCGCCCTGGTCGGCACCACCAACTCCATCATGTACCTGGAAGACGGCGACGTGGTCGATCTGCAGGTCGCCCGCGTGTGGGTCGTGGACGCAGAAGGTCGCGAAGCCGAGCGGCAAGCGCACACGGTGAACGTACACAGTGGCAGCGCCGAGCTCGGCCCCTATCGCCACTACATGCAGAAAGAAATCTTCGAGCAGCCACGCGCCGTCGGCGACACCATCCAGGACATCGAGTCCGTCACCCCAGAACTCTTTGGCGATGGCGCCTACAAAGTGTTCAAGGAAATCGATTCGATCCTGATCCTGGCGTGTGGCACCAGCTTCTACGCCGGTTCGACCGCGAAGTACTGGCTGGAAGCGGTGGCCAAGATCCCGGTCAGCGTGGAAATTGCCAGCGAATATCGTTATCGCGAGAGCGTGCCCAACCCGAAGACGCTGGTCGTCACCATCTCGCAATCCGGCGAAACCGCCGACACGCTCGCCGCGCTCAAACATGCCCGCAGCCTGGGCATGACCCACACGCTGACGGTGTGCAACGTGGCCACCAGCGCGATGGTGCGCGAATGCGAACTGTCCTACATCACACGCGCCGGCGTTGAAATCGGCGTGGCCTCCACCAAGGCCTTCACGACCCAACTGACTGCGCTGTTCCTGCTCACGCTAAGCGTGGCGCAGGTGCGCGGCCATCTGACCGATGCCGAAGAAGCCGAGCACATCAAGGCCTTGCGCCACCTGCCGTCTGCCATCGGCGCGGTGCTGGCGCTTGAGCCGCAGATCATCGCCTGGGCCGAACGTTTCGCCAGCAAGGAGAACGCCCTGTTCCTGGGTCGCGGCATGCACTATCCGATCGCGCTGGAAGGTGCGTTGAAGCTCAAGGAGATCAGCTACATCCACGCCGAGGCCTACCCTGCAGGCGAACTGAAGCACGGGCCGCTGGCGTTGGTGACCGATGAAATGCCGGTGGTGACGATTGCTCCGCGCGACGCGCTGCTGGAGAAGCTGAAGTCCAACATGCAGGAAGTGCGTGCGCGTGGCGGTGAGCTTTATGTGTTCGCCGATGCCGACGGCAAGATCGGTAGCGGCGATGGGATGCACGTGATCCGCATGCCGGAGCACTACGGCATGCTGTCGCCGATTCTGCATACGATTCCGTTGCAGTTGCTGGCGTATCACACGGCTTGCGCGCGCGGAACCGATGTGGACAAGCCGCGGAATCTGGCGAAGAGTGTGACGGTGGAGTGAGGGGGCAACGGGGCTAGGTTTTGAGTTGACGTGAGGCCTGCATTTCAGGTGTTAAGTTTGCATGCCTCCGTCTTTTCTTTAAATCATTCGATTCTGTCGTTCGATTCCGGTCGCTTTGCAAAACGTCCAGATGCTGTTTTAGGCACGGTCGTAGTTTGCAGAGTGTCGTTATTAGTCGAAAGCGAGCCTTGCTACGCCTCGTGACCGGGAGTGACCCTACCCCAGTTTTTAGTACCGATCTAAATTAGAGAAATCCGGCATGATTTCACCATATGGAACAGGAGCCATGCCGTGAAGAGATCGAAGTACACCGAAGAGCAAATCGCCTTTGCGCTGAAGCAGGCTGAACTGGGAACACCCGTG
>JAEYZR010000376.1 GCA_023427945.1 Pseudomonadota bacterium | reverse complement strand
ACCCGGCGGCGCTGCCGTTCGAGTCGCAAAGCATCGATCTGCTGGTATTGCCACATGTGTTCGATTGCACGGCCACGCCACATTCGGTGCTGCGCGAGGTCGAACGGGTGCTGATGCCCGAGGGCCGCGTGGTGATTTCCGGGTTCAACCCGTGGAGCCTGTGGGGGGCACGCAATGTCATGCCGGCCATGGAGCAGTGGCTGCCGTTTGCATCCTCTTCGCTGGTCTCCGTGCCGCGCCTGCGCGACTGGCTCAAACTGATGTCCTTCGAAGTCGATCCGCCATCGTATGGTTGTTTCGCACCGGCCGCGCGATCCGACCAATGGCTGGATCGATTCGAATTCCTGGAGCGCGCCGGTGCCCGCTGGTGGAAGGTCTGCGGCAATGTCTACGTCGTCACCGCCGTCAAGCGCGTGGTGGGCATGCGAATCATCGGGCCTGCCTGGAAGCGCAAGAAAAAACGCCGGGCGGCACAGGCCAGCCCGGTGGGTGCAAGGCGCAACACCCTGAAAGAACCTTTTTAAACGAATGACAAGCTGGGATTTATTTTGGAAACCGTCGTAAATATCTGGACCGATGGCGCATGCAAGGGCAACCCTGGCGCGGGTGGTTGGGGCGCCCTGTTGATCAGCGGTGCACATGAAAAAACCATGCACGGCGGCGATCTCTCGACCACCAACAACCGTATGGAACTGACCGCGCCGATCGAAGCGCTGAAGACGCTGAACCGCGAATGTACGGTGATCATCCATACCGATTCGCAGTATGTGATGAAGGGCATGACCGAGTGGCTGCCCAACTGGAAAAAGCGCGGCTGGGTGACGGCCGACAAGAAGCCCGTGAAAAACGCAGACCTCTGGCAACAGCTGGACGCCCAGGTCACTCGTCATCGGGTGAGCTGGAAATGGGTGCGCGGCCATGCCGGCGATGTGAACAACGAACGCGCCGATGTGCTGGCCAACCAGGGCGTGGAGGCTGCCCGCGCCGCGGCACGAACCAATCGTTAGCAGCGCTTACGATTAGTCCGTTTCCGCTCCGTACCATTGCACGCAATGGACGGGAGATGTAATGCGTAGCTTTGTATGTCGCAATTCCGGAGAGATGACTCACGCCCTGGCTCATCGGGTCGCACAGCACATACGTGCGCGCCTGAACGAGGTGGAGACAGTGCGCGTGGCATTTTCCGGCGGGCAACCCTTGCCCATCTTTACCGCACTGGCCCGCGAGCGGCTCGACTGGGCACGGGTGATCATCATGCTGGCCGACGAGAACGTCGTTCCCATCGACAATTTCGAGAGCCATGCCCGACTCATCCGGCACACCTTGTTGCGCGGGCAGGCCGCATCGGCCGTTTTCGAGCCCATCGACATACATCGGGGGCGCGGCGCGCGCAATGTCGTCGATTTCGCCAATGCCCTGTACGTGCAGCCGGATGTGGTGGTGCTGGGAATGGGTGCCGACGGACGCCTGGGCCTGATCACCGGAGACGTGCCCGAACTGGAGTTCGCGCTCTCGGGACGGGCCGAACCCGGCTACGTCGCGCTGCATCCCCGGTCCTGCCGATTCGACCGGATCAGCCTGAATCTTGCTGCCTTGCTGGCATGCCGACAGATATTTCTGGGTGTCTCGGGTGCTGATAACCTACGGGTTTTCCAGTCGGCCAGGATTGCCCCTTGCCCGACGCTTCCCATCAGCCTGCTGATGCACCAGGAGCGAGTCGCGCTTGATGTCTATCGAACCCAATGAGTCCTCACCCCATCTGCTGGCTGATGTGGGCGGCACCAATGTGCGCTTCGCACTGGATGACGGGGCGGCAGGCCGCGACGACGTCGCCGTGCTGGCCACGCGCGACTTTCCGAGCCTGATCGCTGCCGTGCGCCACTACCTGGCCAGCCGGGGCGAGGCAGGCCGCCGTGTGCGGCGCGGCGCCATCGGCATTGCCAACCCGGTATGGGGCGACCAGATCCGCATGACCAATCACGACTGGTCGTTTTCGATCGAGGCCATGCGCGTCGCGCTCGATTGGGATGCGTTTGTCGTGCTCAACGACTTCGCCGCCCTGGCCTACGCCTTGCCCAGTCTTGCGCCGGCAGACTTGCTGCGCATCGGCGGCACGGCGGGCGAGCCCCACGCCCCCTGCGTTTTGCTGGGGCCGGGAACGGGATTGGGCGTGTCCAGCCTGGTGTTTTCGTCCGCAGGGCCGGTGGCTGCGCCCGGCGAAGGCGGGCACGTCAGCTTCGCGCCCGAGACCGCGCAGGAAATCCGCCTGTGGCATTTCATGCACAGCCGCTTCCCCCGCGTATCGTGTGAACGCCTGTTGTGCGGCAGTGGCCTGTCCTATCTGCACGCTTTCCTGAGCGGGGTGCCGCTGGCGTCGTCGCTGGGCGAGGGCGATCTGCTCGCGCCCGAGGCCATCACCTCGGCGGCTCTGAGCGGGACCGACCGGGTCTGTAGTGAAACCATCGACCTGTTCTGTGGATTGCTGGGTGCATTGGCAGGCGATCTGGCGCTCGCTCTGGGCGCACGCGGCGGCGTGTTCGTGGGTGGCGGCATCGTTCCCCGCCTGGGCGAGCGCGTGGCGCAATCGCCACTGCGCGCGCGTTTCCAGGACAAGGGCCGGATGTCGGACTATCTGCACGACATCCCGATCGACGTCATCCTCAGTCCCTATGCGGCCTTGACCGGCCTGTCGGTGGCCTCCAGACATTCCCGTTGAGGGTCATCTGCCAGGATGTATCAGGCCCTTGCTCGGTTGAACCTATTACGACACATCTGGTCTGGTGATACAGTCTGCAAGCTTTTTAAAGAATGTTAATGACCGGCTGGGCGGTGCAGGTCAGGCGCTCGGCGTCTTTCGATGCTGGCATGAAAAAATCAAATGTAGTTTTACTTGTTGTCGTTGCGCTGATCATCGGTGCGGCCGCTGCATTGGCGGCCGTGCGCTGGTCAGGCATCGGGCTCTTGTCCGGCGCACCCGCCCAGAAGGCGGTGGGCGCGGGTGCGAATGGCCGGGCGGCGGGTGCCGCGCCGCGTGCTCCCAGCGCCACCCGGGTGGCACTGGCCAACGTGCGCGAAGTGCCGTTTGCGCGGGGCGTGGGTGCCGTAGGCAGTTTGCGTTCGGACGAGTCCGTGGTGCTGCGACCGGAGGTGTCGGGCCGCATTCAGCGCCTGAACTTCGAGGAAGGCATGGCGGTGCAGGCCGGGCAGGTGTTGATTCAACTGGACGATTCGGTACCGCGTGCGGAACTGGCGCAGGCGCAGGCCAACCTGTCGCTCGCCCAGAGCCAGTACCGCCGTTCCGAGGCGTTGCAGAAACAGGGGTTCGTCAGCCAGCAGGCACGCGACGAATCCAATAGTGC
>JAEYZR010000291.1 GCA_023427945.1 Pseudomonadota bacterium | reverse complement strand
CTGCAAGAGCGCGTGGCCAAGCTGGCCGGCGGTGTTGCCGTGATCCGTGTCGGCGCTTCGACCGAAGTCGAAATGAAGGAAAAGAAAGCTCGCGTGGAAGATGCTCTGCACGCCACCCGCGCTGCCGTGGAAGAAGGTATTGTTCCTGGCGGCGGCGTTGCACTGATCCGTGCTCGCGATGCCGTTCGTGCCGTCAAGGGCGACAACGTGGACCAGGAAGCCGGCATCAAGCTGATCCTGCGCGCCATCGAATCGCCCCTGCGCACCATCGTTGAAAACGCCGGTGAAGAAGCCAGCGTCGTGGTCGACAACGTTGCCAAGGGCAGCGGTAACTACGGCTACAACGCAGCTACGGGCGAATACGGTGACCTGGTCGAGCAAGGCGTTCTGGATCCCACCAAGGTGACCCGCACGGCTCTGCAAAACGCAGCCTCCGTTGCCAGCCTGTTGTTGACGACCGAAGCCGCCGTGGCCGAAATCGCCGAAGACAAGCCGGCTGCTCCCGCAATGCCTGGTGGCATGGGCGGCATGGGCGGCATGGACTTCTAAGCAACACGTCCATGCATGCTCGATCGGAGCCACCGCAAACGGCGTGAAGTCTGCGTCTTGCCGGGCTCCGATCAAAAATCAAACACCCCAAGGTTCATGCCCTGGGGTGTTTTTTTATGGGGATCCCTTCAAGGCTACGCGCCGCCTCTCAGTGCCATCGATGATGGCGCAACGGGCAGGAAGATGACGGCTGGCCTGTATAAAACTACGAACTGCCTCTTACAATGACCTGACTGTAATCGCGTTCCCCCTGTCTGGCGGCTGCCGTCGTGCATACGCCAGAACCGGCAAGCCTTTGATGCCCCTGGCACGTTTCTGGCTGAGCGGCGGGCGGGAAGCCATGATCACGAGGGAAAATACACATGCCGTTGCCATACGAACTGCGCGGAATGCGCCTGCGCTCGCTGGGTAGTATGTTTGCCGATTCTGCCGCGCAGTGGTCCAAGCATCGCGCAGCCAGCAAGGGCGCGGCACTGGCGCTCTACATGGTGTTCTCGCTGGCGCCCATGCTGATCCTGGTGATCGCGGTGGCGGGATTCTTTCTGGGCGAAGAAGCCGTGCAGTCACAACTGGTGGCGCAACTGCGCGATCTGACAGGCGAGCGCAGTGCCGAAGTCATACAGACGGTACTGGCCAGTGCACATGAATCAGGCAGTGGCGGCGTGGCCGCACTGTTCTCCATTGGCGTGCTCATCTTCAGCGCCACCACGGCATTTGCCGAACTACAGGCCAGCCTGGACGAACTGTGGGAAGTGCCGGAGCAGAAGCAGCCTGCCGGGCTGATGGGCTTCATCAAGGCACGGTTCCTGTCTTTCGGGGTCGTGCTGGTGCTCGCGCTGTTCCTGCTGTTCTCGCTGAGCATCAACGCAGGGCTGGCCGCAGCCAAGGCGTATTACGGCACGTTGTGGGCAAATTCGATGTTTGCCACGACGGCAGGAATAATGGCGAACCTTTTTTCGTATTGCGTGGTCGCGGCGCTGTTCGCAGTGATCTTCAAGCTGCTTCCCAGCGTGACGCTGGTATGGCGTGACGTCATTCCTGGATCGATTGTTACCGCTGCCCTGTTCCTGTTGGGCAAATGGGGAATCGGGCTTTATCTGGGCAGCGGCGGCGCGGCTGATGCCTACGGCGCGGCGGGCTCGGTCGTGCTGCTGTTGCTGTGGATCTACTACTCGGCGCAAATCTTTTTCTTCGGTGCCGTGGTCACCCGCCAGTTCGCCGAACGCTTCGGTACGCGTGCGCACGAACGCCTGAAGGCGGAAGAGCAGCGCATCGATCCTTACCGGAACACATAAGTACTGCCCCGCTGTCCGATCGAAACCATGCGCGGTTTTGATCGGCGTCATGCGCGGCCCTGAAGGAGGGCCATGCACGTTTCTGGACAGGGTCGTTTCTGAACGGGCCATGCGCCGTTTTACACGGGCACTGCTGCGTTGAATCCTGCGGGCCTCGTAGAATAATGGACACCTGTTGGCCGCACCCTGCGGCCTGAGAATCCACTCATGTCCATCCCTATCCTGATGTACCACCAGATTGGAGAGCCGAACCCAAGAGGCACGCCCTATCGCGGGTTGACGGTGCATCCTGCGAGCTTTGCGCGCCAGATGCGCTGGATGCGCAGGTTGGGCTACCGGGGCCTCTCGATGCGCGAGATCCTGCCTTATGTGCGTGGGGAGCGGCAGGGCAAAGTGTTCGGCCTGACCTTCGACGACGGTTATCGCAATGTGCATCACAACGCGATGCCGATTCTGAACGAGCTGGGGTTCACCGCGACCAACTATTTTGTGGCGTGCCAGTTCGATGGCGGCAACGTATGGGATCAGCCAAAAGGCATTCCGTTTTCGGCGCTCATGTCCGTTGCCGAAATGCGCGAATGGGCGCAGTGCGGCCATGAAGTGGGTTCGCATACGCTGGATCATGTGCATCTTTCAGAGGTGTCGCAGGATGAGGCGAAGCGCCAGATTGCCCAGTCCAAGGAAAAGCTCGAGCAGGCGCTGGGTGATGCCGTCACGGCTTTTTGCTACCCCTACGGCGACCACCGGGCAGAACACCGCGCGATGGCGCGTGAGGCCGGTTATGACAACGCCACCCTCACCCAACGCGGCCTGGCGGCAGCGGGCGATGACCCATTTGGCCTGCCCCGCGTGACGGTGGCACGCTCCACGCACCTGGTGCGCTTTCTGCAAAAGTGCCTCACTCGATATGAGGACAGCCGCCGAGCCGGCTGAAACGCCTGTCCGGATGGCCCGTTCTGCCCCTGCGCAGACGAGGACAAGGTCGCAATTCGGCAATCAAGCGCCATATTTGCCCATTGATCCGGGAATTTGATCGCACGCGACAACCATACCATCACAGCTGAAGAGGTGTTCTGACGCCCTATCTCCCTATCACCACCATGCGCAGTCACATCGACGCGCAAGACTATGCTCATAAACAACGGCCTCGACCGGCGTGCCATGACACTGCCGACTCTTTGCACGACAGACCTGCTTTCGTTCGAAGACCTCACTCAGCGCCTGAAAATAGCCTTGCTCGTGGACCGGTTCGGCGCTCACTTCGGCGGCGCGGAATCATACGCCGTGGAACTGGCGCGCGAGTTGGCCAGGCGGCACGACGTCACCATCATTGCCCGCGACTATGACAGTGACCTCGACCTTCCCTTCATGAAGATTTCGGTCAGCGCAAAACTGCCGAGCTGGATTCGTCTGCTCTGTTTTGTCAGGGCCGCAGGGCGCATCGTCCGGCACCATGGGTTCGACGTCGTCCACTCGCACGCCAACGGCTGGGTGGGTGATATCCAGGTCGTTCACGTCACGCCGGTCCGAGCCAAGAAATGCCTTTCCAGGCACATGGCCGGCGTGCTGAAAGCCTGGACCAGCCCACGGCTGGCAACGTATCTCCTGCTCGAAAAGGCTCGCATGCGCCAGACTGCAGGGCGCCGTGTCGTGTCGGTGTCGAAACGGATCGACGACGATCTGCACAGAGCGTATGCCGGTCTTGCGACCACCATCATTTGCCCTGGTGTCGCCGACACCGGCGGCGTGCGCGACGGCGATCGGCGGATGACGACCCGCAGTGAGCTGGGATGCGGCGATCACCATACCGTCTGCCTTCTTGTCGCCAGGAATCCCTTGCGCAAAGGGCTGCCGGCCCTGCTCGGCGCCTTTCAGAGGCTGCCCGCACACTATCGCCTGCTGGTCGTGGGTGCCGATCAGGCAGCGCGCCGGGAGGTCGAAAAACATCCCGCCCTGGCCGCGCGCGTGAACATGATGGGCCCTACGAGCCAGGCAAACCGGTTTTACGAAGCCGCAGACCTCTACATTCATCCGACGCTTGACGATGCATTCGGCATGGCACCGCTGGAAGCAATGGCGCACGGCCTTCCCGTAGTGCTGAGTTCACGGCATTACTGCGGCTTTTCGCAATATCTCACTGACCGCGAGCATGCCTTGCTCCTGAACGACCCGCACGACGAGCGCGAAATCGCGCAGGCCATCACACACCTGGCCGAAGACGAAACCCTTCGCAATCGCGTCAACGCCGGAGCCCGCCAGATTGTCCGTGCGCATTCATGGCAAAAAGCAGCGCTCCGATACGAGACCCTGTATCGGGAGGCGCTGCACGAAAAACAAAGCCTGAAGCAGCATTGCAAAAACGTCTGACAATACGGCGTACACACTAATCTGTTAAAACGCGGGAGCCGTTCGTTGAAGCGGCCCTCTTGATGATTCAAGCCCATGTCACCCGTACCGCCTGATCCGCACAAGCCAGACGCACCGCCTGCCTCGCCCTACAAAAGCGCGGGCGGGCTGGGCCGTATCCTCAACGCCCTGCGTTATTCGCTGCAGGGGATGGGCGCGGCAATTCGTTATGAGGCGGCTTTTCGGCAGGAGCTGGCGCTGGCCGTACTCATGTTTCCCGCTGCATTTCTGCTGGGCAGGTCCACGCTGGAAGTGATCTTGCTGCTGATGGTGGTGATCGGCGTGCTGGTGGTGGAGCTGATCAACTCAGCCATAGAAGCACTGGCAGACGCCTTATCGGTAGAAATGCATCCCTTGCTGGGCCGCGCCAAGGATCTTGGCAGTGCGGCAGTGATGCTGTCATTGCTGTTCGCCGCAGGAGTTTGGATCGCCGTAGCGGTAGACCGCTACCTGCGTTGAGACGCGCCAGATTCCGATGCGCGTCTGGCCTATGGATATACTTGACGCATGACAACACACTCTACGCCCGACACGCGCCAACGCATCATCATCGTGGGAGGTGGTGCTGGCGGCATCGAATTGGCCTCCAGGCTGGGCCGAAAATTCGGTCCGAAAGTCGTCACTCTGGTCGATCCAAAACCTTTCCATATATGGAAACCGTCGCTGCATGAAGCCGCTGCCGGTACGCTGGACATTCACCAGGAAGGCCTCTCGTACTTCATGCTGGCCAAGCAGAACGGCTTCACTTTCGTGATGGGCAGCTTGCTGGGCGTGGACCGCGATGCACGCACCTTGCACATATCCAGCCTGACCGACCCCGACGGCGACACCATCCTGCCCGAACGCAGGTTGCGCTATGACGCCCTGGTGCTGGCGCTGGGCAGTGTGTCCAACTTCTTCAACACCCCTGGCGCCCGCGAAAATGCGGTGACGCTGGATTCGCTGGAGAATGCCGAGCAGTTCCGTCGCACCATGCTCAAGGCCATGGCGCAGGTCAACGAAGCGAAGAAGACCGACCCGCAGGCACGTCTGGATATCGTCATCATTGGTGGCGGTGCGACCGGCGTGGAACTCTCGGTCGAGCTGGTCGAGGCAGGCCAGACGATCAGCGCCTACGGTCTGCCGCGTTTCAACAGCGCACGAGACCTGTCCATCACGCTGATCGAGGGCGGCTCGCGCCTTCTGGCCGCGCTGCCCGAACGAATCTCCACGGCGGCCCGTGCCCAGTTGACCAGCCTGGGCATCCGGGTCGAAACAGATGCTCGCGTATCGAGCATCACGAGCGATGCCGTCGAGACCAGCGATGGCCGTTCGTTTCCCTCGCGCATCGCCCTCTGGGCTGCCGGCATCGAGGGCCCGCCCATCTTGAAGACGTTGGGGCTGCCACTGAACAAGGCAGGCCAGGTGGAGGTGAGCGGTTTGCTTCAGACCCCGGACCCATACATCTACGCGATGGGCGATTGCTCTTCGGCGCCCTGGAAAGAAGGCCGCACGGTGCCCGCACGGGCCCAGGCGGCACACCAGCAGGCCGATTATCTGTACAAGCGCATGAGCCTGCACCTGCGCGGACAGCCATTGGACGATGAGCCGTACCGGTATGAAGATCAGGGATCACTGATTTCCCTGGGCCAGAGTGCAGGGGTGGGCAGCCTCATGGGCAAGCTCGGCGGACGAGGTCTGTTCGTCAGCGGTACACTGGCGCGCTTGATGTACATGAGTCTGCACCTGATGCACCATCAGGCCATTCTCGGATTCTGGCGTACCGGTGCCTTGGCCTTGGGCCGATTATTGATGCGCCGCTCGCGTCCACGCGTAAAACTGCACTGATCAACTTATGAATTATTCCGACCTGCTCGACAATGCCTGGCGATCGACCAACTCTCTTTTGACTGTCGGGCTGGACCCGGATGTCATGCGCTTTCCCGCCGAGCTGCAAAACCAGCCCGATGCCATTTTCAAATTCTGCCGCGATATCGTGGACGCCACGGCGCCTTATGCGTGCAGCTTCAAGCCCCAGATTGCCTACTTTGCCGCGCACAGCGCCGAAGACCAACTGGAAGCGCTGTGCGCGCATATCCGCGAAAAGCA
The DNA here is from genome assembly GCA_023427945.1 of Pseudomonadota bacterium. Taxonomy (GTDB): domain Bacteria; phylum Pseudomonadota; class Gammaproteobacteria; order Burkholderiales; family Burkholderiaceae_B; genus Schauerella. The sequence goes on along the minus strand of JAEYZR010000291.1, from coordinate 10,114 downwards.
TCCGCTGCTGCCGATCGTGCTTGACGCCAAGCGAGGCGACATTGGTTCTACAGCCGAGCAATATGCCCGTGAAGCGTTCGAGCGCTATCAGGCGCACGCTGTCACCGTCAGCCCCTATCTCGGACACGATTCGGTCGAACCCTATCTGTCCTGGAGCGACCGTGGCGTCTTCATCCTGTGCCGCACCTCCAACCGGGGCGGCTCGGACCTTCAATTCCTGAAGACGGAGTCAGGCGAACCGCTGTATCTGCATGTGGCCGGCCTGGTTGCAGACAAATGGAATGCGCACGGCCAATGCGGTCTCGTGGTGGGTGCCACGTTCCCCAAGGAACTGGCCGCCGTGCGCGAGCGCGTGGGCGACGCCATGCCTTTGCTGGTGCCGGGGATAGGCGCCCAAGGGGGGGATATTGCGGCAACGGTGGCCAGTGGCTGCAACGCCCAGCGCACCGGCATGCTGATCAACTCCTCCCGCTCGATTCTGTATGCCAGCGGCAAGGATGACTGGCGCGAAGCCGCGGCGCGTGCCGCCTGTGACCTTCGCGATGCCATCAATCGAGAGCGTGCAGGCTGAAACGCCTGGCGAAGCCAGCGTCTGAACCGGCAAGGAAAGTGGCAACCCCCGGCGCATGGCCGGGGGGTTGCCATAAACAGTCTTTTTGGGTTCACGCAGCGCTGCGGACATCCACCGAGCGGGCGTTGACCGAATCCAGGGCTCCACGCAGGGCGAAATTGACCGAGGCCAGGCGCACCTGTTGGCGGTCGCCATCAAAGACCTGGGTGGCGGCACGCGTGGCGATGCCCTCACCCACTCGCGTGGCGAAGCCGAAACACACCATGCCCACGGGCTTGCCGGTGGTCCCGCCGCCGGGGCCTGCTATGCCGGTCACAGAGACGGCGACATGGGCAGCCGGGCACTGCAGCAGCACGCCGTTGGCCATCTCCATGGCCACCTGCTCACTCACGGCGCCATGCGTTTCAAGGGCTTCGGGCGTGACGCCGAGATCTTCCGATTTCGCGGCGTTGCTGTAGGTCACGTAACCCCGTTCGAACCATGCACTGGAGCCCGCCACCGCCGTGATCGCGCCGCCCAGCAGCCCGCCAGTGCACGACTCGGCGGTCGCGATCATCCAGCCCTGCCGCTGTAGTTCCTGGCCCAACTGTTCAGCCAGACCGCCCAATTCACCTACGTTGACCATGATCCGAAAACTCCAAAATGTGTTGCTATCAACATGATGGCGATGGCATAGACAGCCGCCAGAATGTCGTCTGCCATCACGCCCACGCCACCCTTGATTCGAGCGTCGCAATACTTGATGGGCGGTGGTTTGACGATATCGAACAGTCTGAACAGTACAAAGGCAACAAGCCCTGGCCACCATCCCGGAGGGGACAACCAGAGCACCAGCCAGAATGCCACGATTTCGTCCCACACCATGCCAAGATGGTCGCTGACGTTCAGTTCGCGACCCACTTGATCACACGCCCAGCACCCATAGACGAAAGCAAGAGCAATAAACAGACCCGTGCCCCAGAACGAGGTCATGAATGGTTCAGCCGCGACCCATAACAGCCATGCGGCCAGGGTGCCCCATGTGCCGGAGGCCGGCCGGATCAAACCCGAACCGAAACCGAAGGCGATGATGCGTGCCGGCTTGCGCATGACCCAGGCAAGGCTGGGATAGGGCTCACGCCTGCGCTGGGAGATGGCGTGCGGGTCGAGGCCGGGAGGTGTCGGTGTCTGGGTCATGGTTCGGAAAAATGGTCGAAGCCAGAGGCAGGCGGGAGAGCCATCGGTTTGCCGGCCCTGCTCAATGATATGCCGGCCTCGGACCGAAGCGTGCCCACACGGGCCAGAGGCACCGCGCAGGCCCGGCCGATTGCCAGGATGTCCTCGCGTCTGCCGGGGCTGGCTGTGAAACAAAGTTCATAGACATCGCCGCCAGCCAGTACAGCGTGCGAGACCACAGGCTCGGGCAGACCCGTCAAGGCAGGATGGGCGGGCATGGCGTCATAGCATAGATCGGCCCCCAGGCCGCTGGCGGTCAGAATGTGACCGAGGTCCTGCAGCAGGCCGTCGGAGATATCCAGGGCGGCGTGCGCAACGCCCGCCAGGGCTTGTCCCAAGCCGATACGTGGCGTAGGCCACTCCAGCGCCTGGCGGGTGTCGCGCAGGCGCTGCGCATCGGCGGGAATGAGCCCTGCCAGCAGGCGATAGGCCAGGTCGGCCGCCCCCAGGCTGCCCGATACCCAGACATCGTCGCCGCACTGGCCTGCTGATCGCAGCAGCGCCTGTCCGGGCACGACAGTCCCGAACACCGTGACGCTGATGACCAGTCCGTGACTGCTACGTGTGGTGTCTCCGCCCAGCAGTGGGCAGGCGTGCTGCCCGGCCAGGGCGAGAAATCCTTGTGCGAACGCGGCCAGCCAGGGCTCGTCCACCTGTGGCAGTCCGACGCCCAGCACACATGCGGTGGGCGTCGCGCCCATCGCTGCCAGGTCTGACAGATTCACTGCCAACGCCTTGTGTCCAAGGGCCCGCGGATCGACATCTGGAAAAAAGTGCCTGCCTTCCAGCAGGAGATCGGTGCTGGTGACCACCTGATGACCGGCGGGCGGAGTGAAGATGGCACAATCGTCGCCCACGCCCACCATGCCGGGCGGCGAGGCCTGGCTGAAGTGGCGCGCGATCAGATCGAATTCGGATGCCATGCGCCACCGGGGCCGCCGCGCTCAGCGCTTGGCGGACGCCTTGATTTCAACGCCGCGAGCCTGTGCCGCGACCTTGTCGAGTACGCCATTGACGAACTTGAACCCGTCGGTGCCGCCAAACGATTTGGCGAGTTCGACTGCTTCGTTGATCGCCACTTTGTAGGGCACTTCGACGTGATGGACGAGCTCGAAGCTGCCAATCAGCAAAATACCGTGCTCGATGGGCGAGAGTTCGGCCAGCGGACGGTCGATGAAAGGAGCGAACCGTTCGCGCAGATCGGGCGCCTCGCGGGTGACACCGTGCAGCAGCGTCTTGAACCACTGCGCATCGGCCTCGGAGAAGTCCTCGGCATCGCGCAGGTGCGCATCGATTTCGCCAGCGTATTCGTTACCCACGCCGCCCCGCAGCAGCCACGCAAAGACACCCTGCAAGGCAAACTCACGGGCGCGCCGACGGGCACTGCGCCCGACAACCCGGGCAGAATCTGGCGTATCAGCGCCGTTTGTCGGATTCGTCGTCAAAATCTTCGTCCTCTTCGTCTTCGTCTTCGTCTTCTTCTTCGTCGTCGTCCTCGCCGTCATCTTCCTCGGGATCGAGGGCCGCGATGAGGTTCGCCATTTCGACAGCCACACGTGCGCAATCACGGCCTTTCTCGCCAGCGCGCTCGACGGCCTGTTCATCGGTTTCAGTGGTCAGCACGCCGTTGGCCACCGGTACGCCGGTCTCCAGTGAAACGCGCGAAATGGCGCTGGCCATTTCGTTGCTGACGACTTCGAAGTGATAGGTTTCACCGCGAATCACCGCGCCCAGTGCGATCAGGGCATCGAACTCGCCCGACTGGGCCATCGTGGCCACGGTCAGGCCGATCTCCAGGGCACCTGGCACCGTGGCGACAAGAATGCTTTCTTCGTCTACGCCCAGCTCGCCGAGTTCGGCCAGACAAGCCTGCAACTCGGCCTCGCCGATCGCTTCGTTGAAACGTGCACGAACAATGCCGATATGCAGTCCGCTGCCATCAAGATCGGGTTGCACGATATAGGGGTTCATGGCGTTGCCTTTTCAGTGGAGCATGCGGGCGTGCTGCCCCCATGCAGAATAGTATGTATCGGTTATCAGGCCGGGTCGCAATCGTAACCCGTAACGGTCAGGGAAAAGCCGGCCATGCTGGGCATCTTGCGTGGCTTGGCCATCAATCGCATCTTGCCCACATTGAGCTGGCGCAGGATCTGTGCCCCCATGCCATACGTGCGCAAACCATAACGATCGGCATCGGTGGCCGCTTTGTGCTCGGCCACGCCCGACCATGACGCGATCTGGGCAAATACATGGTCGTGCGGGGCGTTGCAGTTCATCAGGACCAGCACGCCTGCGGGTGCGCGCCGGAGCGCGAGCAGTGCATCGCCCACGCCCCAGCTGTGCAGGCTGCTGGCACTGGTGTCCAGCACATCGAGCACCGAGGCAGGTTCGTGCACCCGCACCAGCGTTTCAACGTCCGGATCGATCACGCCGTGCACCAGCGCCAGATGCGCGCAGCCCGTGGGCGTGTCGCGATACGCAATGGTCTCGAATTCGCCCCAAGGGGTGGTCAGCGTGCGCCGTCCGATCTCCTGCACGATCGATTCGTGCTCGCTGCGATACTGGATGAGATCGGCGATGGTGCCGATTTTCAGGTTGTGCGTGCGGGCGAACGTTGCGAGATCGGGCAGGCGCGCCATCGTGCCGTCCGGCTTGAGAATTTCGCAGATGACCGCTGCCGGCGTGAGCCCAGCCATCGCAGTCAGGTCGCATCCTGCCTCGGTGTGGCCGGCGCGCACCAGGACACCGCCCTGCACGGCGCGCACCGGGAAGATGTGGCCAGGTTGCACGAGGTCGTCCGGACGGGCATCGCGTGCCACGGCCACCCGGATGGTACGGGCGCGATCGGCTGCGGAAATACCTGTTTCCACACCAGTGGCCGCTTCGATGGACTGAGTGAAGTTGGTGCCGTAGCGTGTACCGTTGCGGCTGGCCATGAGGGGCAGATCGAGCTGCTTGCAGCGATCTTCGGTGAGGGTCAGACAGACCAGCCCGCGCGCGTGAGTCACCATGAAATTGATGTCGTCCGGCGAGACGAACTCGGCGGCCATGACCAGATCGCCTTCGTTCTCGCGGTCTTCCTCGTCCACCAGGATGACCATCCGCCCGGCACGCAGCTCCGCGATGATGTCGGTGACGGGCGCAATAGCGAAACTGTCGGTGTCGGAGGGGAGGGTCGCTGAAATGGGGGAGGACATGGCCGGATGCAAGGGCGGGGAAAACCACAGTTTACCGCCGACTGGACGCCCCTGCCTTTAATCCCCTGCCCCTTCTCCGTGTACCCCGCAAGCCCTTGCCGATACACAAGCCAAGGCGCGCTAAAATGCCGCATCGATCGGCCTGTGTCCACCCGCACGCCCAGGCCACCAGCCTTTGCCTTGCCTTCGGGAAACCTGCCTCACATGACACCCTCTGCTGCACCCCATTACGACTACGACGTCGACCTGATGATCGTGGGAGGAGGTATCAATGGCGTAGGCATCGCCCGGGATGCCGCCGGACGCGGCCTGAAGGTGCTGCTCTGCGAGAAAAGCGATCTGGCCAGCGCCACGTCGTCAAACAGCAGCAAGCTGATCCACGGTGGCCTGCGTTACCTGGAGAACTACGAATTCCGTCTCGTGCGCGAGGCCTTGTCCGAACGCGACGTCCTGCTCTCGAACGCGCCTCACATCGTGCATCCCTTGCGCTTCGTGTTGCCGCACAACCGCCATCTGCGCCCCGCGTGGATGATCCGGATCGGCATGTTTCTGTATGACAACCTCGCCCGGCGCAGTGCACGGCTGCCCGGTTCGCGTCGCCTCGCCCTGCGCAGCGCCGCCCAGGGCGTACCTCTGAAAAGCGATATCACGACAGGGTTCGAATACTCCGACGCCCGGGTCGACGACTCGCGGCTGGTCGTGCTGAACGCGATGGACGCACGCCAGCGCGGCGCGACCATTCTCACCCGTACCACCTGCGTCGGCCTGGAAAAGCAGGACGGCCACTGGCTGGTGCGCCTGCTGGCCGAAGACGGCGCCACCCTGACTGCGCGAGCCCGGGTGCTGGTCAATGCTGCCGGCCCCTGGGTCGAGGCCCTGCAGCGCCTGGCAGCACCCGCGGAAGGTGGCAAGACTGCCAGCAAGCTGCGCCTGGTCAAGGGCAGCCATTTCACGGTCCCACGCATGTACGAGGGCGACTGGGCCTATATTCTGCAGAATCCCGATGGGCGCATCGTATTCGTCATCCCCTACCAGGAGCGGTATTCCCTGGTGGGCACGACCGATGTGATCTTCACCGGCGATCCCGCCACGGTGAAGATCAGCGAAGAAGAAATCGCGTACCTTTGCGAGACGGTGAACGGTTACTTCAAGACCGCCATTTCGGGGGCCGACATCACCTGGTCGTATTCGGGTGTGCGACCGCTCTATGACGACCAGGCAGGCAACGCCTCCGAGGTCACGCGAGACTACGTGTTCGACGTCAACACGGGCGAGCCGGGGGATCCGGTGCTGCTGTCCATTTTTGGCGGCAAGATCACCACCTACCGCCGCCTGGCCGAACATGCCCTGGAGAAACTCGCTCCCCACACTCGCAAGCCCACCGCCTGGACGGCGCGTGCGGTGCTGCCCGGCGGGGACATGCCCCAGGCCGATCCCCAGGCCTACGAGCGCACGTTCAGCGCGCGCTTCCCGTGGCTGGCGCCCGCCATCGCGCACCGCTACATCTACACCTATGGCACACTGGCCGAACGCATATTGGGCGGCGCAACGTCGGTCTCGGATCTGGGGCAGGACTTTGGCGCCGGCCTGTATGAGTGCGAAGTACGCTGGCTGGTCGAACACGAATGGGCACGCACCGCCGATGATATTCTCTGGCGACGCACCCGGTTGGGCCTGGTTGCCGGACCCGAAACCACGCAACGGCTCACCGACTGGCTGGGGAGCCACCCGGCCCCCGGACGAGAGCAGGCCATTTCGATCTGACACGACGACTGCAGGACATGCACGACGGCTTCATCGACACACGCCGCCAGACTCGCAGGACCGGCTGACGGCCACATGACGATTTCATGACATGTCATCACCCTGTCGCCATGACATAGGTATGATCGCTATCTTTTCTTGACGTCAAGGGCTCTACATGTCGGAACAGGAAGTGAAGTTGAACGTGCCGCCGGCGGCCCGTGCCGGGGTCGAACGCGAAATGGCCCGTGGCGGTTCGCGCAGCATCCATCTTCACGCTATGTATTTCGATACGCCCGGGCGCGAACTGGCTCGCGCCAAGATCGCCCTGCGTCTGCGCCTGGAAGGCGATACCTGGGTCCAGACCCTGAAAATGCCGGGTCGAGACGCCATTTCCCGCCTCGAACTGAACCACACCCGACCAGGTCCCATCCTGGATCTGTCGGTCTATGCAGGCAGCGAGGTGGAAGCGGCGCTGACCGCCATCCAGGGTGAACTGGGCCTGCGCTACGAAACCGATGTCCGCCGCGTGGTGCGCAAGCACCGCAGCCGCCAGGGTGCGGTCGAACTGGCGTTCGACATCGGCGAGGTGCGAGCGGGCGGCTTCTGCCTGCCAATCTGCGAAATCGAATTCGAACTGCTGTCGGGCGGTGTTGCAGCGATTTTCGATGTCGCCCGAAACTGGCACCAGCGGCACGGCCTGATCCTGGATGCCCGCTCGAAGTCCGAGCGCGGCGATGCGCTGGCAAGCCTGGCTGCCGATCTCGATTTCAAACCCATCGACGACACCGATCCGGCGGATCGCTCTCTCGATAAAGTGCGCAGCAGACGTGCGGCTCGGATTGCCGCGTTCTGGGCACCGCGTCCCATCATGGGCGTGAAGCTGCATCACGATCAGACGCCCGCGCAAGCCCTGGCCACCGTGACCGCCGAGTGCCTGGACCAGATCGTGCGCAACGCTGCCGCGCTGGCTGAAGTCGACACGGCTTCCGTGAACTATCAGGCCGGCCATCCCGACCACGTACACCAGCTGCGCGTTGGCGTGCGTCGTCTGCGTTCGGCCTGGAGCCTGTTCGATGGCATCGCCGTGCTGCCCCCTTCGGCGCTGCAGCAAGAGATCAAGGCATTCTTCGGCAACTTCGGGTCGAACCGCGATCGCGATGTGCTCAACGCCACCGTCCTGCCCAAGTTGCTGGCGGCAGGCATGCCCGTGTTCGACGACGATCCGGTCGATGACAGCGACGACTCCGCAACGCTGGCGCGCGCCAAGGGTTTCCAGGGCCTGCTGCTGGACCTGCTCGAATGGAGCGTGACGCCTCAGCCGACCCTTGAAGCGGCCAAGGCGATAGCCGTCACGCAGGCGACGATGGCTGCCGCAGCGTGGACGGTCAGCGGCGCTGACCAGGCGCAGGGATCCTGTGAAACGGGGGAAGGCCAGTCAGGTGCACCCGCAAGCGGGGCTGGCGCGATGGATGATGGCGCAAAGGCTGGCAGCCCCCTCGAGAGCCAGCCGGGCAATGCTGTCGACTCGCATGCCGCTCACACAAGCGCGATCAGTGCTGGCGATGGCCTGCAGGATTCCGCTGCGGGTAGCGCGGTGAAGACGCTGGCAGTGGCCGGTGCAAACGCCGGGGCAGCGCCTTCGACGCATATCGTTCCCACCATCATCCCCCTGGGTGCCGCAACAGAACAGGTCCGCCTGGACACCTTGTTGGCGCACCGACTGCACGCCTGGCACAAACAGATCGTCAAACGCGGCAAACAATTTGCCCAGATCGATATCGAGAAGAAGCACAGCTTGCGCAAGAAAGTGAAGCTGTTGCGCTACAGCCTGGGATTCGCCGAATCATTGCTGGGTGCCTCTCGCCTGCGTGGCTATCGCAAGCATCTGGCCGTGGTGCAGGACCTGCTGGGCGAATTCAACGACATGGCGGTGGCGCACGACAATTATCTGGCGCGTGCGGCCACGACCAACCAGGCGTGGTTTGCCGTGGGCTGGCTGTCGGCGGAACAGAATCGTATTGTGCTGCGCGCTCAGGATGCTCTGACCGAGCTTGGTGACGCCCCGGCTTTCTGGAAATAACCTAGGCACCAGGCCCTGCGCCCAGCAGGGCCTGCAACTTGCCGTTGCCTGCGCGCCGCTATCGGATCAAATGTCGATCTGCGGGCGCATTCACGGCTGTGGGGTAACACGCCGATCCGCCGGAGGATTTCCCGGCTGTCGGGTCAGAGGCCGATCCGCCGGAGCATTTCCGGCTGTCGGGTCAATCGCCAAGCAGTGCCTGGGCGAACTCATCGGCCACGAAGGGCTGCAGATCCTGCATGCCCTCGCCCACACCAATCCAGTAGACTGGAACCGGGCGTACACCCTGGCTCCCGGCTGCCACAGCGGCCAGCGTGCCGCCCTTCGCAGTACCGTCGAGCTTGGTGACGACCAGCCCGGTGAGATTGATGGCGGCATCGAATGCGCGGATCTGCGCAATGGCGTTCTGACCTGTATTGCCGTCGACCACCAGCAAGACTTCGTGGGGTGCGTTGGGATCGGCTTTGCCAATCACGCGACGGATTTTTTTCAACTCTTCCATGAGATGCAACTGGGTCGGCAAGCGACCCGCCGTATCGATCATGACGACGCTCGTCTGACGCGCGCGCCCGGCATTCACCGAGTCGAACGCCACGGCGGCAGGGTCTCCGCCTTCCTGAGAAATCACGGTGACATTGTTGCGACGGCCCCATTCGACCAGTTGCTCGCGCGCAGCCGCCCGGAACGTGTCGCCAGCGGCCAGCAAGACACTTGCGCCCTGCTGCTGGAAAGTGTGGGCAAGTTTGCCTATGGACGTCGTCTTGCCGGCGCCGTTGACTCCCGCGATCATGACCACCAAAGGCGTGGCGCGCTGGGTGTCGAATTTCTTTTCCAGCGGACGCAGATGGTCAGCCAGGATTTCACGCAACACCTTCTTGACGCGTGCGGCATCCTCGATCCGCTCCTTGCGCACACGTTCGCGCAGCGCGGTGATCAGCGTGTGAGTCGCCTCGACCCCGGCATCGGCCATGATCAGGGCCGATTCGAGCTCTTCAAAGAAGTTCTCATCGACCGGCACATCCACGAACAGCGCGCCGATGGACTGCCCGGTGCGTGAGAGCCCCTGTTTCAGACGCGCCAGCCAGGAGGCCTTTTTAGGGGCGGCGGCGGGTGCTGGTGCCGACGTAGGGATGGGCGTCGCGGCGGATACGGGCGTCGGCGCCGCTGACGGGGTCGGCGCGAGCGTGGACTTCGATACAGGCGCAGGGGCTGGTGCAGGCGCAGGTACGGGTGCAGGCGCAGGTACGGGTGCGGGTGCGGGTGCGGGTGCAGGCGTTACTGCTGGCACCGCTGGCGATGGGGCCG
>JAEYZR010000243.1 GCA_023427945.1 Pseudomonadota bacterium | reverse complement strand
ATGCTTGCGCGCACGCGCAACGACCTGGGTGAGTGGCTGCTCGGTGCATCCCTGCTTGCAGATCTGGCCGTTCCGACATCGGTTCACGTGGCGGGGTTGGACCTTCCGGAACTGCCCGCCGGGTTCGAACGCCTGGAGGGCTGGACTTCCCAGGCGGTCGAGTGCGGAGATCGGGCGTGAGAAAAGGCCCTGACCTGAATTTTCTGCACGCCTGGTGGCGCCCGACCGGTATTGCCGGCGTGCTGATGTCCGCGACGGTCATCGTGGCGGGATTTGTCCTCAGCAGTGTGCAGGATCTCACCCATATTCAAGTGGAATTGGAGAACATCGAGTATCGCATCGAGCAGAGAAAGCGCGCGAACGAGGCGGTTCATCTGCGTGAAAAGCGCCTTTCTCCCGAGGACCGCCAGGTCGAAAACGCGCTGTCTGCCCAGACCATGCGTCCACACGGGTCCGGCCTTTACGTCATCGACTGGATCGAGCATGCCTGGACCGACGATATTGCGATCCGGCAGATCGTCGTGGAGAAGGCGGGCCTGCACGCGCGTCTGGAGGGCGCTGCATCAGGACTGGTGCAGATCTACGGCTTTGTTGATCGCCTGCATGGTTACCACCCGAATCGCAAGATCGCGCTGTTGCAGCATCAAGTTGCCAACGAAGGTGGCCGCCGGGTCGTTCGATTCACACTGAGCATTGAAAAGTCATGAGAATGCTGAAAATCGATGTTCGATCGGGGCTCGCCGATTCCTTGCGATGGGGGGCTTATGCCGCCGGCAAGCGCCTGGGTGTGTTCGGCGTACTGGCGGGCGTGCTGCTGGCGGCGTTGCTCGTCATCGATAGCATGGTCCTGCAGCCCCGCATCGAGGCGGTCACCAGCACGCGTGATTCACGTCTACTGATTCTGGGGAGATTGCCCGAGCCGCGCATGCTCGAAGGCAAACCTCGCATGAGCCTGAAAGAGGTTCAGAAGCTGCGCGGCAGCGAACAGGCTTACGAGACCCTGCTGATACTGCAGCGTCACCAGATAAGCCGAAAGCAGACGACATATCACTACATGACGGCGGCCAAAGGCCGACTCGCCCGGCTTTCCGTCGACATTGCCTTGGGAGGCACGTACACCGACCTGCGCGCTGCCATGCGCAAGATCGCGGATCAACCGATGGCCAGGATCGAGCGTGTCGCCATCGAGCGCACGGACATCGACAGCCGCATGGTCAATGCCACCCTGCGTGTGAGTTACCTGGGAGCCGACAAATGAGCGCGCTGTTCAGGACATTCGGCCTGCTGGCTCTGGCATGGCTCCCCGGTAGCGCCTGGGCGTCACATGCCTCGCACGCGCGCGACATCATCGACGTCTTCCCGGTCCAGAGCTGGGCGTCGATTTCGCAGCTGCCTCCCGCATTGAAGCCCGATCCAATTGAGAGCGTGGATGATGCGGTGGCCACACCGCGTGCAATACCGTCCCCCGAGAGTGCGCCACATCCCTTCGAGCTTCTGGGTGAATGGCGCGACAACCATGCCAGCGTTTTTGTCGTGGGTGGCCGAGGTTCCGATGACACCTTCATCGTGTGCGGCAAAGGCTGCAAGATCAACGGTGCCATCCGTCCTGGCCAGGAGATCGCCGGTGGTTATCGAGTGAAGAACCTGTCACCTGCGGGGGTGCAGATCATCGCCCAGGATGGCGTCGCCTACGAATTGCCCGTCTCCGGGCTTGGGCAATGAACAAGTGAATCCAGAAAAAAATGAACATCCCTTTTCGTCTGATGACCGTGGCGATTGCCTTGATCCTCGCGGGCTGCGCCGGTCCGTCTTCCAACTGGACGCGGCCCGATGCCGCATTGCCGACAGCTGATCGGCTGGCCGAACTGCAGCAACGAAGCGCAGCGCATCCGGAAGCGATAGACGTGGCCACGGCCCTGGAGCTTGAACGCCAGAAATATGTGCGTGAGGAACTTAAAAACGCCGAACATGCCGCGAGTCTGGGAAGCCAGAAAGTGGCTTTCGAATCTTTGCAGCACGTGCTTCTGGTCGATCCGGGCAACTACAAGGCGCGTCAGGCCCAACAGCATCTGGAACGTCAGTCCGAGGTCCAGGCCGATATCGAGCGTGCCCGCAAGCTTGCCGGGCAGCGTCCCGGCCAGGCCCTGAATATTCTGCGCAAGGTGCTGGCCGAGCAACCCAATCAGACGCAGGCATTGAATCTTCGCAACGAGTTGCTGCGCGCTGCCGAGCGCAAGCAATCCGCCTTTGGCGGCTTGTCCAACGCGATGCAGAAACGTGTGTCGCTGAACTTCAAGCAACAGCCGATCAAGACGATTCTGGACGTGATCTCGCGCGCATCCAGCGTGAACTTCGTCTTTGACCGCGATGTGGATATCAACATGCCGACATCGTTCTTCGCCGAAAACATGACGGTGGAAAACGCCATCTCGCTGCTTCTGCAGGCCAACCAGCTGGAGAAGAGAATCCAGGACGGCACCACGTTCCTGCTCTATCCCAATACGCCGGCCAAGAAGAAGGAATACGATACCTTCGTCATCCGGACGTTCTTCCTGTCGCATGCTGACGCCAAGTCAGTGGTGACGGCGCTGCGCCAGCTCGTCAAGCCCAAAGACATCTACGTGGATGAGCGGGTCAACGCGGTGGTGGTACGCGACAAGCCCGAGGCGATCCTCGTGGCCGAGCGGCTCATCATGGGGCTTGATCTGCCCCAGTCCGAGGTGACGCTCGATGTCCAGGTTCTGGAAGTCAATATCGACGACAACCTGGATCTGGGGGTTCAGTATCCGGAAAAAGTGCGGTTCGACGCCCTGGCTGGCGCCAGTTCCGGAAAGCTGACGCTGGGGGAATTGCTCAAGCTCAATCGCGACCGGATCGCCGTGTCCAGCGAGTCCAGCGCGCTCGGACTGGCCATTGAAATGCTGCAGAAACGCGGCCGGACCAAGACATTGGCCAACCCCAAGATTCGCGTGCGCAACATGGAAAAGGCAAGCATCAAGATTGGCGAGCGCGTGCCGATCGTCACCACGACCAATGCCAATGGCGTGGTGTCAGAGTCCGTGAATTTTCAGGACGTCGGCCTGTTGCTGCAGGTGGAACCGCGCATCAGTCTGAACGACGAGGTCAGTGTCAAAGTCAGCATGGAAGTCAGCAGCATTCTGTCCAAGCAGACGACCAAGACCGGTCTCGTCGCCTACACGCTGGGCACCCGCAACGCGCAGACGCTCATGACGGCCAAGAACAGCGAAACCCAGATTCTCGCGGGTCTGATCAAGCGCAGCGAAAACGAACAGACAAGTGGTCTTCCGGGGTTGTCCCAAGCGCCTGGCGTGGGCCGCCTGTTCGGCAGCAATGGACACAGCGACGAACGCTCCGAGGTCGTGCTGCTGATCACACCCCATATCGAACGCAATCTGGAATTGCCGGCGGCGGGGGTATCCATGTTCGATGCTGGCACCGAGTCGACCACGGCGATGGGCAGCAACGGCGCCTCCTACTCCGACACCGTGCTGGACATGCATGCACCGCTGCCGCCACCACAAGTCGACAATGGCAGCCTGGCGCAAGACGGGGCGGGACCTGACGCTTCCGATGCCGATCATCATGGCACGGGTGCGATGCGGGGCCTGTCTTGATCGCTTCGGCACGGTGCAAGGGGCGCTGCGGGGCGCAGGGATTCACGCTCATCGAGATGATGGTCACCCTGGTCCTGCTTGCGATATTGGGGATGGCCGCGCTGCCTCTGGCAGAGGCCACCAAGCGGCGCGCCGACGAAGCCGAACTGCGACGCGCCCTGACCACGATCCGTGCCGGGCTGGACGCCTACAAGGCCGCTTCCGACGCCGGACGGGTGGACAGCGCCGTGGGAAAGAGCGGCTATCCACCCAACCTTGGTGTCCTGGTCGACGGTGTAGAGGACAAGAGTGTGGGGGCAGGTGGAAAGCTCTATTTCCTGCGCCGGATTCCCCGCGATCCCTTCTGCCATTGCGAAGGTCGCAGCCCGGAGGAAACGTGGGAGACGCGCAGCTATGACTCGGACCCGCAGGCGTTTGCCTCGGGCGAGGATGTCTACGACGTTCGTTCATACAGTCACAAGGAGGGCCTCAATGGCATCCCGTACAACGAGTGGTAGTTGCAAACGCGGCCAGCGGGGCTTCACGCTGATCGAGCTCATGGTCGTGATGGCCATCATCGCCGCGTTGACGACCTTCGTGGCGCCGGGCTACCTCAAGCAAAGCGATCGTGCCAAGGAAACCGTGTTGCGGCACAACCTGGCTGCCATGCGCGGTGCCATCGACGCCTACCGTGCCGATCGCGGCAGGGACCCCGATACGCTGGAAACCCTGGTGCAGAACCGGTACCTGCGTGAGGTGCCGCTGGACCCCGTCACGGGCAAGCGCGACTCCTGGACACTGGTCCCGGGCAACGACGGCGGCTTTGGCGATGTGGCAAGCAGCGCTTCTGGACGTGGACTTGATGGTCAGGCCTATGAAACCTGGTAGATGCACCTGTCACGGCCTTGCGCAACGGGGAAGCAGCTACATCGTCGTGCTGCTGCTGGTTGCCGCCCTGGGCGTCGCCATGGCGCAAACGGGCGCGGACCTGGCGATGCAGGCGCAGCGCGAGCGCGAGGCGGCCCTGCTTGTGATCGGCGACCAGTTCCGAGTCGCCATTGGCCGCTACTACGACTCAGGGCCGGGCGGTCGTTATCCCTCGGCGTTGAGCGATCTGGTCGAAGACAACCGGACCGGTGTGACGGTCAGGCATCTGCGGCGCGTGTATGCCGATCCGCTGGGTGGCTCAGCCGGGTGGGGCCTGGTTCCCGGGCCTGACGGAACCATCATGGGCGTCTTCAGCCAGGCGCCGGGCCGGCCGGTCAAACAGGCAAATTTCCCGCCGGGTTACGACGGCTTCAAAGACAAAAGCGCCTACGCCGAATGGGTTTTCGTCGACCGCAGGAGCCAGACAGGTGCAAGCGGCGCAAACGCTCAGGCTTCGGGACAGATGGGTTCATGAACACAGTGGAAAACATGCGTATAGGCATACTCGAGGACCTCGCGCCGCAGGCGAAGATGGTGGCCGGATGGTTGAACAGGGCGGGATACGCAACAGAGATCCGCCACGATGGGGAGAGCTTCATGGCGCTGGTGCGCACCACGAAGGTGGATATGATGCTGCTCGACTGGAACGTCCACGGAAAGTCTGGCATCGACGTCCTGCGATGGGTGCGCGCGACCTTTGCCAACACGTTCCCGGTCATCATGCTCACACAGCAGGACAGCGAAAGTGCGATTGTCTATGCGCTGGATTGCGGTGCGGACGACTATGTCACCAAGCCTTTGCGCGAGCGCGAACTGATCGCCCGGGTCCGCGCACAGATGCGCAAGTATTATCCCGCGTCGCGAAGCACCAGGACGCTTGATCTGGGCAGGTTTTCACTGGATTCAGAGTCCTGCATCGTGCATGTGAATGGCAAGCCTGTTGGTCTGAGCGCTCGTGAATTCGCGGTTGCCCTGGCGCTTTTTTCCAACATCGGCCGCATCGTCTCCAAGGACGTGCTGCTCAAGACTTTGTGGGGCGTCGTCGACCGGAAGTTCGACGCCACGCTGGCCACCTACATGAGCAGACTGCGTTCGCGCCTGGGCCTGCGGGCGGCCAATGGTGTGGTGGTCTCCACGATATACAACTACGGCTACCGTCTCGATCTTTCGGCGGGCCCGCGTGACGAACCCTAGGGCACGATGATGGCTGCCCTGAAAAACATGTTCATCCGATTGTCCGGTCTTGGCCGGACTGCCGACACGTCGGTCTGGATGATGGCAGGCGTCACGTTCGCGCTGATCGTGTTCACCTGCCTGCCTGTGGCGCAGTCGCTGTTTTCCCCTCTTGACCGAAGTTATCGCCAGTTCGTGGCAAAGCACGATGTCTACGGTTCCATCGACCAGGTTTCGGTCATCATGATCGACAACAAATCCGTGCAGCAGCTGGGCGTGAACAAATGCTTCTCCCAGTCTTCGCACGCCAGGATGCTCGAGCGTCTGCACAGCGCCGACAGTGTCGTGATCGACATGATGCTGCTGTGCGCCGAACGCGACGGCCCGGAGCTTGCTGCCGCCATTGCCCGGCACGGTCGCGTGGTTCTGCCGTCATACGTGTCCCCCGAAGGCGTGAACCCCGACATCGTCTTGCGTCCCGACGCTTTGTTGATGTCCCGCGCAGCGTCTACGGGACAACGGAGCATCGT
>JAEYZR010000214.1 GCA_023427945.1 Pseudomonadota bacterium | reverse complement strand
CTTTATGGGCTGAGAATCAGTTTGGGCGTAGGTATCGGGTCGGCACTTGTCGCACTGATCTTTGGCACTTTCGTCGGTTTGATCGCAGCGTTCGTCGGCGGGCGTACCGAAAGCATTTTCATGCGTATTGTCGACCTGCAGTTATCGTTTCCGTCGATCCTGGTCGCGCTGATGCTGTTGGCCGTGCTGGGCAAAGGCATCACCAACGTGATTCTTGCGTTGATCATCGTCGAATGGGCGTATTACGCCCGCACCGTGCGCAGCGCTGCAATCGTTGAAAGACAGCGCGAGTACATCGAGGCCGCTCACGGGCTTGGCATCCCGAAATATCGCGTCATGCTGAGGCATCTACTCCCGAATTGCCTGCCCCCGGTCATCGTCATTGGCACCATGCAGATCGCCCGCGCCATCGCCTTGGAGGCCACCTTGAGCTTTCTTGGACTGGGCGTCCCGATCACTGAGCCCTCGCTGGGTTTGCTCATTGCCAACGGCTATCAATACATGATGTCTGGCATGTATTGGATCAGCGTGTATCCAGGGCTTGCGCTACTGGTGACGATCGTGTCGATCAATATGGTCGGCGATCGCCTGCGCGACGTTCTCAACCCAAAACTGAGTCATTGACATGGAAAACACACTGGACGTTCGCGGACTGCGAACTCAGTTTTCTACTCGCGAAGGAACGCTTCCCGCTGTGGAGGACGTGTCATTCACTCTGGCACCCGGAGAAATACTGGGGCTGGTGGGGGAATCAGGGTCGGGAAAATCAGTGACGGGCTACTCCATCATGGGGTTGATCGATCCACCGGGAAAAATAGTCAGTGGAGAGATTGTGTTCAAAGGCCGCAACCTTGTGAATCAGTCCGACGCACAAATGCGGCCGTTACGAGGCAATCGGATTGCCATGATTTTCCAGGATCCGATGATGACGCTCAATCCGGTTTTACGCATCGACACCCAGATGGTCGAAACCGTTCTTGCGCACGTCAAGGTATCCAAGAAAGAAGCGTTACGCCGCGCCTGTGAGGCGCTTGCTGCGGTCGGCATTCCGAGCCCCGCGGAGCGGCTGAAGACCTACCCGAACCAGCTTTCCGGCGGGATGCGTCAGCGCGTTGCCATTGCGATCGCCTTACTCCATCACCCCGAACTCATCATCGCAGATGAACCGACCACGGCACTCGATGTCACCATTCAGGCACAAATCCTGGCCGAAGTTCAGAAACTCGTGCGCGAGACGGGCACAGCCTTGATCTGGATCACCCATGATCTGTCCGTAGTGGCGGGGCTGGCGGATCGGATTGCCGTCATGTATGCGGGCCGGATCGTCGAACAGGGCCTGGTGGCAGATGTTCTGGCGAACCCCGCCCATCCCTATACGCGGGGGTTGATTGAAAGCCTGCCCTCCAAGAACAAGCGCGGCGCTCGACTGAAACAGATTCCGGGCATGACGCCCAGCGTCATCAATCTTCCGCCCGGCTGTGCCTTCCAGAGTAGATGCGCCAGCGTACAGGCCGACTGTGCGCCCCCCCCTCAAATGCGGCCGATAACGTCGACGCACGATGTTCGATGCTTCCACCCCTTTGCGCGAGTGCCGTCATGACATCGCCCCCTTTACTCCAGCTGCAGAATATTTCGAAGCGATTCGAACGTAAGCCGGATCTCCTGTCAAAAGTTGCACTCAAGCTGGGCGGCAAGGCTGGCCCCGTCGTGCGCGCGCTCGACGATGTCAGCCTTGATGTCCACGCGGGTGAAGTCGTGGGGTTGGTGGGTGAATCAGGCTGTGGAAAATCAACACTGGGCAGAATAGCTGCGGGCATAAACGCTCCCACCACGGGAACCCGGCTGTGGAAAGGCGCGAATACGCAGGAATTCAACGAAGCGCAGGCCCGCGAGTTGAAATTGCGGCTGCAGATGATTTTTCAGGACCCCTACTCCAGCCTCAATCCGCGGATGCGTGTGGTCGATATCGTGGGCGAGGCCGCACAGGTCAACGGGCTGCTGGATGGGGTGCGATACCAGGATTACGTCGACGAAAAACTACGAAGCGCGGGCCTTGATCCCTCGTTGCGCTGGCGCTATCCGCATCAGTTTTCCGGTGGTCAACGCCAGCGCATAGGCATTGCTCGCGCGTTGGCGGTCCAACCCGAATTTCTGGTGTGTGACGAAGCGGTAGCAGCGTTGGACGTGTCGATTCAGGCGCAGATACTGAATCTGTTCATGGACCTGCGCGAGAATCTGAATCTGACGTACCTGTTCATCAGTCACGATTTAAGTGTCGTCGAACACCTTTCCGACCGTGTCGTCATCATGTATTTGGGGCGAGTCGTCGAGCAAGGGTCGGTGGCCGAAATATTCTCCCATGCCAACCACCCCTACACCCAGGGGCTGCTGGCCGAAGCACCAAAAATCGAAGTGAGTCATCGGAAATTCGTTTCCATCAAGGGCGAAATTCCAAGCCCCTTGAATCCTCCGTCGGGTTGTCATTTTCATCCACGCTGCCCGCACGCCCTACCCCGCTGTATGCAAGAACGTCCCGCTCTGCGCGAGATCGCGCCGGGGCATGCCAGCGCATGTCATTTGAACGACATGCGCTAGTTGAATCAAAAAAACACTATATAAGGAGTGAATCCATGATTTCGAAATTTGGCGTTTTGGGAAAGGTTGTATTTTGTGCCGCAGCTGCGGCGGGTGCGCTGGCTGCGCCAACGCTGACTCTCGCAGCCCCGCTCACCATGGCCGTCGGAGGCGCCATCACCACAGTGGACCCGCACTTCTACAGCACGGGTCCGAACAATAGTGTGTCCAAGCACATCTTCGACATGCTGACCCGCACGACGGGAAACCTGGACCTGGAACCTTCGCTGGCTGAAAGCTGGAGCGCCGTCGATGACCTGACCTGGGAATTCAAACTACGCCCCGGCGTGACCTTTCATAACGGTGCGCCCTTCACGGCCGATGACGTTGCGTTCACCTTGTCCCGTGCCCGTAACGTGCCCAATAGTCCCGGGGGCTTTGGTGGCTACCTTAAATCGATCACCAAAGTCGAAGTGGTAGACCCGCTCACTATCCGGCTCCACACGGCAAAACCCACGCCTAATTTGCCTCGCGACATGGCCTTTGTCGCGATTGTGTCCAAGGCCGTGGGCGAAAATGCGACGACAGAAGACTACAACTCCGGCAAGGCTGCGGTTGGTACCGGACCGTATGTTTTTTCGTCATACACGCCTGGTGATCGGATCGAACTGACACGCAACGATAAATGGTGGGGCAAGCCGCAAGCCTGGGAAAAAGTCACACTGAAGATCATCAACAATCCGGGCGCACGTATCGCAGCGTTGCTATCGGGTGGCGTGGATGTGATCGACGCCGTGCCTGCGTCCGACCTGCCGCGCCTGAAAGAGAACAAGAACGTCACCGTGTCGTCGATCGAGGGTGTGCGTGTCATCTTCCTGCAACCCGACTTTTCGCACGACAGTGCCGTGCCTGGTGTCACCGACCTGAAAGGCGCACCGCTGAAGGAAAACCCGTTCAGGGACCTGCGTGTGAGACGCGCCCTTTCAATCGCGATCAATCGGGATGGTCTGGCCGACCGCGTCATGCAAGGTACTGCAGCACCAACGGGCCAGTGGTTGCCAAAAGGAAACTACTCTTATGCTGAATCGATCCAGCCCCCGAAGTACGACGTCGCACTGGCCAAGAGCCTGCTGACGGAAGCGGGCTATCCCGACGGTTTTGCGTTGACATTGCTTTCGCCTAACGACCGCTATCCCAACGATGCAAGCACCGCACAGGCGGTTGCATCGATGTGGGCCCGGATCGGCGTGAAAACCAACGTCGATGCCGTGCCGTGGAGTACCTATACCGCACGCCGCGCCAAGAACGACTTCGGCATCTCGTTGATCGGCTGGGGCAGTGGCACCGGCGAAGCAGGACAGCTTTTGATCAACGTGCTTGGGACCTACGATCAAGCCAACGGCGTAGGCGCCTCCAATGCGGGCCGTTATTCCAACAAGAAACTCGATGCGTTGCGGGAACAGGCGCTGTCGACCATCGACGTCGATGCACGCGAGAAGGTGCTGATTCAGGCCGTGGAAGTGGCCATGAACGATGTCGCCATGATTCCAATGTACATGCTGCGCAATTACTGGGGCGTGCGCAACGGACTGACGTTTGAACCCAGAAAGGACGAACACAACTTGGCCATGTCGGTCAGACCCGCCAATTAAGGCTATTCGGGGCGGTCATGCGCCGCCCCCACCCACTGACCCATCTGACCACCGCTATGACTAAGCACATCAAAACCGAACTCAAGACGTATGAATCCGAGCTCATCAGTCTTCGCCAGGATTTACATCAGCATCCAGAAACCGGATTCGAAGAGCACCGCACTGCCAAGATCATTGCCGAGAAACTGACCAGCTGGGGCCTGGAAGTGCACACTGGCGTCGGCATTACCGGCGTGGTCGGGGTGCTGCGCGGACGGTATCCCGGAACGCAGGCTATCGGTCTGCGCGCAGACATGGACGCCTTGAACATGACCGAGACCGGCGACCTGCCCTATCGGTCCGTGTATGAAGGCAAAATGCACGGTTGCGGCCACGATGGGCACTCCACCATGTTGCTCGGCGCCGCCAAATACTTGTCCAGGCACCCTGACTTTGCCGGCACGGTCAACTTCATTTTTCAGCCCGCGGAAGAGGGCCTGGGCGGCGCCTCCGCCATGATTGACGACGGTCTCTTCGAGCGGTTTCCCTGCGATTCGGTGTATGGCATGCACAATCGCTCGGGCATTCCCGTTGGCCATTTCGGCACCCTGCCCGGCGCCGCCATGTCGGCAAGCGATACCTGGTCGACGACCTTTTCCGGCACCGGTGGACACGGCGGATCAATGGCCCACCTTGCAACGGATCTGACCATTACGCTGGCGCACTTCATCCAGGGTATTCAAACCATCATCAGCCGCAACGTTCCCGGCATCGAGCCTGCCGTGCTGAGCATTGGTCATATATCGGGTGGCAATGCCAAGTCGCCCTCTGTCATGCCGGCCTCAATGTTCGTCACCGGCACCGCGCGCAGCTTCAGTCCTGCGGTACGCGACACGCTGGAACGTCGCCTGGAGGAACTGGCCAAAACATGCGCGGCATTGACGGGATGCCAGTCGACCTCGACCTATTCACGCGGCTATCCACCGCTGGTCAATCAACCGGCACACACGGCCAGAGCCGTTGCGGCAGCCCGCGCCGTGGCGGGAGACGCGCAAGTCAATGCGAATCAGAAACCTTCGACCGGTGCTGAGGACTTTGCCGTCATGCTGGAGAAGCGTCCAGGTGCCTACGTCTGGCTTGGAAACGGCTTTGCGTCAGACGGTTCAGTGCGCCCTGTGCACACCCCCAATTACGATTTCAATGACGATGCCTTGTTGTTTGGCGCGGAGTATTGGGTCCAGCTGGTGCATGGTTGCCTGGGCGAATCCGCTGCCCCTGCCACCTGATCATCAGGAAAGCGGCGCCGCCAGGTCGGGTAAGGTTACCGTTGCAGCATGCTCGACCAGAAAGTCCCGGAACGCAGCTGCAGCGGGCGAGAGCGTGCGGCCGGGCGGTGTGACAACACCGATTTCCCGAAACGCAGCAGGCTTGAACGGGAACAAACGACAGCGCCGCAGATCCAGACCGTGCAGAGAGCTTCGAGGAAGAATAGTCGCGCCCATCCCCGAAGACACCAACGCTACAAGTGACGACGTTCCAGTTAGTTCCTGCGCTGGGACGACCACATTTCCCTCGCTCTGAAACAAGACCTCAAGCTGGTCACGCAGATCGACCCCCGGCGGATTGAGCAAGACCGGGCGATGGATCATGTCCCCCACGCCAACCTCATCGAACGCGTCGAATTCCGTGTAGTCGACAGGTACGACAGCGAGCAGATCCTCGCAGAACAGGGATAGAAAAGGCAACCCAGCCGCACGCGGACTTCGCGACAGTACACCCATATCGACAGCCCCCTGACTGATCTGCTCGTAGGCGCGACGCGAATCATAGTCACGCACTCTCACGGTGATGCCTGGAAAATTCGAGCGGAATGCCGGCAGCAGTACAGACATGTAGGTCGCCACCAGGGACGGCAACACGGCAACCATGATGGCGCCGGTTTTCAAGCGGCCCTCTTCTTTCAACTGGGTGATCACACGTGCCAGCTCGACGCCGGAGCGCTCGAACACCTCATTGAGTCGCACGCCCTCTGCAGTAGGCAGAACCGACCGGGTATTCCGCTGCAGCAGTTGAACCCCCACCGCGGCCTCGAGCTGCGCGATCTGAACACTGAGCGCGGACTGCGAGATATGCAGTTCCTTGGCCGCCGCACGAAAGCTCAAGTGCTGCGCCACCGCGCAGAACGCTGTCAGGTGATTCAAGTTGAGCCGACGCAAAGTCGGTATCCAAGCTTCATTCACTGATCGTCTCCGGCTATCAATCGTTCTGAATATACCGTTTGTTAAGACAATATGTGCCGAATAAGATGATTGGAGGTTCACAAAATAAAACTGCCAGACGAACTGGCGCACTCCCAGGAGGAGACGATGAAACATCGCCCGGCCTTTGGCATCGCGCGTCACTTGTCAGCGCTCGCCGCAGCACTCGTCTTTCCCTTTGGTGCGGTGAGCGCTCAAGCCATCAGCTATCCGTCCAGACCCGTGACCATCGTCGTTCCATACGGACCGGGCTCGAGCACAGACATCCTCACACGAATCGTCGCGCGACACATGTCCGAGCAGTTTGGCCAGACGGTGATCGTCGAAAACAAGGCGGGCGCAGGCGGATCCATCGGCAGCGCCCAAGTCGCCAAAGCACCGCCAGACGGTCACACCCTGGTCATGGGGACTATTTCGTCGCACTCGATCAACCAGTCGATGATGAAGAATCTTGCCTACGATGTATTGCGGGACTTTGCCCCTGTCTCGCTGGTTGCATACTTCCCCAACGTGCTCGCAGTGAACAAGGATGTTCCCGCTTCGAACATCGCTGAGCTGGTCGCGCTGGCCAAGTCACGAGAAGGCATGGCCTATGCCACAGGCGGCGTGGGCTCGTCTGGCCAGATGGGCGGTGAGTTGCTGAAACTGCGCACCGATGCGCCACTGAATCACGTGCCATACAAAGAGGTGGGCAGCGCCATTGCCGACACAATGGCGGGCCATGTGCCAGTTCTCTTCTATCAAGTGCCAGCCCTGGTGTCGCAAATCAACGCCGGCCAGCTCAAGGCCTTGGCAGTGCTTGCGCCAACTCGCACCCCGCTCCTGCCGAACGTGCCGACATCCATGGAGCAGGGGATCACAGATTTCGATGCCACCGCATGGATGGGATTGTTCGCGCCTGCGCATACGCCTCCAGAGATCGTCGCCAAACTCAACCAGGCCGTTCGCGCTGCAGCGGCCGATGCCAAGCTGAAAGAGCAACTTGCGCCTCAAGGTTTCACCATGGTGGGCAATTCCCCTGACGAATTCAGAGACTTTGTGAAGCAGGATATTCAGAAATGGGCGGAAGTGATCAAGGCGACCAACGCCAGCACGCAGTAATCCCATCGAGCAACCCACATAGGAATCGTGTCTGTGACCACTAACACCACGTTGAGAGAAGTCGCGCATTCGAGATCGGGCGAAAAAGGCAACAGCAGCATGATTTCCATCATTGCCTATGACATCGCCGACTACGAACTGCTTCGACAGCAAGTCACGGTCAGCGCGATTCAAACGCACTTTGGCTCCATCACAAAGGGTGGCATCGAGCGCTACGAAGCGCCCCGCATTGGTGCGCTCAACTTCGTCCTTCATGAGGTCCTGGAAGGAGGACGTTCCAGGACGCTCGCCTTTGAAGAATCGGGCAAAGCCCTGTCATCACTGATGCTGACACTGCCGATAACACTTCCTGACGGACATCCCCCCAGGAAACGAGCCGGCCAAGACGCCATCGCGCATGCCCAGAACGAAACCTCCCGCAAAAAAAACCAGGGAAAGAAGGTTCGCCTGGGTTCAGCCACGGCTTGGTCACGCGATCGCTTCGGGCCCGCAGAAACACTGGTGGAGCAAGGAGCGTTGGACTACATCTGCTTCGAATCGATGTCAGAAGTCACCATGAGTGCAGTGCAAGCTGCCAAGCAGGATGGCAACAGCACCTTGCCATACGATCCATACCTGATTGATCGTCTAGGTCCGATTCTCAAGGCTTGTAAGGAGAAAGGGATCAAGATCATCAGCAACCAGGGATGGCTCGATCCGGACGCCGCTGCACTACGGCTTCAGTCGTTCGCTGAGCAGAAAGGAATAAAAGGTCTGAAGATCGCCGCCGTACGAGGCGGGATTCTCACCGACAAGATTACCGAGCTTGGACTCTCGTTTCTGGAGAACGATAGAAAAATCGCCGAGAGCAGCGAAGACATCGTGTCGGCCGAGGCTTATCTTGGCTGCGAGGGCATCGTTCGCGCGCTCAATGAAGGCGCGGACGTCGTGCTCACGACTCGGGTCGCAGATGCGTGCCTCTATCTCGGCCCCCTGGCCCATGAGTTCGGCTGGTCCCTGGACGACTCCGAAAAAATGGCTCGCGGAATGATTATTGGCCATCTCATGGAGTGCGGCGCTCAAGTGTGCGGTGGATACTTTGCCGACCCTGGCTACAAGGATGTGGAA
>JAEYZR010000142.1 GCA_023427945.1 Pseudomonadota bacterium | reverse complement strand
TGCCAGGGCCGCGGGGGCGCGCGCCGACCAGCAGGGCAACGTCGGCGTCCTTGAAAGCGGTGCGCGGATCGCTGTGCGCAGTCACTTCCTGCAGCAGCGGGAAGGCGCAATCGTCCAGTTCCATGATCACGCCCTGAAGCGCTTTCTGGGCCTTTTCGTCGGGGATTTCCAGCAGTTGCAGGATGACCGGTTGGTCTTTGCCCAGCATTTCGCCAGAGGCGATGCGGAACAGCAAGGCGTAACCGATCTGACCGGCTGCGCCGGTAACGGCAACACGCTTGGCAGGCTTGGACATGAATGTTCTCCGTGATGATGTTTCAGGGTCGAAAAAAGCTCGTCCGCTAGTGTAAACGTTGGGCAGAATCCTAGTGTGAAATGACGTAAACGTCAATTGCTCTTATATCTTATATAAGACATAAGACGTTGGACACATCTTGCTGCGCTGTGTCAAAATATAGAGATGTCAGAAACCCGGCCCGAAATAGTGTTGCGCACAGGCTCGCCTCCCAGGCAGGAAGGTGCCGCGGCCGCGTTCAGCCCGCTCTATCGCCAGATCAAGATGTTGTTGCTGCAAAGTCTGGAGAAGGGCGAGTGGAAGCCGGGCGAAGTGATACCAAGCGAGTTCGATCTTGCTGCGCGCTTCCAGGTCAGCCAGGGCACCGTGCGCAAGGCTGTCGATGAGCTGGCGGCCGAGCACATGCTGCAGCGACGTCAGGGCAAAGGCACGTTTGTGTCCACCCACCACGAAGCGCGTACGCGTTATCGTTTCCTGCGCCTGGCGCCCGATGACGAAGGCGAGGGCGAGCGGGCCGAAGGGCGTATCGTCGATGTCCGGCGTGGGCGGGCCAGTACCGAGATTGCCAAGGCGCTGGAATTGCGCTCCGGCGACAGCGTGGTTGTCATACGCCGGGTGCTCGGTTTCGGCGGCGCGCCTACGGTGGTCGATGACATATGGCTGCCCAGCACCTTGTTCAAGGGACTGACAGCAGAAGTCCTGAATAATAATCGCGTACCTTTGTATGCCCTGTTCGAGTCAGAGTTCGGGGTGAGCATGGTGCGCGCCGATGAAAAGCTGCGGGCCGTGTCCGCTGACGAAGACATCGCCGCCATGCTTCATCTCGCAGTCGGTGCGCCTATCTTGCAGGCGGACAGAATTTCCTACACCTATGGCGACAGACCGGTTGAGGTCCGTCGCGGTTGGTACCTGACAGACCGGTATCATTACCGCAATAGCCTGAATTAATAGGATATTTATTTGTGATTTGATGATTCAGTGCACCTAAGCGAAAATAGCGTGCTTTTGAAGTACTCCGTTTCCTTGTATCCCAGTTCCGAAACCCCCGAGGCCGTCATGTCCGACTCAGCTGCCAAGCCGCGTCCGCAGTTTCGCAATATCAGCGTACCGCAGATCCTTAGCTACCGCCTGCCCCTGGCAGGCAGATTGTCCATCCTCCATCGCGTCAGTGGCGCACTGCTTTTTCTCTGTCTGCCCTTGGTCATCCTGCTGTTTTCGGCCAGCGTGACCTCGCAAGCGGGCTTTGACCAATTGGCAGGCTTCGTTGACAACATCCTGGTCAAGCTGGTTCTGCTGGCCTTGATCTGGGGCTATCTGCACCACTTCTGTGCTGGCATCCGCTACCTGTTGCTCGATCTGCACATCGGGATCGACAAGGATGCGTCCAGAAAAAGCGCGGGTGTGGTGTTCGGTGTAAGCCTGGCGCTGACGCTGGTGTTTGCGCTCAAATTGTTCGGAGTCTGGTAATGGCTGCTTCCAAGAATTATGGGTCGTCCCGCCTTGTCGTGGGTGCGGGCTATGGCGTGAAGGATTTTCTGGCGCAGCGCCTGACTGCCGTCATCCTCGCCTTGTACACGATCGTCCTGCTGGTAGGGGCCCTGGCCATGCCGGCATTCACGTTCGAGAACTGGCGTGCGCTGTTCGCGTTCACGGTATTTACCTTGCCGCTTGGCCAGATTCTGGCCACGCTCGCTTTTGTTTCTCTTGCCTGGCACGCCTGGATCGGCGTGCGTGACATCTGGATGGACTACGTCAAGCCTGTCGGCGTGCGTCTTGCCCTGCACGTGTTCACCATCCTCTGGCTGGTGGGTTCGCTGGCGTATTTTGTCAAATCCCTCTGGAGTATCTAGTCGTGGTTGCTTCCACTCAAAATTTGCCGCGCCGCCAATTCGATGTGGTGGTGGTCGGCGCCGGTGGTGCCGGCATGCGTTGTTCGCTGCAACTGGCTCAGGCCGGTCTGTCCGTGGCCGTTCTGTCCAAAGTCTTCCCCACCCGTTCGCACACGGTTGCCGCCCAGGGCGGTATCGGTGCGTCGCTGGGCAACATGAGCGAAGACAACTGGTACTGGCACATGTATGACACCGTCAAGGGGTCGGACTGGCTGGGCGACCAGGACGCCATCGAGTTCATGTGCCGTGAGGCACCCAACGCAGTCTACGAGCTCGAGCATTTCGGGATGCCTTTCGATCGTAACGCCAACGGCACGATCTATCAGCGTCCTTTCGGCGGCCACACGGCCAACTTCGGTGAAAAGCCTGTGCAGCGTGCCTGTGCCGCGGCTGACCGGACCGGCCATGCATTGCTCCATACGCTCTATCAGCGCAACGTCGCTGCGCGTACCCAGTTTTTCGTCGAGTGGATGGCGCTGGATCTCCTGCGCAACCAGGACGGCGACGTCGTGGGCGTCACGGCGCTGGAAATGGAAACTGGCGAAGTCTACGTGCTGGAGGCCAAGACGACCGTGCTGGCAACGGGTGGTGCAGGCCGTATCTGGGCTGCATCGACCAACGCATTCATCAATACCGGCGACGGTCTGGGCATGGCCGCTCGTGCGGGTCTGCCGCTGCAGGACATGGAGTTCTGGCAGTTCCACCCCACCGGCGTGGCCGGTGCGGGCGTGCTGATCACCGAGGGCGTGCGAGGCGAGGGCGGCATCCTGTTGAACAAGGATGGCGAACGTTTCATGGAGCGTTACGCGCCTACGCTGAAAGATCTGGCACCGCGCGACTTCGTCTCGCGCTCGATGGACCAGGAAATCAAGGAAGGCCGCGGTTGTGGCCCCGATGGCAGCTACGTCGTGCTCAAGCTCGATCACCTGGGCGCCGACGTCATCAACAAGCGTCTGCCTTCCATCCGCGAGATCGCGATCAAGTTCGGCAACGTCGATCCCATCAAGGAACCGATTCCGGTCGTGCCCACCATCCACTACCAGATGGGTGGGGTGCCGGCGAACTATCATGGCCAGGTCGTCTCCACGGTCAATGGCGAAAACAAGATCGTCAATGGCCTGTATGCGATTGGCGAGTGCGCGGCAGTGTCGGTGCACGGTGCCAACCGTCTGGGCACGAATTCGCTGCTCGATCTGGTCGTCTTCGGTCGCGCTGCGGGCAACCACATCGTGAATTCGCACCTCGAGCGCCAGCGCAACCATCAGCCGGTGCCCAAAGAGTCGCTGGATTTCTCGATTGCTCGTATCGATGCACTCGAGTCGCGCAAGAACGGCGAGAAAACCCAGTACGTGGGTAACGCCATCCGCGCTTCCATGCAGGCCCACTGCGGCGTGTTCCGCACGCTCAAGCTGCTCAACGAAGGCGTGGGTCAGATCGAGGAACTGGCCAAGCAGGCCGAGCACATTTCGTTCGACGACAAGTCCAAGGTCTTCAACACCGCCCGGATCGAAGCGCTCGAACTGGCCAACATGACCGAAATCGCGCGTGCGACGATCAACTCGGCAGCTGCCCGCAAGGAAAGTCGCGGTGCGCATGCCCTGGACGATCATCCTGCCCGTGATGACGAGAACTGGCTCAAGCACACCTTGTTCTATTCCGAAGGCAGCCGTCTGGACTACAAACCCGTTCAGATGAATCCGTTGACGGTCGACTCCTTCCCGCCAAAAGCGCGTACTTTCTAAGCAGGATGCCGGTATGAGTGCCAAACGTATTGTGAAGTTCGAGATCTATCGCTACGACCCCGACAAGGACGAGCGCCCGTACATGCAGAAACTGGACGTGGAGCTCGCGCCTACGGACAAGATGCTGCTTGATGCGCTCGTTCGCATCAAAAACGACGTCGATGACAGCCTGGCATTGCGCCGTTCCTGCCGCGAAGGTGTCTGCGGCTCCGACGCCATGAACATCAACGGGAAGAACGGTCTTGCCTGTACCACTAACCTGCGTGAGCTGAAAGAGCCGATTGTCCTGAAGCCGTTGCCCGGACTGCCCGTCATTCGCGATCTGATCGTGGACATGACGCACTTTTTCAATCAGTACCATTCGATCAAGCCTTACCTCATCAACGACACGCCACCGCCCGAGAAAGAGCGGTTGCAGACGCCTGAGGCACGCGAAGAACTCGATGGCCTGTACGAATGCATTCTGTGCGCCTGCTGCTCCACCTCGTGCCCGTCGTTCTGGTGGAACCCCGACAAGTTCGTCGGACCGGCAGGCTTGCTGCAGGCCTATCGGTTCATCGCCGACAGTCGTGACGAATCCACCCGCGAACGCCTTGACGATCTGGAAGATCCTTATCGCCTGTTCCGCTGCCACACGATCATGAACTGCGTCGACGTCTGTCCGAAAGGCCTGAACCCGACCAAGGCGATCGGCAAGATCAAGGAATTGATGGTCAGGCGAGCTGTCTGATGGGAGTTCGTCAATGAGCGCCCTGACCGATCTCGAACGCGCTCGCATACGCTGGCGCGCTCGTCGCGGCCTGCTCGAAAACGACTTGATCATTACGAAGTATCTGGACGCCTATGAGCGAGAGCTGACCCAAGAGGATGTCTCCGCACTGACCGTGTTGTTCGAAATGGGTGACAACGAATTGCTGGACGTGCTTCTCAGTCGGGCAGAACTCGACGGTGAGTACGACACGCCAGTGCTGCGGGACATCGTCGGAAAGATGCGATCGCTATAACATTTGTGAGGAAGAAACGATGAAATTGTCAGACAAGAAAGCTACCCTATCGTTTTCGGACGGCAGTAAATCAGTCGAGTTTCCGGTATACACCGGCACAGTTGGCCCGGACGTCATTGACATCCGTAAACTGTATGGTCAGACCGGCATGTTTACGTTCGACCCTGGCTTCATGTCGACGGCAGCCTGCGAATCGGCGATCACTTACATCGATGGCGACAAAGGCGAACTGCTTTATCGCGGCTATCCGATTGAAGAGCTGGCGGTCGGTTGCGACTTCCTGGACATCTGCTATCTGGTCTTGAATGGTGAATTGCCGAACAAGGACGAAAAGAAGGAGTTCGATTACCAGGTCACGCATCACACGCTGGTCAACGAGCAATTGCATCAGTTCCTGCGCGGCTTCCGTCGTGATGCTCACCCCATGGCCATACTCACCGGCCTGGTGGGTGCTCTCTCGGCGTTCTACCACGACTCCACGGACATCACCAATCCGCGCCATCGCCACGTCTCGGCCATCCGTCTGATTGCCAAGATGCCGACGCTGGTCGCCATGGCATACAAGTATTCGCAAGGTCAGCCGATCGTCTATCCGCAGAACAATCTGTCCTACACGGGCAATTTCCTGCGCATGATGTTCGCCACCCCGTGCGAGGAATACAAGGTCAACCCCGTGGTCGAACGGGCACTGGACCGCATTTTCATTCTGCACGCCGATCACGAGCAGAACGCATCGACTTCGACGGTTCGCCTGTGCGGCTCGTCGGGCACCAACCCGTTTGCCGCTATCGCTGCTGGTGTTGCGTGCCTGTGGGGGCCGGCCCACGGCGGCGCCAACGAAGCTTGCCTGCAGATGCTCGAAGAACTGCAAGCCAACGGCGGTGTCGAGAAGGTCGGCGAGTTCATGGAAAAGGTGAAGGACAAGTCGTCGGGCGTACGCCTGATGGGCTTTGGTCACCGTGTCTACAAGAACTACGATCCGCGCGCCAAGCTGATGCAGGAAACCTGCAAGGAAGTTCTGGAAGCACTGGGCCTGAAAGAGGATCCCTTGTTCAAGCTGGCCATGGAGCTCGAGCGCATCGCGTTGTCCGATCCTTACTTCGTCGAGCGCAAGCTCTACCCGAACGTGGATTTCTATTCGGGTATCGTGCAGCGCGCAATCGGCATTCCGACCTCGCTGTTCACCGCGATTTTTGCGCTGGCGCGTACCGTCGGCTGGATCGCACAATGGAACGAGATGCTGTCCGATCCCGACTACAAGATCGGTCGTCCCCGTCAGTTGTTCACCGGCGAGCAGACGCGCCCCGTGCCCCCGCGCGACAAACGCTGAATGGCTGAAGCCAGCCGCTGATCGCTTTCCAGGTCAGCAGCCGATCCGGCACTAAAAATGCCCCCGCTCATTGAGCTGAGCCCCAAGGATGGATACGCGTCTATCTCTTGGGGCTCTTTCATTTTGGCGGGGGCTTTTTGTGTGTCGTCCCACGCCTACGACGGTGTGATGGCGTTTTGCCGGACGATGGCAGGCGTCGATCAGGCGTGTACATCCAAGACCCGGATGAGCCCAGGTGAATTGATCAGCGTTTGTTACCGCGCAATGGACCTGATGTATCTTGTGAGGTAAAGAGATTGAAATTCGCGCTTCAGCCCACATCTTGTGAACATCCGCCGGTCTGATCCGGCCCCCAATCCGATCGAGATCAATATGCGATTCGACAAACTGACGACAAAATTCCAACAAGCATTGGGTGACGCACAGAGTGCCGCCGCCCGCCAGGATCACCCCTACATCGAGCCCATCCACGTGCTGTCGGCCTTGCTGGCCGATGGCGAGAGTGGCGCGGGAAGTCTGCTCGCCCGAGCTGGCGTGGCAGTCAACCGGCTGCAGCCTGCGCTGACAGAGGCCATGCAGGCGCTTCCGCAGGTCCAGAATGGCGATGGCAATATCCAGATCAGCCGCGAGCTGCAGGCCGTCCTCACGCGTACCGACAAAGAGGCAGCCAAGCGCGGCGACACCTATATCGCCAGCGAACTGTTCCTGCTTGCCCTGGCCGACGACAAAGGTGCGGCCGGTCGCATCCTGCGAGAGGCCGGTCTGCAGAAGAAGGCGCTGGAAGCCGCTGTGGATGCGGTGCGTGGTGGCGAAAACGTGACCGGTGCCGAAGGCGAGTCCAATCGTGAGGCCCTGTCCAAGTACACCATCGACATGACGGCATTGGCTCGCGAAGGCAAGCTGGACCCGGTGATCGGCCGCGACGACGAAATCCGTCGCACCATGCAGATTCTGCAACGACGTACCAAGAACAATCCGGTGCTCATCGGAGAGCCTGGCGTGGGCAAGACCGCCATCGTCGAAGGGCTTGCCCAGCGCATCATCAACGATGAGGTACCCGAGACGCTGCGGGGTAAACGCCTGCTGTCCCTGGATATGGCCGCCTTGCTTGCCGGTGCAAAATTCCGTGGTGAATTCGAGGAGCGCCTGAAATCCGTTCTCAAGGAGCTGGCTCAGGACGACGGCAGCAGCATCATTTTCATTGATGAGTTGCACACGATGGTGGGTGCAGGCAAGGCCGAGGGCGCGATGGACGCGGGCAATATGCTCAAGCCCGCGCTGGCGCGGGGCGAGCTGCATTGCATAGGCGCGACCACGCTGGACGAATACCGCAAGTACGTCGAGAAAGATGCCGCGCTGGAGCGTCGTTTCCAGAAGGTGCTCGTGGGCGAACCCGATGTGGAATCCACGATTGCAATCTTGCGTGGTTTGCAGGAGCGCTATGAGCTGCATCACGGTGTGGCCATCACTGATCCGGCCATCGTGGCCGCGGCCGAGCTGTCCCATCGCTACATCACCGACCGCTTTTTGCCCGACAAAGCCATCGATCTGATCGATGAGGCTGCGGCGCGTATCCGTATGGAGATCGACTCCAAGCCCGAAGTCATGGATCGGCTCGATCGTCGCATCATCCAGTTGAAGATCGAGCGTGAGGCTGTCAAACGGGAAACCGACGACAGCTCCAAGCGCCGTTTGCTGGTGATCGAGGAGGAGCTCGAGAAGCTGCAGCGCGAGTACAACGACTTCGAAGAAATCTGGAAGTCGGAGAAAGCCGCAGTGCAGGGCACGCAGTCGATCAAGGAAGAGATCGAGCGCGCCCGTGCGGAAATGGCTGAACTGCAGCGCAAGGGGCAGTACGACAAGCTTGCGGAGTTGCAGTATGGACGACTGCCGGATCTGGAGGCACGACTGCATGCTGCCGAGCAGCTTTCGTCGGATGATGCCAACGCCGATGCGGCGAGCAAACCGCGTCTGCTTCGCACCGAAGTCGGTGCCGAGGAAATTGCCGAAGTCGTTTCGCGCGCCACCGGCATTCCCGTCTCCAAGATGATGCAGGGCGAGCGCGACAAGCTGTTGCACATGGAAGATGCGTTGCACAAGCGCGTGGTCGGGCAGGACGAGGCAGTCAGCCTGGTGGCCGATGCGATCCGTCGCTCACGTTCGGGGCTTGCCGATCCTTCGCGGCCGAACGGATCGTTCCTGTTCCTGGGGCCGACTGGCGTGGGCAAGACCGAGCTGACCCGTGCACTGGCCGATTTCCTGTTCGATTCGTCCGAACACCTCGTGCGCATCGACATGAGCGAATTCATGGAGAAGCATTCCGTGGCGCGCCTGATTGGTGCGCCGCCGGGATACGTGGGCTACGAAGAAGGGGGTTACCTGACCGAAGCCGTGCGGCGTAAACCGTACAGTGTCATCCTGCTTGACGAGGTCGAGAAGGCGCACCCGGATGTCTTCAACGTACTGCTTCAGGTGCTCGATGACGGCAGGTTGACCGATGGCCAGGGACGTACGGTGGACTTCCGCAATACGGTGATCGTCATGACATCCAACCTGGGTTCGCAGCATATCCAGAACATGGCCGGCGAACCGTACGAGGCGGTCAAGGCAGTGGTATGGGAGGAGTTGAAGAACAGCTTCCGCCCCGAGTTCCTGAACCGGATCGACGAGGTCGTTGTGTTTCACGCTTTGGACGCACGTCACATCGAAGCGATTGCCAGCATTCAGCTCGACCATCTGCGCAAGCGATTGGCCGCTCAGGAAATGTTGCTGGACGTGAGCGATGCGGCACTGGCTGAAATTGCGCGCAGCGGTTTTGACCCCGTGTATGGGGCACGTCCGCTCAAGCGTGCCATCCAGCAAAGTATCGAGAACCCCGTGGCGAAATTGCTGCTGCAAGGCAAGTTCGGTCCCAACGACGTGGTGCCGGTCGATTTCAAGGATGGGGTGTTTTCTTTCGACCGCACGCTGCAGTAACGCTCGACTGATGGGCGAGGCGTGTTCGCCAGTCAGGTGGTGCCGCTTGCGGCTTCGCCTGACTGGCGATTTTCATGGGGCTACAGCGTTTCGTCGCTGATGATGTGCTCTTTGCCGTAGAACTTCACACCAATGTGAATGCGTTCGCGTCCTTGCGAACGACGATGGCGGTTGGTGTCGCGCAGGGAATATACGCAGCCGCAGTACTCCTGCTGGTAGAAATTCTCGCGTTTGCTGATTTCGATCATGCGTGCTGATCCGCCCCCTTTACGCCAGTTGTAGGTCCAGTACACCAGGTCGTCATAGCGGGCAGCAGCGCGCTCGCCGCAGCCGTTGATCTGGTTCATGTCCTTCCAGCGCGAAATGCCCAGGGAACTGGTGATGGTGTCGTAGCCGTGCTCGTGTGCGTAGAGCGCGGTACGCTCGAACCGCATGTCGAAGCATTTGGTGCAGCGCTCTCCGCGCTCCGGCGTGTTTTCCAGGCCCTTGACGCGCTCGAACCAGTTGTGCATGTCGTAGTCGGCGTCGATGAACGGAATATTGTGTTTTTCGGCAAAGCGGATGTTCTCCTGCTTGCGAATCTCGTATTCCTTCACCGGGTGGATATTGGGGTTGTAGAAATAGATGGCATAGTCGATGCCCGAAGCGTGCATGGCTTCCATGACCTCGCCGGAACAGGGCGCGCAGCACGAGTGCATGAGCACTTTGCTGCGGCCTTCGGGCAGATCGAGAACAGGGCGGACGAATTCCGACATGGCTGGCTCGTCAAAACGATATAAAACATCATTTTAACGTGCCCGGCGGTTTACATCTTCCGGGCGCCTGATATCGTGCTCAGCGCGGCTCGAATACGGTTTGCCAGAGGGTATGCACCACATCGCGCGCCTGTCCCAGTTCGCCGGGCAGCACTCTGGCTTTTTCCAGTCCACGCAGGCGTGCCTGGTGTTGCAGGCGGCGCAGCATGCGATAGACATCGCCGGCGCTCACCGCCAGATCGCCATCGATCAATCCTGCCGCCGCGGCAAGTTTCAAGAGTGTGATGTTACCCAGGTTTTCAGCCAGTTCCGGGTGTTCGCAGGCGTGGGCCAGAACCAGGTATTGAGTGGTGAATTCGATATCCACCATGCCGCCACGGTCGTGCTTGACGTCGAACAGTTCGGTCGGGTTGCGATGGCCGGCGCTGATCTTGTCGCGCATGGTGCGCACTTCCTGCCTGAGCACCTCGCGGTCGCGAGGCATGACCAGGATCTCGCGGCGTATGCGCTCGAACGCGGCGCCGACTTCGTCGCTGCCTGCGGCCAGGCGCGCCCGTGTGAGGGCCTGGTGTTCCCACGGCCAGGCGTGTGTGCGCTGGTATTGCTCGAAGGCTTCCAGCGACACGGCCAGCAGACCCGCGTCGCCGTCCGGTCGCAGGCGCAGGTCGACTTCGTACAGCCTCCCCGAAGAGGTCATCGTGGAGAGCCACGAGGTCATGCGGCGTCCCAGTTTTGCGTAGACTTCGGATGCATCGTCGCGATCGTCGTCGAACAGGAACACCAGGTCCAGATCGGAGGCGTAACCCAGTTCCTTGCCACCCAGTTTGCCGTAGGCAATCACGGCAAAGCGCGGGCGGGCACCTTCCACCTTGTTGACCAGGGGCCAGGTGCGTTCGATGGCGTGGGCCAGCAGCATGTCCGCCAGGGCAGATAACTGGTCGGCGAGTTTTTCCACGGTCAGTTCGCCTTCCAGGTCCTGCGCGAGCAACTGGAAGCTGATCTGGCGCTGAACGTCACGCATCAGATTCATCTGCCGTTCGATATCGGGCGAACCGTCGTCCAGCAGGCAGGCGTCCAGATCGGCCGCCAGTTGGCGTGAGATCTGCGCGAAATCGACCGGTTCGAACAAGGTGCGCCAGTCGATCAGGCTGTCCAGCAGCAACGGATGCTGGGTCAGGTATTGGGCGGCCCAGGGACTGGCAGCCATCATGCGGGCAACGCGTGCGAGGGTGTCCGGGTACTCGGCAAGCAGCGCAAGATAGGCGCTGCGCTGGGAGACGGTCTCGATCAGGTCGAACAGGCGGGTGGCGGCCTGCATCGGGGCAGGGGTGGCTTGTGCGGCCCGCACGGCAGCAGGCAACAGGGCTTCCACGCGCTTGCGGCTGGTCTCCGGCAGGCTGCGTATGCGATGCCCCGTGAGCAAGGCTTCGGCGCGTGCCATCAGCGCTTCGGCGTCCTCGCCCATGGACTCGGTGATCTGTGCCGACAGGTCGGAGATGCAGTCGCCTTTCAGCGGCGTGACCCGAGGCGTCTCGCTTGTTTCGTCATCCATGCCGGCCAGACGGAAAGCATTGCGAAAGCGCTGCTCGACGTTTTGCCGATGCAGGGCGAGCGTGGTCTCGAAGGCTTCGGGCGTCAGGCCCAGCGCACGCGCCAGCCCGGCGCGCAAATCGGGCTGTACGGGCAGCAGATGCGTCTGCTCGTCCTCTCTGTACTGCAAAGCGTGTTCGGTGCGGCGCAGGAAGCGGTAGGCCTGCTCCAGTGTCTGCGCATCGTCTGGCGAAATCAATCCGGCATCGCGCTCGGCGTGCAGGGCCTTGAGCAAGCCGCGCTTTTGCAGCGCGGGCATGCGGCCTCCGCGGATCAGTTGGGAAAGCTGAACCACGAACTCGATTTCCCGAATGCCACCGTCACCCAGCTTGATGTTGTTCTGACTGTCCACACCGTTGCGCGCGATGGCACGACGCTCCCAGTCCTGGCGAATGCGCTCGCGCAGGTCGCGCAGGGCAGCCAGGGCGTCGAAGTCGAAGTATTTGCGGTAGACGAAAGCCCGCCGCAGGCTTTCCAGCACACGTAATTGTTCGGCAGGTTCCGACCCTTCGAAGGCCCGGGCCTCGATCACCCGACCCTTCAACCAGGCGTAACGTTCCCATTCCCGGCCTTGCGCCACCAGGTAGTTCTCGAAGGCCTCCAGGCTCCACGCCAGGGGGCCCGAATCACCGTCCGGGCGCAGCCGCAGGTCGCAACGAAAGACCTGTCCATCCTGATCGACCTCGGAAATGATGGGCATCATCCGCCGCGTCAACCTTCCGTAGAATTCGTGGTGACTGAGTTTGCGGGGGCCGGCCGTTTCGCCTTCTTCGCCGTAGAGCATCACCAGGTCGATGTCCGAGGATACGTTCAGCTCCTTTCCGCCAAGCTTGCCCATGCCGACGATCAGCATTTCCTGCGGCAGGCCGTTGGTATCCAGCGGCGTTCCGTGCGCTTCGGCAAGTTCGGTCGCCACGGTCATGTAGGCCTGGCGCACTGCCAGGTCGGCCAGAGCCGTCATGGCCCCTACGACTTCTTCCAGCGCCGCGAAGCCGGCATGATCGCGCACGATCATCAGGGCAAAAACCTTTTCTCGAAGCCGTCGCAGCGACGAACGACATGTTTCTACAGGTAAGGCGGTGCTCGCCGGCTGGCCGGACTCCTGTTCGAACCAGGCCGTGACGCCTTCCGGGGTGACTTCATGCGTGGCGTGGTCTGTCAGCCATAGGCGCAGATCGGCACGCGCATCGATGCGGCGGCGCAGGTGGCCAGACCAGATGGCGGCCTCTGCCAGGTAATCGCGATTCGACATATGTTGTAAGGTGTCGGGCATTGGTGAAAACAGGGATTCAGGTATAAGTGATTCTCCTAACGTAATGCAATCAAAATCAGGTTGCAACGCCACTTTTTGCACTTCCTTGCCACCTGTGTTGATTCGAGTTTCCGTCCTGCGCTGCTTTTACTGGCTGATCGTCAGCATAGTGCTGTTGGTATGCGGCGCGGTGCTGGCAGCCCGGTTCTTGCTCTTGCCGCAGATCGATCGCTGGCGTGAGCCCATAGCTGCCTATGCCGGCAAGATGACCGACAGCGAGGTCACCATCGGTTCGATTTCCGGGCGTTGGCGGGGGTGGCGTCCGCGCTTTGACTTCACCGATGTCCAGGTTCGCGATACCACGCACCAGTCCGACATGCCCGCACTGGTCGTGCCTCGCCTGGTGGCCGAGCTGCGATGGCGCTCGTTCATTGTCGGCGAGCCCCGGTTTTCGTATCTGTCGGCCCAGGGGGTGGAACTCACGGCCACCTGGACGAAGGGTAACGAGTTGCGGGTGGCCGGCCAGGCGATCGATCTGGCAGGTGCGCAGTCTCCTGCCCAACTTGGCGACAGCCCTGTTCTGCAGTGGTTGCGCCACCAGGGCGAAGTCACGCTCGAGGATGCGACGCTGCATTGGCGCAATGAACAGCGCCGCGATGCACCAGACCTGACTTTCGAGCAGGTCACGCTTGCGTTGCGCAACTCGGACACCCGGCACCAGTTTTCGCTGACGGCCACACCCTTTGAACACATAAGCGGTCCGATCAACGTGACCGCCGATATCGACGCTGCACTGTTCGGCAATCCGGCCATGTCGGCCAGCGAAGAACACGGCACGATATACGCGGAGGTCGATCAGGTTCAGGTCGAGCGCCTGGCTCCCTGGATCGACGTGCATCAGTGGTCGGGCGCGATGTCGGCGCGAGGCTGGGCCGAGCTCGTCGGGGGCAAGATCGGCGAGATCAGGACTGATGTCAGTGCGCGTGACCTGACCTGGCGCGCGCCCGATGGACAGCGGGTGCAGGGCAAGGACCTGCGTGCAACGTTCAGCGGCGCGGCAGGCAATGTGCTGCCGGCGGCGTGGATGGTGCCTTCCGGTGGCGCGGATGCCTCCGAAGGCCTGAACGGCGAAGTGACGGTACAAGACCTGACGATTGCCTTGCCGACATGGTTCGAGAGCGAACCCTGGCAAGCGGCGCAGGCCAGCGCCATAGGCAGGATCGTGCGCGATCCCCAGGGCGGTTTCGTGGCCACTGTGAGCCAGGCACGCGTGCAGAGCACAGATGTCGCGGCCACCCTGCATGGAAAATGGACAAACGTCACCGACGCACCGCTGGGCAGGCTCGATCTGGATGTGCAGTTCGAACACGCCCGCATGAGTGCCATTCACAAGTACTTGCCGCGCACCATCGATGGCGATGTCAGGCATTGGCTGGGGCAGGCGCTGCTGGCCGGAGAGGTCCGCCCTGGCACGCTGGAAGTACACGGCCCGCTGGCAGCGTTCCCTTACGATGGGCAGGATGCCGATGCCGGGCGTTTTTCCGTGGAAGGCAAGATAGTCGATGCCACGCTGGATTATCTGCCTGAGTGGCACAAGGAAGGGCATAGCGCAGCCTGGCCACGTATCGAATCCCTGAATGGACGGTTCGCCATAGACCGTACTGCCCTGACGATACTGGCCGATACCGGCATTGCGCGCCTGCCTGGCCATTCTGCGTCGGTCGATGTGGGGCCGGTGGTGGCGCATATCGACGATATGGCCCAGGACGCCTTGCTGGTACTGGATGGTCAGACACGGGGCGATGTTCCGGGCTATCTCGCGCTGCTGAACGGGTCTGCACTGGATGGTCTGACTGATGGCGTTTTCCGGCCGATGCGCGGAAGTGGCTCAGTCCACATGCCGCTGGTGCTGAACATCCCCCTGGCGCGCGCCTCGCAGATGGCGCTAAGGGGAGAGGTCAATTTCGATCGCGCCGATGTCGGCCTGGATCCCAAGTTGCCCCAGGTTCGTCAGGTCAACGGCAAAGTGATATTTACCCGTGATCAAGTCAGGGCCGTGGATCTCAAGGGGCAGTGGCTGGGCGGCCCGGTTGCGGCAAGCGGCGTGGTGGGCGCCGGAGATCGACGCCTGACGCTGACCGGTCGTGCAGACATGAAGGCCCTTCGTGAGTGGGATGAAGGCCATTCCGCAATGCTCAAGCGTTTCGACGGCGAGCTGGGCTATCGCGCGACCATTGCGCAGGTCGCCGGTGGTGGGGTGAACGTTGATGTCAGCAGTGATCTGTTGGGATTGGCCATGGATCTGCCGGCACCGCTGGGCAAGCCGGCGCGCACCGCCATGCCATTGCGGGCGACCTGGCGGACCCACGGGTCGCAGGCGCGAACCGGCGCACTGGAGGTGGTCCTGAACCAGTCCAACCGCCTGCGAATCGAGCAGGGTGCCCGGCGCGATGTGAATGCGCCGCAGATTGCGCGTGCCGCAGTGGCGATCGACCGACCCTTGGTGCTGCCGACGGCGGGGCTCAGGGTGGATGTTCGCCTGGACCGTACCGACAGTCTGCCCTGGCGTGATCTGCTGGGCGATCTCGATCCTGAGCCATCTGGTGAATCGCAGGCCAGTGCCCGGACTTGTGCCGGTTCAGGTTCGATCACGGCGGGCTCACCCTGTTCTACATCTTCGACCCGCGCGATGATCGGGCCACAGCGGGATCTTCATCTGCAGGTGGGCCATCTCGTGATCGGCAGATTCGTACTGGACGACCTCGAGCTGCGTGCCCGCAAGGATAGCCTTTCAGAAGGCAAGGGGCTGGATTGGACAGCTACGCTGGCATCGCGTCAGGCGCAGGGGCGCGTGGGCTGGCGCGGGGTCGGGCATGCCGATGCAGGCAAAGTCGTGGCTCATTTGAGTCATCTTTCACTGGAGCCTTCCGATGCGCCTGAAGCCGAGCGGGAGATGGCCGCCAGAGAAGTGGCCGATCGTGCCGTCGAGGATATTTCCAGCATTCCTGCCATCGATCTGTCAGTCGATGCACTGACGGTGTATGAGCGGCCGCTGGGCACACTCATGCTGTCGGGTACCAATTTGAACAATGGCGCGCAATGGCGTCTGGACACCATGCGTCTGACCAATCCAGATGCCGACATGGACATGAATGGCATGTGGACCGCGCGCGGCGAGGATCGGGGCCTGGCTGCCGTCATACGGCTCGATGTGCGCGATCTGGGTCACCTGCTTGGCCGCCTGGGCCATCCCGACATGGTGCGGGCGGGCGAGGGCACCATCGATGCGCGGATCACCTGGCGCAACTCTCCGTGGACGCACCGTTTCAAGGACATCGACGGCGATCTGGATGTGGACCTGCGCAAGGGGCGTCTGCCGCAGGTCCAATCGAATACGGTCAAGGTCCTCGAACTGTTCTCGCTTCAGTCATTGCCGCGCATTGCCACGCTCAAGGCCGATCCCACGGGCCTGGCCAAGGGTGGTTTCCCGTTTGACGAGATCAAGAGCCACCTGCGGCTGGACAAGGGCATCTTGCGTGTGGACGACTACGCCATCGACGGTCCCGTGGCCCGCGTGAAACTGGTGGGTGAATCCGATGTCGGTGAACGCACGTGGGATATGCGCGCCGAAGTGCTGCCCAAGCTGGATGCCAGCGGAGCGGCCCTGGTGGTCGGCCTGGTGGCCAACCCCGTGCTGGGCGCGGGTGCGCTTCTGGCGCAATGGCTGCTCAGGGTCCCCCTGGAGGCCGCGCTCATCCAGCGTTATCGCCTGAGCGGACCGTGGGAAGACTCCACGATCGAAGAGATCGGTGCGCCACCCAAAGAAAAAGGCACCGCGACGCCACGCCGCAGTGCCCCTGTCATCGAGCCTTGAGCAGGCCGATCACTTCTTCATCATGTCGAAGAATTCGGCATTGTTCTTGGTGGCGCGCATCTTGTCCATGATGAATTCCATAGCCTGGATTTCATCCATGTCATGGATGAACTTGCGCAACACCCAGACTTTCTGCAGCACATCGGACTTGATCAGCAATTCTTCGCGGCGCGTGCCGGACTTGTTCAGGTTGATGGCCGGGTAGACGCGTTTTTCGGCCAGACGGCGCTCGAGGTGGATTTCCGAGTTGCCGGTACCCTTGAATTCTTCGTAGATCACTTCATCCATGCGGCTGCCGGTTTCGATCAGGGCCGTACCGATGATGGTCAGGGAGCCGCCTTCTTCCAGGTTGCGTGCGGCCCCGAAGAAGCGCTTGGGGCGTTGCAGGGCGTTGGCATCGACACCGCCCGTCAGCACTTTGCCCGAGGCCGGCACAACGGTGTTGTAGGCGCGCGCCAGACGCGTGATGGAGTCCAGCAGGATGACCACATCCTTCTTCATTTCCACCAGACGCTTGGCTTTTTCGATCACCATTTCGGCGACCTGAACGTGGCGCGTGGCGGGTTCGTCGAATGTGGAGGCAACGACTTCACCGCGCACCGTGCGCTGCATTTCCGTCACTTCTTCCGGACGTTCGTCCACGAGCAGCACGATCATGACCGCGTCGGGGAAGTTGGTGGTGATGGCATGCGCAATGTGCTGCATCATCACCGTTTTGCCCGACTTGGGGCTGGCCACGATCAGACCGCGCTGACCTTTGCCCAGCGGGGCAAAAATGTCCAGGATGCGTCCGGTCAGGTTCTCTTCGCTCTTGATATCGCGCTCGAGACACATCGGCTTGTTCGGATGCAGCGGCGTCAGGTTCTCGAACATGATCCGGTGTTTGATCTGTTCAGGCGCAACCCCGTTGACCTTGTCCACTTTCACCAGTGCGAAATAACGCTCGCCATCCTTGGGTACCCGGACCTCGCCTTCGATCGAGTCGCCGGTGTGCAGGTTGAAGCGCCGGATCTGCGAGGGCGAGATATAAATATCGTCCGTGCTGGCGAGATAAGAGGTGTCGGGTGAGCGCAGGAAGCCAAAGCCGTCAGGCAGGACTTCGAGAACGCCGTCGCCAAAAATCTGTTCGCCTTGCTTGGCCCGACGCTTCATGATCGTAAACATCAATTCCTGCTTGCGCAGGCGGTTGGCGTTGTCGATGTCAAGCGTGGCAGCCATTTCAAGCAGCTGCGAAACGTGCAGAGCCTTCAGTTCGTTCAAGTGCATTGCGTGGGGGAGGGAATCAAGGATGTTGGAGAGTGAGTGGCGGGCCTCGGACGGGCCCGCGCGGCAGATTCAATCAGACGTGATCAGATGGCGCTGTCGAGGAATGCCGTCAGTTGCGACTTCGACAATGCACCGACCTTGGTGGCGGCCGCTTCG
The DNA here is from genome assembly GCA_023427945.1 of Pseudomonadota bacterium. Classification (GTDB taxonomy): domain Bacteria; phylum Pseudomonadota; class Gammaproteobacteria; order Burkholderiales; family Burkholderiaceae_B; genus Schauerella. Next base: position 395 of record JAEYZR010000142.1, on the reverse strand, counting down.
CCGTTCTTGAACAGCATGAGCGTCGGGATGCCACGAATACCGAACTTGGCCGGCACGTCCTGGTTGTCGTCGACGTTGATTTTCACGATCGTGAGCTTGTCGGCATACTGCGTGGCGACTTCTTCGAGCATGGGGGCAATCATTTTGCACGGGCCACACCAGGGGGCCCAATAATCGACCAGCACAGGCTTGTCGGCTTGCAGTACGTCAACGTCGAAACTCGCGTCGCTGACGTGTTTGATGTTCTCGTTCATGGTGCTTGTTCTCGGATGGTCGACAGGGAAGGTCAGACGACTGCGGCCTGCCGGGCAGACCCTGTGATGGAGTAATCAGGGGTTAAGCATAACACCGTCATGCTCAGCTTGGGGCCATGAGCAGATAGGGGAGTACACCAA
>JAEYZR010000065.1 GCA_023427945.1 Pseudomonadota bacterium | reverse complement strand
GTCCAGAACAGAGCCCAGTGTGTTGGCATCCACTTCAATCCGGGAACTATGCCCGGAGGGGACCACCCATGCGCCGCGAGGGATGCCTTGTGTGTCGCCCAGCAGGCTCAAGATGGCGTCTTGTTCGTTGAAACCAATGGTTTGTGCCTGACACAGAAGGGAGTCGGCGCGTTGCGGGTTTGCCAGCACGTCACAGCGCTCACCCACAAACGTTTGGCGCAGTGGCGCATGAATGACCGATCCGTTCAGACGAGTCATGCGGGCGCTGTGCCTGAGCCAGGCAGGATGGCGCGTAGAGCTCATCCCTTCATCGCCTGGCAGATATCGTAGAGACGGTCGTAGAACCCCGCCAATGAGACCGAGAACATGTTGCCATCGGCAAGATAGGGCTTCGCAACGATGGCGTGCAGATGCAGTTGGCCGCCAATGTCCAGCAACGATATACAGCCGTGCGTGGCCCAGGCGGCGGGCGCTGACGCGATCTCGATAATGGCCAGCGTATTGGCACTGGCTGGTAAACCTTCATGAAGGGTCAGTCGCGAGATCAACTGAATCTCGTCGTCTTCCAATTGCGTGACACGGATGACAGGCGTGTTGCCGAAATGAAGTTCGACCGGCGCGTGTGGGTCAAGGTCTTCGATGATACGGTGGCTATCTTTGACATGGCTCAAGGTGTCTTGAATGAGTTCAACCAGGTTTACGGGCACGATGTCCTCAAATAGTGTTAAGCATGTTTATGCGGGATTGATCGGTGATTTCGTTGTAGGAAATGACGTCCAGTTGTGGGTGCTGCGCTTCGACGGCACGCTTTACGAATCGCCGGACATCGGCTGAGGCAAGAATGACGATGTCTTCGAGCGAGACGAACACGCCTTCCAGTCGATCCGACAGATCCTGCAAAATACGCTCGGCGTCGGACGGTGGAAGGTTCAGGAACGTGCCGTTGGCCGTCTGCTGTATGGCGCGTCGGATCCGTTCTTCGTGCTGAGGTGAGAGCACCAGGACATTGAGGCGGTCGTAATGACTGAATTTCTCTGTGATGTAGCGGCCCAGCGTGCTGCGTACGTGCTCCACCAGCACGATGTTGTCGCGCTCTCTCGGAGCCCATTGAGTAATGGCTTCAAGAATGTTTTTGAGATTGCGGATGGATATCCGCTCGGCAATCAGGCGTTGCAGCACATTGGCAATTCGCTGCATAGGCGCATTGCGCATCGTTTCTTTCACCAGCTCCGGATACTTGTTTTCAAGCTGATCGAGCAGGTTTTTGGTTTCCTGAATACCGAAAAGCTCTGAAACGTGTCGAGCCACTATGGTGGTGAATCGTTCGGTCACTTCCTCCACATCGCTGTACGTTTCAAACGACAAGTCCAGGTCGGGAGAGAAGGACTGGATCACGCTCCTGTCGACCCACAGCGAACGGTCATTGTCCTGCGACAGATCCACGACGGGTACGCCACAGGCCAGCAGCATCTCTGCATCTGAGGTGATCCGACTTTGTCCAAACGAAACGCGGATGCTGCCGGCCTGGATCTCGTTGACCAGCACCACGATACGTTCGGCCGCAACGCCTGCGCTTTCGCGGATTTCAATGGCAGGTATCTTCATGCCCAGTCGCAGGAAGACTTCCTTGTCCAGTTCAGCGGCCAGTCCTGAGTCGCGTGCCCATGCTTCTCTGCCCGGGGGCAGCAGCAGGGCAAGTGGAACGGCTTCAGGCATGACATGACTCATCCCCGCGGGTGCCGGTAAGCGCGGGTCTCTTGGGCGAGCCTGCACCGCGCCGGTGTCTGCATCGGCCGCTGCTGTGCTCATATGCCTGCCACGCACCACGTCGACGACTGCGCTGAGTCCGCCAAGCCGCCCCACGGCAGCCACAGCGAGACCGGAGGCGATGAGCAGGAAAATGGGTAACGGAAAACCGGGCAGGAACCCCGCGCCCAGGGATAGCACCGCGGCGGTGATCAGGACCTCACCTTTGGCACCGAGCTGTTTAATCATCGTCGTGCTCAGGTTTTCCTTGTCCGCATTGACCCGCGTGACGATGAACCCGGTCGCGATGGAGATCAGCAGGGCCGGTATCTGTGCCACCAGGCCATCGCCCACGGTCAACAGTGTGTAGGTTTCCAGCGCCTGGTCGAAACTCTCGCCGTGACGCATGACGCCCATGGCGATCCCGCCCAGAAAGTTTACGAAGATGATCAGGAACCCGGCGATGGCATCGCCCTTGACGAACTTGACCGCACCGTCGAGCGTGCCGTAAAGCTGGCTTTCGCGCTCCAGGTTCTTGCGCAACTCGCGCGCCTGTTCTCCATTGATGACATTGGCACGCAGGTCGGCATCGATACTCATCTGCTTGCCGGGCATGCCGTCGAGCGAAAAGCGTGCGCACACTTCGGCGACGCGCTCAGAGCCCTTGGTGATCACCATGAACTGAACCAGGGTGACGATTGCGAAAATAGTCAGGCCGATCACGAGATCGCCGCCGATCACAAAATTGCCAAAGCTCTCGACAATGTGACCGGCATCGGCCTCCATCAGAATCATCCGACTGGTAGTGATGGACAGGGCCAGTCGGAACACGGTCGTGACCAACAGGATTGCCGGGAATGAAGAGAACGTAGTGACCGACTGAATGTGAAACGAGCCCACGAAGATCAGCGCTGCCGTCATCATGTTGACGGCGATGAGGCTGTCGATCACCCACGTCGGTAACGGGATGATCAACATCGCGAGGATGGCCGTCATCAGCGTCAGCACGAAGAGCTCAGGACGCAGCAGAAAGCGAAGATTCATGAAATGGCCATGTGAGTGATGAAGCGGCACCGACTCAAATACGAACGGTGGCCAGGGCCTTGAGCCAATCCCATTGCGCTGGCTGGCGTCGCCAGCGACACAGAAAGTGCCTTCCAGCGATGTAGAGAAACTGACAGTCCTGAGCCTCTTCAATGCTGGAGAAAGGCTCTGGACGCAGGGCCGACCTGCGCTGTTCCACGGAAATCTCCCGCATTGCCACCACCACCTGGCCCCGGCGCTCCACGAACATCGTGACGTCACCCCAGCACAGGCGCGCCTGCTGGTGTTCGGGTAACGCCTGGACCTTTTCGAATATGGCTTGCCAGGTGCTTTCAGACATGTCGTTGTCCCAACCGCGTGTGTGGACTGTATTCACCGCGGAAAACTGAGGCTATGGTCTCGGACATGCTGATCAAAAAAGCCTCGCGATACGTAAGGTCAGGGAACAGCTCTACAGGGATATCCGCGAAAGCACGCAGAACGCCGGCCGCCCATGGTGCAATCTGCCTGTCGGCCGCTATTTCACGCCAGCTTTGCAGGAATTCGGTGAGCTTCTGGCACGCCTGCTTCGGGTCGCTCAATGCGACCAGCATCAACTCGACCACGATGCTGTCCAGGAGATCGACATTTCCGTGGGACTGCAAGGATCGCCCGGCACCTTGTTGGTATGGTCGGGCGGCCGCGATGAGCAGGGAGTCGGCTGAGCGCAGCAGACGGAACTGGAAAAGCAGATCGAGTAATGGCTGAAACCCATCGGCGGTACGGCTGGGTGTTTCGGCCGCCATGTCGACAGCGAGTGCCTGCTCCAGGAAGTCCAGGGCCATCCCGCGCTGTTCGAACCCGAAGACGTTGATCAGATAGCGATAAGTGACCGGCTCGCTGCTGCCCCCGCTCAGCAGGGATCCGTAGGCTTTACGCAGGCTGTCGGGTGTCAGGCCGGTCTGAGCCGCAAACGCGTTCACCACATGCCGGATGTTCACACTGGGCGCAAGTTTTTCGTGTCCATGCTTGGCAATCAGTTCAGCCAGTGCTCGCTCGATCTCTTCTCGAATGTCTTCTTCCAATTCGAGGTCCTCGCGCAGGCTCGCAAGGAGAAGTGCCAGCTCGGCAGGATCGGGGAAAAGCCTGGACGCTAGGTCGTAGGCCGCCCTGCGACCCGCATCCGCGCTGCGCAGCAACGCCCGCACTTTTTCGACATGCTCGTCATGCTCCGTGCTGGGGACTTCCTCGCGTGTGCTGTTCTCCCGCTCGGCCACGGTATCGGTGCGGCGGCTGGACTGGCGGCGCATGATGCTGGCCAGCATGGCGGCCATGTCGTCCTGCACATTGGCCAACAGGGACGCCCGATCGATGGTGTGCAGTTCCGGCACGCTTTCAGCCAGCTCCTGCAGTGAGGGGCTGGCGTGGCCCATGAGACTGGGCAGCGCAGGCGACAAGGGATTGAACTGGACGTTAGCCACCGCGGGATCTTCCGAACTGGGCACGCAAGGCATCGACCGCGTCATCGATCTTTGGGGGCGTGTCGATACTGCGGCTATCAAAATCGCCGTCCTCTGCAAGCAGACGAGGCTGGATCAGAAACAGGCGAACGGATTGGACGTCAGAACTGTTCCGGAAGGTGAAGAGCCGCCCCAGATAGGGAATGTCGCCCAGTAAAGGAATCTTGCTGGTTCCTTCGGTACGTTCATTCAGCGTATAGCCCCCGATCAGAAGGCTCTGCTGGTGCTGCACGCGGGCCATCGTCGAGATGCTCGTCGTGGAAACGATTGGAAGATCGAGTCGTAGATCGGGGGAGGCCGCGGCGCTGTAGCCGTCTTCCACTGACAGCTCCATCTCTATCCTTCCGCGGCTATCTACAACATGCGGCAGGACGTTGATCATCGTGCCATATGTCACTTTCTGCAGCGATGCGATGCGTTCGCCTTCTATCCGGACATAAAAGGATTTGCTGTTGTCGAACACCGCTGCAGAGTTGTCTTGTGCAAGGAGTATCGGACGTGACACGATGCGTGCCTTGCTGAGTTTCGCAAGTGCGGTCACGGACGCAATGAACTTCATCGTGTCCGAACGCGACAGGGTGGCACCCTGGCCAAGCACCGACGCATTGAAACCCACTTCGACCGAACCGAGTTTGCCGCCCGCAGCCCATTGCGCGCCTATTTCGTCGGCCTGCTGCTTTTGAACATCGATCACCCAGAGAGAAAGCTCTACCTGCTCTTTTGGCTGGTCCAGTTGCGCAATGACTCGACGCGCCATGGCGATCTGTTCGGCGCTGCCTTCAAGTAGCAAGCTATTTGTGGTCGCGTAAGCGACGATTCGCATCGGGGCAGACCAGCCCGTCCTCCGAACCGGGGCAGGCAGTTCGCTGGCCGGTGGGTCAAAAAGTTTCGCAAACGCTTGCGCCGACTGCAGTGCAGGTAATTCTCCTTCATTTGAGGCGGCCGCTGCCTGGGGATTGGACTTCGCCATTTCACTCGGTAATTCGGGGCGCCCACCTGCCACATCGTTAGGTAATGCCGGTCGCCCAGCGGCATTGAACCCAGCGACATCCACGATCACGCCGCGACCCATCACCTCGGACAGTACCTGCGCCAAACCCGGTACGATTTCGGTGGAATCCCGCCGCGTGACGCTTCGATTGGAAACGAAGGCGTGGCGCAGTTTGATCACTTCGATTATGCGACCACTTTCTGGTTGGACGGATGCCTGCGCTTGCATCAGCGATGCAGCGCTTTGCACGATCTCCACGTATTTCGGTGGCGCTGACAGGTAGATCAGGCCGGTATGCTGAGACGAGTGCTTGAGCGGAAAGCGGTGATCGTAGAGCGATGCGTCTTTCAGAAAGGTGATGAGCTCGTTCGCGGAGCCGGAAGGTATCTGAAGCATGACAGACGTGGACTCGCTACCGTCATAGACGTAGACGACCTGGCCGTCGTAGTACCAGGTCAGCCCCAGACTGGCCGTCACGCGCTCGAGCACCTCGAAGGGCTGGCCAAGATCAAATTCGCCGCTGACTCGATACGATCGGGCCTTCAGGCTCACCCGAAACGTCTTGTGCATTTCAGAACCGAGAGCCTTGAACAGCTGTTCGACTGGCTCTTTGCGAGCGATGAAGCGTGGCTGCGTTGCGACATCCTCTGCCTGCGCAGGGGTGTCTTGCGCGGTCGGATAACGTTGCTGTTCCGGTTGCGCCGCATGAGCAACGCCAGTCAGCAAGGCGAACGCGAGTGTTGCGGCGGCGCTTTGGGTGGTGAGCGTATTCAGATGAATCCCGTGTTCTTGATAGTGAGCATGTCTCGCATGACCTGAGGCAATACTGCGCGGTTGGTCTGGTCGATCTGACACTGCAGTTGCCAGGTATCGCCAAACTGGAAGAAGGTGCAATTCAGCGTTCCAATCCAGCGCAACCACCAGATAGTCAGAAGGACGAGCATCTCTTCGCCGTCGGCCTCATCGATGTGAACCAGCGTCAATGTCAGAAGAATGAGCCCACTTTCCTGGCTGCTGGAGATCTCGATGGCTTCGCGATAGAGGGGGTCAGGGGAGCAGGGCGTGTGCATTTTTCGCCATTCTTGGCGTGATGCCAAAAAGTTGCTTGATCTCGTTGCTGATATGGGAGGCCGAGGAATATCCGTTATCAAGCGCAATGGCCAATACGGGGTTCTCGCTAACCATCAGATCGAGCATGGTTCGCGCTGCACGCCATTCGCGCAACCGGGGTTTCACCGAGCAGCCTAGAGCACGATGGCACAGCCGGCGGAAGTGGGAGTAGGACAGACCGTATCGAATACAGAGTTCATTGAGGTGCGCGCTATCTACAGGCGCTTGCAGCAGATAGCCGATCAGCGTGTAGGCTTCGAGGCGGCGCAAATGATGAATCAAGGCATTGTCGCCATTGCCCCGCATGACTTCCAGAGCCAGCCAGTGCTCGATTGCCGATTCGTCGTTGTTGACTATCTCGTCGGGTATGTCCTGTATGCAGTAATTGTTGCCAGATGCCGACGGGCCGTGTGCAGCGGGCAGCGCCGCATCCATGAAGGCCAGCATTCTGCAGAGTCGATTCTCATCGATGGTTCGATATCTTCGCTCGCTATTGATGGTTACCCAGGTACGCGGCACGCAGGCAATGATCTGACCCGATGAACCAAGTTTTGCCTTCTGCGCGGTGTCGTTTCCTGTGCTGAAAATGATCTCGCAAGAGGCGCCGGCATTGGCCAGAAGCAAGTTTCCTTCGCCACATGACACAGCGGCATTCTTTCGATCAAGGCGTTCCTTGGACGACGCCGTTGAGGGGATGCTCATGATGCATCCGCCGGCCATATCTGGATTTTTCCTTCGAACACCAGGTTCGGTCCTGACTCGGATGCTGCGCACTCTTGCAAGAGTTTCGTCAGTGCAGGCTCGGACGTGCGAAACGCGATCGATCCATTGTCGTAACGGTAGCTGATCTCGCCATGTGCAGTGCTGTGCGTGCTCATGAACGGTAAAGTGCATTCGATAATGCGCTTGTCGATCTGGCGGGACAGGGTTTTCCGGGCCTCACTTTGATCTTCGCTGCCGTATTGCCGCGAGGTTGCCGCGCAACCAGCCAGCTGAGAAGCGACCACAAGACAGAGCACCAATAACGATTTCATACCGCCCTAACTATCCATTCGAAAAGTAGCAAGTGAAGGTCGACGTCTCCCTTGCTGATCTACGTTTCCTATTATGGGAACCGCCAGGGAACAAAAGAATGAGACTAGTCCTATAGTCGCGAACGGCATGGGAACGCTAGAGTTTGTGCTCTCGCACTGAGAGACATGGCGACATGATCGTTGCCGCGGCCGATGTGTGGTTGGGAGTCAAGCGTGTTAGTTCTGCGAATCCTCAATGGTCCCTTGTTTGGGACCGATATCGTTGTGTCGGCAGACGGCTGCTTCGTACGCGTGGTCGATCTCGATTCGAATACCACCAATCCATCAATCGAAGAGGGTATCGACCTGTGGTGCAAGGACTCGGTCATCACTATCCCGATACCCGGTGGATCGCCTAATTTTCGCCTGATCCCCACCTTGGACGACCAGAGCAACTTGACGTTGCAGGTCGAGGTCTATGTCGATGACACCGGCGCAGAGCAGATCGCAGTCGTGTTCAATGAACCGTTCGAGATCGGTGGCTTGCTGATCGCCGTGCGCCCGGCCAACGAGGCGTGGGGCGATGCCGTCATGCACTGTCGGGTCAGTCGCGAGCTGCTCGCCGTTCCAGATTTCTCCGCGCTACCTGATCTTCCGGTACCGAGCCGCTGGGAGCGGCTGGCCGCCACCTCTGGCGCATTCATAAGCGCCGCGGGCTTGGCAGCACTGGTCTGGTTGGCATGGCCGGTGCCGGCGCCCGCTAAGGATATCGGGAGTCTTTTGGCCGATAGGTCGTACCAGGTCGTTGATGGAAAGAATCGGCAAGCCTATGTATTCGTGAACAGTGCGGATAGCCTGGGTGCCGTCACCCGCAGGCTGATGCAGGCCGGAATAGGAAACGTGCAGGTCATGGTTCGAGCACAGGAAGCTGAACGTATAGGAAGGTGGCTGGATTCGTCGAACATCCCGCACTTTGCCGTCGATCTGAATGATCCGCAGCATCCTGTGCTACGCCTGCGTCGCCTGGTTGCCTCGAAGCCCGCCATGCCTGACGACTGGATCAAACACTTGCGCGAACTTGCTCCTTATGTGAAAGACGTGCAGGTGCAGTGGCGCACCGAGGACGACGCACGGCGCGCGGCAAGGTTCCTGGTCCAGGAGATCGGCGCACGGGCGACCTATCGCACGACCCCGCGGCATTTCATTTCGGCAGTCGACGATTACCTGAGTGACGCACAACTCGACGCATTCAGTCGCGCGCTGGTTTTGTATCAGCTCGTATGGGGTAAGGACTACGCTCAGTTCGAGATCAATCAACGAGATCTGTCGCAACTGGACGGATTGAAAACGGGCCGTTTCAACTACGAACTACGTAGTGCCCGACATATCTATTTCCCTCCAGGCTGAATCTCCACCGGGATGCTGCGTTCAGGCGAGTTTGACATTCCTGTGACGCGGGATCTCGGGAAAGACTAAGCAGTACTTCCCATCCTTTATGAGCTGATCATGTCATATACAGACAACGCAGGACCAACAAAAAACTTCATTGATAATCTTGTCGATCAGTTCACCAGTGCCACGATCGAGGATGGCAATTCGCAAAAGACATATCTCCAATATCTCGACGATAAGATCAAGGCTTTGGGGGATGGTGACAGCGCCAACCCTGCGAAGCTGGCGGAGTACCAGAAAGCGATCATGGTCTACACCATTCATTTGAATGCACAGACGTCAATGGTCAAGTCCATCTCCGATCTCGACAAGGGCATCGTCCATCAATTCAACTAATCAACTCGAAACGAAAACACGTTCGTCTGATCATGTCATCCACTATCAACAGCATTCAGGCATTGACTGCGACTATTCGTTCTGCCTCCGATAACGGTTCTCTCGATACGCGTGTCCTGGGAGAGTTGGCCCAGATGTCTGGCGCCGCCTCGGCGCGACAGCAGACCATTCTGGAAAACCTCCGTGCATCAACCTCCACACCCGAAACGTTGCTCGCGGTGCAGCGAGATGTCGCCATGTTTCAACTGGAGATGTCGGTGACGGCATCGCTGGCTCGCAAAGCAGTAGGCGCGATAGAGACTTTGGTGAAGTCATGATGGTTGCCTGGCCGAGTCGCTTGATGAAGCTGGCGGTGGCCTCATTCTTCATGGTTCTGTTGCTTGGTTGTCAGGCTGAGCTTCTGAATGGGTTAAGCCAGCGGCAGGCCAACGAAACGATGGCATTGCTTCTGCGCAACGGGCTCAATGCAAAAAAACAGGACGTCGGCAAAGGAAAATTCCGTATCGATGTGGAACGCCAGGATTTTGCGGATGCGGTCCGTTTGCTGGACAAGTATCAATTGCCATCCCGTGAAGATATTGCCATTGCCGATCTCTTTCCTTCGGACTCCTTTGTCAACTCGCCGGCAACCGAAAGGGCGCGCTTGATATCGGGGTTGGAGCAGAGATTGGAGCAGACGGCGCGCGCCGTTGATCACGTGCTGTCGGCCAGAGTGCACATCAGTTACCCGATGACGGAGCGAGTAGCGCCAGATCAGGCCTTGCATGTTTCCTTGATGCTGAACTACGACGGCCAGCTTAGTGATGCAATTCTTGTTCAACGACTCAAACAATTAATAAAGAACAGCTTCGAGTCACTGAGTTATGAAAACATCTCCGTTGTGATTTTTCATGTTGATGCCGAAAGGGGCGGTGTCACTATTCACTCTGCGGCGGTCACTTGGGAAAATGGGCGCTGGATCTTGATTGTCTGCGCCGCCATGTTGCCGTTGATCGTCGCAGGCGTCGTGATCTATACGCGCAGGCGGAGAATCAAGACCAGTCAGCATGCGCTAAGCGAAAGGCCCGTCTGACATGAAACCTGACGCTGCCTTGTTACGCATTCTCTACGATCCCGTGGACTGGGTTGATCCTCAATGGTTGGCCAGATTCAACATCGACCTCCGTTGGCACCGACGCCTGGGCAATGCGTTGCTTCTTCAGCGGGCAGGTCTGCGTCCGGTCACGGTGGCTGATTTGGGAGCACCAGGTGTACCTTGGCTAGTGCAGCAGTGGGATGCTTTGTCAGAGGCAGTCTACCTGGTGGGCGCACGCCTGGCGCGTAACGCTCTGATCAAAACCAACGCTGTTCTACATTTGCGCCATAACGCCTATGGATTTGTGACGTATCCCTTGTCTGAATCGCTTTGGGGGAAGGTGTTCCTTTTTTCCAATGGCACCGCTGTGGAGTGGCCCCGAGGCGAGTTGGACACACGGATTTTTGCATTGGGCATGAGCTGTCTTCAAAAAGCTTTGCCTGACCTGCCCCTGGGCTGGTCAGATCGGCTACGCATGAAACTTCCGCCCGAAGTTCAACCGTGTGCCTCTGTTGAGAGGGGGGAGGTGGCTTTTCCTGCCAGTGCAAGTTGTCTACGTTTATTCAGTCACGCCATCATTTTCTATCATGCTCAAAGAGATTGATATCGTTCCGAGAGAAGCATCGGACATCTACAGTGCCAACGCTGCAAGTGAAGACGCAGCGTGGATCATAAAAAAGGATCAACTTGCTGCCACTCGACAGGCAAGAGATATGGTTCTGGATGCGCAGACCAGAGCTGATGCATTACTTTCGCAGGCTCGGTCACAGGCGCAGGAATACTGTGAGGCGGGCATGCGAAAAGGTGTGGAAATGGGGGTGCAAGCTGCGTTGCATCCGCTGGTGACCCTGCTGGAAGAACTCCAGCACTTGAAGGAGGATTTGCGAGTCCAGGCCAGTCTTGATGCACAGTTCGCCATGCAGGACTTCATGGCCGAGGCGCCGACACTGGTCACCCTGCTTGATACAGTGCTCGCCTCTCACCTTTCAACGGTAACGTCGCCCCTGCGGATAACCGTGCCAACGAAGGCAGATGTTTCTGCGCTTTCGGCACACTGTAGACACCTCGGATTGGATGCAAGAATCGACGTGTCTCAGACAGACTGCGTGTTTTCCGCGAGTTGGGATGTACATCGCTGGGAGGTCCATGTTGACAGCCTGTACGGGCCGCTTAGGGTAGGGGAGGTGGGGTCTCAGGCCTTGCCGATATCCGACGAGCTTGCACGCGAAATGTGCCGTGATGCATTAATCAAGTTTTCCGAACAATGGGTAGCGCGCATTTGATCGTCATCAGAAATGCAGATCTGTTTTTCCTGCCAGAGGGCAGGAGCATATGCCCTGCGCCCAGAGCACATGATTCCGCTTCTGATTGTTCAGAGAAAAGTCTTGTATGTGTCGGCCAACGAGGCAATCATCGAAGAAAAGAGCTTCACCAAATTGTCGAACTGGGAAATTGAGCGGCTGAGTTCGTTGATCTGGAGATCGAGGTCGGTTTGAAACGTCTTTTGAACGTCGCTGGTTGCCAGTGACAAAGACTGAACGGTGGGCGAGGTCACTTTGTCACGGCGCAAGTGCATTCCAAAGGCCGAAAGGTCTGTTCGCTTGGCCAGTTCGCTTTTTAGCACCTCGGCATCGGCGGGTGTGTTGGCAACGGCATCAAGAATCGGGTTGAGTCCACCCATGTTGAAGTTGACGTCGTATTTTCTTGTGTTCGCGTTCCAACTGAGTTCAGCGGTGTTACCTCGAAAGCGCCCCTGAAAAGCGATGGCATCTGCTTTATTTGAAAATGAACCGATTGTTTTTCGTTCCCCTGAAAAACTTCTGGAAAATTCAGTGAGGGCGACCAGAATTCCGTGGCCATTCAAGTTCGATTTGCCATCTTCTGCTGCCGTTACTCCCGCGTTGATTTTGACCATGAGAGCACCAAGCTCGCTCATGAAGTCCGCGTACTTTCCGAGGATTTGTCCGTTAAGTTTGACCGTGCCGTTGTTCTCCTCGGTCATGATCGCCTCAAAAGAGTCAATGACATCTTTTTTTTCCGCACTCATCGCGTGCGCGCCAAGCGCGATCATGGTTTTCGTGCGAAATGCAGCGATCTGTTGCTGGCGTTGCGTGGCAAGCTCCGTCACCTGAAGTGACAAGGCACCTGGGTTCTGTTTGGCAAGCCTCTTGAATACTTCGGCGGTCGGATCGATGTCGGAAGTCGCTTCGTTGTTGACATGCCGCCAGGTGCCGATCCGATTCGGTGCCAGGGATGAATCACGCGCTTCGCCATCAGTTGGGGGGTCAGACAGGTGCGGAATGAAGGTGGGCGACAGTGCGCCGGAGATACTTGTCATGGTTGATTGCTCCATATCTCTTCGTAGGCTGAAGAATAGGGCTGGAACATTAGCCTTGCTTCTAGATTTCGCTCATATCGACAGAGGCAACCAGGCGGTCCGGAATGCCCGCCTTTCATGGTCGTTTTTTTAAAGATTTCTTCAGTGCTGTGCCGCTAAAGTGCGCTTGTCAACAAGGCTATTCCATCATGACCACATCAACAAACTCCCACCGTCCTTTGCTCAGCGAACTGGCCGCAGCAGGGCCTGTGAACGAGGACCAGCTCGAAAGACTGTTTGACACAGTCATCGATGGGATTCAGGCGGGAGCAACATTCAAGGACATGTACAGCATTTCCAGCGACACGATGGAAGCGATCTACGGCCAGGCCTACGACTTCTATCAGCAAGGCCGCCTGGATGAGGCAGAGTCGATGTTTCGACTGCTGTGCGTGTACGACTTCTATAACGTCGACTATGCCCTCGGATTGGGCGCGGTCTTTCAATTGAAGAAGGACTATAGCAAGGCGCTCGATGTCTATGCGATGGCTTACACCATCAGTGGCGGAGACCACCGTGCCATGTTGTGTGCAGGTGAGTGCAATTTGCTTCTGCGGCGCCTGGGCAAGGCACGTCGCTATTTCGAGATGCTGACAGTGGAAGGTGTGGACGACCGTATTCATAAAAAGGCCGCAGCCTATCTGCGAATCATAAAAGGTGTGGGAACACCCTCTGATAACGAGGAAGCCGAGGTGGAAGATGAGTGAATCCATAAGTGTCGATCGAAGCACTTTGCTTGCAACTGCTCCAGTGCAGAACGCAAATCAGCAGGACGAAATAAATGATCGCGATGAGGTCCCGGTTCAGGCGCGCAACGTATCGCTGGACGACGTGCTCGAGCGTCTGAGCGGCAAAGCGGGGCCTGGCTCGCGCTCCGAGATGCTGCAGGCTATGGGGGCGGTCGTTGCCCCGCAATTGCGCAAGCCCGTCACGACCCTATCAAAGGGGAATGGACACGCGGCGACGGAGTCCGCGGGCGTCGCCGCAAACAGAACACCCGAAGGTCTTAACGGTGCCGCTGCGCTTGCCTACTGGGTCGCAAAAATCCAGAAGGTTGCCGCAGATACATCTGACCAACAGTTGGTCGACTCAATGGAGCGCTTCAAGAGAATCAACAAGATCCAGCGCAATTCCTTCGAAAGGCAGGCCGACGAAGCTCAGAAGAAAGAAGAGACCGCTGAAATGGTTTCGAACGTCATGGGCTGGGTGGGAAAAATTCTTGGCGGTTTGCTGGTTGCCGCTTCGGTGGTTTCAGCTGTATTTACCGGTGGTACGAGTCTGGTTCTGGCGGGTGCCGGATTGGCCCTGATGGCCGCCGATGGGATCGTCGAAGCCACGACGGGAGAGTCGCTTACCGGCAGATTGATCTCACCCTTGATTGAGGCGGTATTTTCACCCCTTGTGGAGCAGTTTGCCGGCGTAATTTCCGGCGTGCTGCAGAAGTTTGGGGTGAAGGAAGACATCGGTCGGATGGTTGGCGCAGCACTTGGCGCAATGTTGGCTGTAATGGCTGTGATCGTCGTAGCCGTCGTCGCCAGATCGAGTGCAGCCTCCAACGCCGTTGGAAAAATAACGGGTCCACTTATGCGATCGGTTACCAAAGCCGTGCCACAGATGCTCAAGTCGATGGCCGCGAAGTCTACGGCGCTCGCATCGTCCATGGCCTCTCGTGTCACGCAGAGTGCAAACGCGGCCAGCAAGCTTACGGTCTCCGGTACCAAGAAAATGCTTTCGAAAGTCGGCGTGACGAATGTCGATCCAAAAGTAATTTCCCTATACGCGCAGATGACTGCGGTGGGCACCGGCACCCTTCGGGGCGCAGGCGCCGCGGGCACAAGTGCCTGGCTCGGAGTGAACGAAGAGCGACTGGCCGACATTCAGGCAGAAATCGTCAGGTTGCTGACCAGCCTGCCACAACTCGATCACATTATCGACTCTGCTGTTAAAGAGTGGCAAAACCAGCAGTCACGGTTAATTAATTTGCAGAAGTCTGCTTCCGATGCCCAGGAAGCGGAGCAGCAGGCCGGTGTGTTCGCGTTGAGAAATGTGCGTCGCGTAGCGATCTGAAACGACTTGCCGTACACGGCGCTAGCAGAGAATACTTAACACAGGAATATCACCATGATTGGTATTAGCAACACTCAACTGGCTTTTCAGGTTCTTCCCGGGCAGCCCGGCGTCTCATCGTCCGATGCGTCTATGCCTGAGGACGCCCTTCAAAGTGCGGCCGACGCCGGCGCGCTGAAAGGTCGGGTGAAGATGTACGGTTCCGGTGGTCGTCCAGAACTACGTCCTGCACTCAATGCGGGCAAGAGCGAGAACATTTTTGAACGTTCCGATGTCCAGCGCGCTATCGATCTTTCGAAGCTGCTGGCGGATTTGCTTGGCATGATACTCAAGCTTGAGTTGAACGATTCGAAAATGATCACCAATAGCAGTCGTCGTGAAACTGCGTTGGCAGCTTCCCAGGCAAGCACCCTGGTGACATCGGGGAAGGCGTCGATGGCCGCTGGTATCAGCAAGGCTGCCGCAGTCGGACTTGCGACCTTTGCGGGAGCCGGGCTTGCGATGCGAGGCTTGAACCGCCACATTACCTCGACTCGTACCAATATGGTTCGCAGTAACGAACTGACCGGTTATGCCAATGGCGTCGGAAAAAACACGAGCCCCGAAGTGCTTGAGCGTCTTGGACAGGATGCCAGCAGGCAGACTGCCTACCACGAAGTCTCGGCCCTCAAGAGCACAAAACTGCAGGCCCAGGGCTCTGCCGTCCAACAGCTCTCCACATTGTCGTCGTCGACTATTGAGGGCAGCAATGCGGCCATCACGTCCTCGTTGAGTGCCACCCGGGAAACGCTTGCCGGCGAAGCGTCGGTGCAAAACCGCCAGACGGATGTGGACATCAAGGCGCGTGGTCGGGATGAAAGCCTCAAAGAGCAAACGCTTGCCAGTATCAAAGGCATCATTCAGAACCAACTCGATGTGATGTCGCATGTTGCACAGAACACTCGCGCTTGAGTGATGGAAATTGAAAATCTAGCGATCCCTGAGATCGTTCGACCTGAGTTAGAGAGGCAGTGAGATGAATCGTTTAAACCCCAGCACTAGCGTGTCTTCTGTTGCGGCGTCGACCAGTAGCCATAGAACGAGTGCCAGGAGTTCCGATGTGGGGGGGGAGGAGCGGCGTCGTTTGACTCGCGATTTGATTGACGTCGTTCAAAGCACGCACAGTGATGCAGGGGCTGGTTCAGAGATACTGCCATCCCAGGATGAGCGTTATCTATCTTCTGCGCGTGTCGGCACGAAAAATCGAATTGATGCCTGGGAGGACTTCGCGGAGCTTTCCGCCCAGTTGTACAGCAAACTTAGAAATGGTGAGAACGCACCTTCGGCTCACCATGTCTCGGTTGGTTGCAAGTTGGAAGACGCTTGCATAACGGATTTGGCGATCGTGCAAAAGGTGGTTGAAATCCTGGAGAAACTGGCAACCGACGCGTCGGAGTGCCCGGGCAAGGAGCCTGCGGAATGTTCGCAAGTGCGCGATCAGATTGCCGCTCTTCATGTTCACTTCGACGGTATGGTCGCCACCCTGGACCAATTGTCGTGGTCAACTTTCCGTCATATTGAAAAACATGGTTTCGCCAAGAATCACGCAGACCGTGCGGTTCATGCTGAAAATGGCGGAAAACTCGCCAAGCGGTACGCCAAGCAGGCCAGGCGCCTTACCGCGGAGATCAGGGACGCGACGATGGGCCTTCAGAAGCTGGTGGGAGGAGACAAGGCCAAGGCATTCTGGGGAGAGTTTCTGTTCGATGCGATTGTCGACGAGGTGATTCTTCCCGGAATAATCCGGCGCAGAGAATGCCCAGATGGCGATGCCTGGAAACACATAGACGTTAGCAAGCACGAAAAATATCGAGCAAGTTGCCGGGCTTTCAATGCAGACTCGAGGGCCGATCCTTTTGCTTTCATGGCGATGCATCTCGCGCAGGCCTATTCCATGCACAAGGCTCCGGTGGTTAATGAAAGCATTCTGAAGATTGGTCCGCTAAGGCCCGTGCGCGATGCCAGTACCTTTCCCGACGAGTTCTTGAGTGGCCAGGATGACGTTTCTCGTATGGGGATAAGGTCGTCCCCCCCAGGCTCGATAGCGGACTCCGGCGTTGATCAAGAAATTCTGGACTTCTCACTTCCCGGCGGAGATCAGGTGGACGGCGTGCGCGATGACCGGAATGTGCCCGATCCAGTCGGCGGTATTGTCTCGAACAGCCACAACACCAATATCAACATCATGGGCGATATCAATATCGGGGTTTATATCGGTCATGATGGCGTTCAGGCGCACACGGATAATTTCGTCAAATCTGCCGGCACCAACGGGCTGGCATTTCCGCTGGACGTTTTTCACTCGCGCCTGGAAGCTGCCCGTCATGCAGTGAATACGGCTTTGGACATGGCAAAGCAAAGGGTCGCATTCCCCAAGGCCCCCGCGGCCCCCAAGGCACGCGAGCAGTTCGATAACCCTCTTTCGTCCAGAACCAATCGAAGCTCGTATGTGACAGCCATGAATGGAGCAGGCCGTCTTTTTTCAGACGTCGAGTCCAGGCCCGCAGCAGTGAGCACGCCGCTCGGCAGTATCGGCGTTTCAGGTGACGTTCCATCGCCATATATTTACAGCCTTGATAGTCGAGTAGACGCCGATACGGTGCAGGTCACCACGGTGGCCGATAACGACGCAGCGGATCATCCGGCGCCTCCTTCGTCGTGGATGAGCAGGCCGTTGTTGAGGTCCATGCAAAGCGATTCGGCGTCGGAAAGCAGTAGTGGTGACGATACATTCCACTCGTTGCCTGGAACGCCTGAACGGAAGTCAAGCGCAGTGCCGGTGCAACCTATACGGCTCAAGGCACCACCCGCTCCGATGCCAGCCGAAACCGCGTCTGGTGCATATCAGACAATAGCGGGCAGTATGGAACAGGCTGTCAGGCCCAAGACGTTTCCTGCAAGATCGGAATCGGCTCAAATGACGGCCTCGTCCGATACTCAGCCGGAAACCGCGACGACGAGTACGGGCTCTGTGCTGATGCGTCAGGCGGTCACCCGTTCCGAACCCATGCCAACCAGGATGCAGGCCGAGGAGGAATACACTCCGACGCCATTGTTGCGGTTATTGGACTCCCTGAGGAAGACTGGGGATGTGCCCTCCGAGGACACCAGGAGATCGGCGGATG
>JAEYZR010000061.1 GCA_023427945.1 Pseudomonadota bacterium | reverse complement strand
ATCGAGATCGACGAGTTGGCACCGAACGACAGGCGGGCCGAACCTCCCGCACCTTCGCTGGCGTTGGCGGACTTGCCGACCGTGGCCGAAAATTGTGAAGTGCCCGGCATCGTGCGCATGTGGAACGTGCGTGTCTGCAATCGGGAAAATACGATGCGGTTGTCGACATAGCGCCAGTACAGGCCGGTGCGATTGGCGATGGCGTCCATCATTCCTGCGACCGTGCCCGTGTAGTTCAGCGCCAGTCTGGGCACCTCACCCAGGAATGTGTCGCGCGAATCGGCTTCGATCTGATCGCCGTAGGCGCTTCCCGGCCCTCTTATCGAGGCGCTGCGATCTGCCCTGTTCTTGTCCCGCCGGTTGAACACATCGGCACGAAGCACTATTGGTATGCCGTGCGTCCGTGACAGACTCTCGACGATGTCGGGCAGTGGAATGAGTTCGGCAGAGACGAATCTTGCCGCCTTGTTCAACAGAGCCGGCCGGGTGTCCTCCACGACACGCGGCGTGGAGCCTGCCGTCAGCCTGGGCCCGGGTTCCTCTTCCACGAGCTTGAACGTGGGCACGCGGCCGGTTTCTCTTAGCTGCGCCGATGCGGCTTGCGCATCGTCGATGTGTTTTGTTGTCGCGTGCATCATGCCGGGCGTACCACAGCCAGACATGACGACGAGCAGTCCTGCACTTGCGATCCAGCGTTGCATCGTCACAATCCCAAAAAAGTACTAGTAAGTGGCGTAAATCACGCGCAGTACGTGATTGCCGTGGTAAGCCTTCACACGGATCGGCGTGTTGACGTTCTGCAGTGCGCTGGCAATTTGCTCGACGATCTCCAGAAACGAACCCGAAAAGGTCGCGTCGTATTGCACGTCGAAATCACGGTCGACTTCCCAGGAGAGTTTCCAGCCGTGAGCGCTGGCGAAACGGCGCAACGCATTGGAGATGTACTGGTCTTGCGTGGAGATACTGAAAGTCGTTGAGCCAGACTCGTTTTGCAGCGCAGAGGCTGGACTCGGTGGCAGTTCCGAGCGGGGTGCCGCGGACCGTCGTTTGTTCAGGGACTGCAATGGCGGCAAAGACTCTGGAGGCTGGCCGCGCAGCGCTGGGACGTCAGGCGTCTGAATGGCGTTCGACTGGGCGTGTATAAGCTTTTCATGGCTCGGCACGAAGATGATGGCCTCAGGCGCCGGCAGTTGTGCGGCGATACTTGAGGTTGAGACCAGACTTAACGCACAAGCACTCAACTTCAGTGCGACATAGCGGGCGCGATACCTGGCCGGAACAGATGACGGAATCGAAATTAAGTGCATGGCGGGTGTATGAAAGGCAACGATATGGGGTTGTGCCTGGTAGTGCGCCATTCCTGCTGGACACGCTACCCGACACGTTTGCTCGACTGCGAACCCGTAGCCGAGAGGCCGTTTGCATCAACGGGGAGCGATGTACTCGATGGTCACGGTGCCCGACTTGCCGCCTTGTTCGCCGCTCGCACCGGCACACGCCTTGACGATTTCAGCCAACGGCACCAGAGGCGTGGACGCCGTTTTCACTTCGGTTCCGCCTACCTTGATGGTCTCGAAAGCCGGCGCGATGATCGGAATCAGCTTTTCGCACGCGCGGTAAGGGACGGAGGTGCTGGTGATGGTGAAGCGGCCATCGCCAACGGGCGAGGCAATCTTGACGTCGCCGCCGAAACGGTTGGTGATCTTCCCGGTTTTGGTATCGACCTCTGACTCGTTGTAATGGCCGGAGGCGATTACCGAGGTGTTGTCGATTGCAGCAGCACTGATATCCTGCTGTTGTCGCATGACATAGGATTGCAGATCACGCGCTTCACCCGTAGCACGTACGGATGCCATGATCGCCGGAACGCCCATGAACGCGGCAGCCATGAGGATGCCGATCACTCCGATAACGATCGCGATCTGGACCAGATCGAAACCTTTCTGCTTACGTCGTTGCGACGTATTTTTGGTGTACCCTACATTGCTGCGGGGGCCGATTGTAGTAGACATGAGCTTTCTTCCATTCTGTGTTGACACGCCCTGAAATGGCGAGATGCCGGACTTGAGAGCCGCTTGGAATAAGCGGTACAACTGCCGACGCCATCCAGAATACGAAACCAATTCAAACCAAATGTTTCTCCGGGGGTGTCCCTGGCGAACCGTTTTGCAGCAAGCGTTCCGAGCAGCCTCTGACAGGGGGTGACGAGTGGTTTATTCTTCCGATAGACAACCACTTTTCACGACCGAGGAATTTCATGTACGAAACGCTCGCGCTTTACATTGATGGTGAATTCATTGCTGGTGACGGCCGCAAGACTCAGGATGTGGTCAACCCCGCCACAGGCGATGTGGTCGGGACGCTGCCGCACGCCACACAGAAGGATCTTGATCACGCACTGATTTCGTCGCAACGCGCGTTCGAGACATGGAAGCTGTCCTCGCCGATGGAACGTTCGGCGATCTTGCGCAAGGTAGGCGAGTTGTCCCGCCAGCAGGCCGAGACAATAGGCCGCAACATCACGCTGGATCAGGGCAAACCTCTGGCAGAAGCGGTCGGAGAAATCGTGAGTTGTGCGGATCACACGGATTGGCACGCAGAAGAATGCCGCCGCATTTACGGCCGTGTCATTCCGCCGCGCAACCCCGCTGTACGTCAGTTCGTCGTGCGCGAGCCGATCGGCGTCTGCGCCGCCTTCACGCCCTGGAACTTTCCCTACAACCAGGCCATCCGTAAAGTCGCCGCTGCCATCGGCGCGGGATGTACGGTCATCCTCAAGGGCCCCGAAGACTCGCCCAGCGCTGTCATGGCGATCGCCCGCATGTTCCATGACGCTGGATTACCGAAAGGCGTGCTGAACGTCGTCTGGGGCGAACCGGCAGTGATTTCGGACTATCTGATCCGCTCGCCTATCGTGCGCAAGATTTCGTTCACCGGTTCGGTAGCCGTGGGCAAACAACTGGCGGCATTGGCCGGCCAGCACATGAAGCGCACGACGATGGAACTCGGTGGCCATTCGCCGGTACTGGTGTTCGACGATGCCGATATCCCACGCGCCGCAAACATGCTGGCCAAGTTCAAGATCCGCAATGCTGGCCAGGTATGCGTGTCCCCCACCCGTTTCTATGTGCAGGAAAAGGCCTATGAGTCTTTCCTCGAAGCGTTCACCAGCTCGCTCAAAGGCATCAAGGTCGGCAACGGCCTGGAAGAAGGCGTCGAAATGGGGCCGCTGGCGCATGAGCGTCGTGTACCCGCCATGGCGAAGTTCGTAGAGGACGCCAGGTCCCGGGGCGGCAAGATTCTGCTGGGTGGTGAGGCCATCGGCGGAGCCGGCAATTTCTTTCCGCCCACCGTGGTCACCGACGTGCCTGATGACTCGATGCTGATGTCGGAAGAGCCCTTTGGCCCGATTGCTCCGGTCGTCCGCTTCAAGGACGGTGAGGAGGTGATCAAGCGCGCCAACAGTCTGCCTTTCGGTCTGTCGTCCTACGTATTCACCAACTCGTTGCAGACGGCGACCCGCGTGTCCAACGCGCTGGAGGCAGGCATGGTCAACATCAACCATTTTGGCAGCGCCTTGCCCGAAACGCCGTTTGGTGGCATCAAGGACAGCGGCATCGGCAGCGAAGGCGGCACCGAGACTTTCGAAGGTTACCTGGTGACAAAATTCATCACTCAGATCTGAGGACGTTTTCGGGCAGTCGCCCGCCATAAAGACAAAAGGGGTTGCAAGCTAGATGCTTGCAACCCCTTTTCCATCCTGTTGGGCCAACCGGGCCCCAACGAGGACAGGCGGCTTAGATCACACGTGCTGCTTCGACCAGACGCACGGCACTCCAGGACTTGGAGCGCGAGAGCGGACGGCCTTCCGCGATTTCCACGGTATCGCCTTCGTTGTACTGATTTTGCTCGTCATGCGCCTTGTACTTGTTGCGGCGCGTGATCACCTTGCCGTAAATCGGGTGCTTGACCCGGCTTTCGACCTGGACAACGATGGTTTTATCCATCTTGTTGCTGACCACTTTGCCGACCAACGTACGCTGGCGTTTGGCGACGGGGCTGTTTTGAGTTTCGCTCATGATTATTTCCCTGCCTTCTCGGCCATGACAGTGCGCACGCGCGCAATGTCCTTGCGCACTTTGCCCAGCTGGCTGTTGTTGGCAAGCTGTTGCGTCGCGCGCTGCATGCGCAGGCTGAACTGGGCCTTCAACAGGCTTTCCAGTTCGGTCTGCAGTTCGGCGTCGTTCTTCGAACGGATATCGCTGGCTTTCATTTAAGT
>JAEYZR010000056.1 GCA_023427945.1 Pseudomonadota bacterium | reverse complement strand
AGCCAGGGGCGCGCAACTGCTGCAAAGCTGTGGTGGTGGGAGTTGGATTCGAACCAACGTAGGCGCAAGGCCAACAGATTTACAGTCTGCCCCCTTTAACCACTCGGGCACCCCTCCTGTAAAGAGCTAAGAATTATGAGGCTTTTCAAACGCCCTGTCAAATAGGGTGGGCCAATAATTCAGTCAAATACCTGTTTATTTCTAGTTTTGATCAAAAATTCGCTGAATCTCGGCTGGATCACGGCTGGTGCGCAATGCCAGCAAGAGTAAAACCCGTGCTTTCGCAGGATTGAGCCAGCCACTGGCAATCGTTCCGAGCGCATCGTCGTCCACCTCGCCGCTACGCACGACCGCTCCAGCACTGCAGCGGCTGGCGCGGACAACGACGACCCCAGCACGCACCGCATCGGCGATGGCGCCGAGCACGTCGTCCGTGGCGTTGCCCTCTCCCACCCCTGCAATCACGATGCCATCAGCCCACACCGCTGCATCGCGCACACAGCGGCCATGCTGCCCGGCATAAGCGTGAATGATGGCGACCTCAGGAAGATCGGCGCAGTTGGCATCGGCAAGGTCGAAGACCACGTCTTGGGCGGCCACGGCCGGGCGCAGCGCGACCGGCTGCAGCCCCCGCATGACGGCGACAGGCCCAGTGTTCGGCGAGGCAAAGGCCTGTACCCCGCTTGCACTAGTCTTCTGCACGTCGCGCGCGCCATGCACGCTGTCGTTCATGACGACACTTGCACCCCATGCTGCAGCCGGCTCGTACCCCGCGAGCGCCACGGCACGCAGAAGATTGCCAGGGCCATCTGCACTTGCTGCATCAGCCGGACGCATGGCGCCCACAAGCACCACAGGTTTGTTGCGCTTGCATACCAGACTGAGCAGATAGGCAGTCTCTTCGATCGTGTCGGTGCCATGCGTGATGACGACACCGTCGATATCGGCATCGTCCTGCAATGTCTGTACACGCTGGGCAAGCTTTAGCCAGATATCGTGCGATATGTTTTGACTTCCGACAGAGGCAATCTGCTCGACTGTCAGCTCGGCGATGTCGGCGATCTCCGGAACGGCCGCAATCAAGTCTTGCGGGCCGATGACTCCGGCGGTGTAGCGCGTGAGCCCATCGGGCGAAGCGCTGGCAGCGATGGTGCCGCCGGTGGCCAGCAAATGGATGCGCGAACGCTTGGAGACCTGTGGGGTGCCGCCGAGATTTGCTAGCGCCATGTCACTTGTCCAGAAGGGAACCCATGCCCTGCTTTTCCAGCAGCGCATTCAGATGTTCCCAGCCATGAAAATCGATCACGATCTGGCCCTTCTCCTTGGCCCCTACCTTGAGGCTGACACGTGTGCCCAGGAAATCGGACATGGCTTCTTCGACGCGCGCGACATCGCGGGTGGTGCCGGTTGCTTTTCGTTTGAGCGTGGGTGTCTCGCTTTCGCGTGCTGTGCGAGCGACCAGCTTCTCGGCTTCGCGTACCGAAAGCCGTTTGGCGATGATGGCGTTGGCCAGCTGGATCTGCGTGGCAGCATCGGCAGACAGCAACGCGCGGGCATGGCCCATGTCGACATCACCCGCCAGCAACATGGTCTGCACTGGCGCGGCCAGATTGAGCAGACGCAACAGATTGCTGGTGGCCGAGCGCGACCGTCCGATTGCCTGGGCTGCCTGCTCATGAGTCAGACCGAATTCGTCCAGCAGCCGGCGCACGCCGTGGGCTTCTTCCAGCGGATTGAGATCTTCACGCTGGATGTTTTCGATCAACGCCATGACTGCGGCGTTTTCGTCTGCCACCTCGCGCACCAGGACGGGCACTTCCTTCAGTCCGGCCAGTTGTGCTGCACGGAACCGACGTTCGCCAGCAATGATTTCATACTTGGGCGGACTCATGCCCGATAGCGCACGAACCAGTATCGGTTGCATGATGCCCTGCGCACGAATGGATTCCGCCAATTCATTGAGCGCGCCTTCGTCCATGCGGGTACGCGGCTGGTACTTGCCTGCCTGCAACGCACTGACGGGCAGGACAGCGGGTGGTGCGGCATCAGCAGGTGCTGCAGCCGTGGTGTTGAAGGTATCTATGGCCGAAGCATCGGCGCCTAGCAGAGCATCCAGTCCGCGCCCAAGACCCTTGGGTTTCTTCAAAGCCATAGGTTTTTCCTTTGGAGTGATGGCCGACATCGCACCCAATGCTTTACGCGGCGCCGATGCGGCGCGCGGCGTAGTAGACCCTGCGGCGTTTACGCCCGCCGACTTAGCAGGCCCCGCTGATTTAGCAGGGACACTGTTCTTTTTGCTTTGGGAGGATTTGGTAGTGGCCAAGGTTTCAAGGCGTTTTAACGCCATCTTTTAATTACGGCAGCGCGCCTGCCTGCGGTTGAACGGAGCATCAGTGCAAAAATCCAATGCTGCCTGATGCTTGATGTTGCGCAATGTCTGATGCTGCTTGATCAATGAACGGCTTTTTCCCGTTTGATCATTTCCCGAGCAAATTCGATATAAGCCTTTGCCCCTCTGGACTGCCTGTCGTAGGTCACCCCCGGCATGCCATGACTGGGTGCCTCGGCCAGACGAACGTTGCGCGGCACGACTGTGGTGAACACCTTGTCGCCAAAATGCTGCTCGAGTTGTCCGGAAACCTGCTGCTGCAATGTCACGCGTGGATCGAACATCACACGCAGCAGGCCGATGACACGCAGATCGTCGTTGATGTTGCGATGCACGCGCTTGATCGTATTGACCAGGTCTGACAGACCCTCGAGCGCAAAATATTCGCACTGCATGGGAATAATGACGCCATGTGCAGCGGCCAGACCGTTCAGGGTCAACAACGAAAGTGTCGGCGGACAATCGATGAGGATGAAATCGTAATCCTGGGAAACCTGTGCCAGGGCCTGTTTGAGCTGACGTTCACGCTCTTGCATCTGGATCAGATCCATCTCTGCACCGGACAGCTCGCGGTTGGCAGGCAGCACATCATAGTTGCCCGATTCAGACGTGACGCGGGCCTGGTCGATAGTGGCTTCGCCGATCAGCACTTGATAGAGATTGAATTCCAACGCGCTTTTGTCAATGCCACTTCCCATTGTTGCATTGCCCTGCGGATCGAGGTCGACCAGCAATACGCGTTGCTTCTGCAGCGCAAGTCCAGCGGCCAGATTGATGGCTGTCGTCGTTTTTCCTACGCCACCTTTCTGGTTGGCAATGCAGAAAACGCGGGCAGCTTTCGCGGGCAATTCACTCATGGGTTTCCTTGATTACGGCGCATCCAGACCAGGCAACGCTGGGCGTTGAGTTCGGGGACGGCGAGTGGTTGGACATGCTCGACGCGCCACTCGGTACGAGCCTGCAACGCTTCAATTTCGTCGTCAGGAGTCTTGCCTTTCATAGCGACCAGGTGGCCACCCTCTTTCACATGCTTGCCTGACCATGTTGCAAAATCCAACAGGGATGCAAATGCACGCGAGATGACGATGTCGGCATCCTGCTCGACAAGCTGTTCGACCCGCGCATGCGTCGCCTTCAGATTAGGCAGGTTCAGCGTACCGATCATCTGCCGGACGAATGCCGTTTTCTTTTCCACGGCGTCTATGCATTGAACCGTCCAACCTGGAGCCAAGGCCGCAATGACGACACCGGGCAATCCCCCGCCTGAGCCCACATCGCACACCGAACGGGACTCCTCAGGACCACCTACTGCATCGAACAGGAAAGGCACTGGTGCCATGCTGTCGAAGACGTGTTGCACCAACATCTGTGACGGCTGGCGCACAGCGGTCAGATTGTAGGTTTTGTTCCACTTGTGCATGGCCGCCAAGTAATCCTGCAATCGCTTGATTTGCGCAGCAGAACACTGCAAACCAATATCAATGCACGCCTGTTCAATGCGCGTACTGAACGCATCGTGCTCGTTATGACTGGTCATGGTCACGCAGCCTGTTTGCGCGAACCGTAGTGCAGTCGCTTGAGATGAATGAGAAGCAGCGATACGGCTGCCGGCGTGACGCCAGAAATGCGGGCAGCCTGCCCGACAGTTTCCGGACGATGCTGCTTGAGTTTCTGGCGAACTTCGAACGAGAGACTGGTTACCGCGTCGTAATCGATATCGGCGGGGATAGGCTGGCGATCCTGATTGCCTTGTTTGAGAACCTCATCACGTTGCCGATCGATATAACCCGAGTATTTCGTCTGGATCTCGATCTGCTCTGCAACCTCTGGCGATTCCACGCCAGGACCCGCCAGCAACTCACCATCGTCCTTACGCGCCTGCATCAGCGTGTGGTACGAAAGTCCAGGACGCTTGAGTAAATCTGATAGTGAGTACTCACGTTCAATCGCTTTGCCCAGCAAAGGTTCTGCCACACTGGGAGGCAATACCTTGGGATTGACCCACGTACTTTTGAGCCGAGCCAGCTCAGTCTCGACCTGGTCACGTTTGCGATTGAAATGTTCCCATTGCTCGTCCAGGACGAGTCCAAGTTTGCGGCCGATCTCAGTCAAGCGCAGATCGGCATTGTCTTCACGCAAACTCAGGCGATATTCAGCACGCGAGGTAAACATACGATACGGTTCGGTCACGCCGCGGGTGACCAGATCGTCGGCCAAAACGCCAAGATAGGCTTCATTGCGCTGCGGCGTCCATTCTTCCCTATCCAGGGCCGAGCGTGCCGCATTGACGCCCGCCAACAAGCCTTGCGCGGCCGCTTCTTCGTATCCCGTCGTTCCGTTGATCTGACCCGCGAAATAAAGACCTTCAATCGCCTTGGTTTCGAAGGTCGCTTTCAATGCGCGTGGATCGAAATAGTCGTATTCGATGGCATAGCCAGGACGCAGGATGTGTGCGTCATGCAGGCCAGGCAGGGATCGGATGAGCGCCAATTGAACGTCAAACGGCAAACTGGTGGAAACGCCGTTGGGATAGATCTCATGAGTATCCAGACCTTCCGGTTCGAGAAAGACCTGATGCGAATTCTTGTCCGCAAAGCGGTGGACTTTATCTTCGATCGATGGGCAATATCGCGGGCCTACACCTTCTATGACGCCGCTATACATAGGTGAGCGATCAAGCCCCCCGCGAATGATGTCGTGGGTTTGGGAATTCGTATGCGTGATCCAGCAAGGTACCTGGCGCGGGTGCATGTCCGCCCGCCCCATGAAAGAAAACTCGGGAACAGGTTCCAGGTCGCCCGGCTGCTCTTCCAACTCTGAGTAGTTGATACTGCGACCGTCTATGCGCGGTGGGGTGCCTGTTTTCAGACGACCTTGCGGAAGCGCCAGTTCTTTCAAGCGTTGCCCCAGGGACGTGGCGGGAGGATCTCCAGCCCGTCCGCCGGAATAGTTTTGCAGACCAACGTGGATCAATCCGTTCAAAAAAGTCCCAGCAGTCAATACGACCTTGCGGGCCATGAACTTCACGCCGATTTGCGTAACCGCTCCCACGACACGGTCATTCTGAACGATCAGATCGTCAACGGCCTGTTGGAACAACCAGAGGTTCTCCTGGTTTTCCAGTCGATGGCGAATGGCAGCCTTGTAGAGAACACGATCAGCCTGGGCTCTCGTTGCTCTGACTGCGGGACCTTTGGAACCGTTCAGGATCCGAAACTGAATGCCGGCATAGTCGGTCGCGAGCGCCATCGCACCACCCAAGGCATCTACCTCGCGCACGAGATGTCCCTTGCCTATGCCTCCTATGGAGGGATTACAAGACATCTGGCCGAGGGTTTCGATGTTGTGTGTCAGGAGAAGCGTTTTTGCACCGACGCGAGCCGACGCAAGTGCGGCTTCCGTACCAGCGTGTCCGCCGCCGACGACAATGACGTCGAATTCAGTGGGGTGGTTCATGATTTTCAATTAGCAGGGCGAGCAATCATTATAGTCGGTCACCTGAAGCGCTTCTAGTTAGTGTTTCACGTGAAACAGCGTGACTTAAAAAAGATGAGTGAAGGGCGATAGGGAGGACGGCACAACGAGGTGAACCGTTTCGCTTTGATCTTCACCGTGTACACCAAGAACGCGTAGTCGCTTACGAACACGTCCATGCTTTTGGGTTGGCACCCATTTTGGAGAGACACAACGATGAGCAAATGGGCTAATCAGTATAGGTTGGCAAATTGGGATTAGCCCGCTTAACCCCACCACCACCTCAAAGGGCTCCAAGTTTAGGTTCGAATTCCAATGAAGCCAGTTCTAGATTGCCGGGAAAATTGCGAGACCCTGACTTATCGTTCAAGCTTTCACTGGAAAGAAAAAGGCATCTTGAAAATCTTGTCGCGCATTCACCTGGCGGAAACCAGGCTTGGATCGGTAGTGCTGCCACGGTTTGCGTCTAGCCAGGAATTCAACGAACCGTTGCTCTGCCCGTTTGGACTGAACAGACGAGGTAAAACAGTAGTCAATTCTGCCCGCTCTTGATAGCCAGCTTTTTCCTCGGCTCGATTGGGCGCACGTGGGTCATCAAGTCGGCGGACATCGCGATAGTTCAAATAACAAAATATATAAACTCGCTCACTCGGGATACGGAGCTCGCTACCTAGGATACCAATCAAGCTCAAACGCTGGTAACCCACAAGAGTATGTCCAGTTGCGTCCTGTCGCCAACGTTTCAAGGTGGGTAGCTGGCTCAAGCACCTTTATTCCTTTTGGGCGCGTCAGGTCATTTGTTTTTTAGATCACAGGGATGAACCGACTCAAAACTCACGGCTAATAGGGCCACTATCACTAGTGTTCTCATTAAGTGTTTCACGTGAAACATCGGTGGGTGGCCAATAGAAATCCTTGATGACGAGCTAACGTTTAAAGTCAGAAAGCAAACAAGCAGAGTTTCATCAATACTCTTCCATGCCCGTCCCGCTCAAAGCTGTGTTGAAACTGTCGATGTTTCACGTGGAACATATACGGTGAAGCACATCAAGGCACTATGCAAATAAAGCTTCAATTTGCGTCCTGCAGCGAGTCAAACAGGAAAGACAACACAAAATCTGGCGGTATGAGTGTTGACTGATGGCCTCCACCAGGCTGAGCGCGTGTATATCCGATGGGATTACAGTTAAACGTCCAACGCGGATATAGCTCTGCCTGAACTCAAGAAACGCGTATTGATCAGCCCGTACCTCACCAATCGAATTCAACTGTCCCGTTGTCCGACCTGGCTCTATCATCCGATACTACTCACGCTCGACAAACCTTTAGTCCTGCAACATGTCATTGTTCTAGCAGTAAAACGATAGTGAAGCTAGCGCACGCCAACGAACCAATGAAAATCATGGACAACGATGCCTGTATGTAGGCGAAGTGCTAGCCATTAAATATTTAGTAAATACGCGAAAAAAAACAGAGTCCCAACATCCAGGTCAAAGTAAGACATTCTGCGATCAGTTTCGCAACTTTTCGTCCGTGAGGCCGACGGGCCAGATGAAATCTTTGATCAGGTAGTGGCCCTGGCCGCGCACACCGAGGTTGTTTCACGTGAAACCTTCATATCGTTGTTATCTCAGCGCCTGAGCAACAAAACACCAGGTATAGCCGAGAGATGCATTTGGTCAAATAGACGTCACCGTTTTGACTCAAATCTACCAATCGATAAATACATTAGAAAAGCCCGAGCCATTAGAAAAGTCCGACGGCTTGGTTTGCATGAATGGTCAGCTACCTCCGATCAAACCAAACAATAAACACCAATTTTGTGAAATAGCGGGCAGTCAGAAGACCTGTTTCACGTGAAACAGCCAGGCAAGAACACTACCTGAATAAGCGGTATGCCAAACGAGTGGGGAAAAGGGGCCGCACGATACTGCCAAGGTTTGACTCTTGATCCAACATTTCCGCCATTCAAGTAGCGTGGATGACTATGAATCGCCGACGCTCAAGTCCACAAAATATCCACCAAATAGTTTGATCAAATGTGATTGCACTCTGGTAGACCAACATCATTGAGGAAAGCAATCAGCACGATATGCACTTTCTATGGATCGATGTTTTTCCTGGAGCTGAACCAGAGCATCAACCAATCACCTGAGAATGAATAACTTCTGCAATACGGCAGTTGACTGCGGTCCAACAGGAGAAACATCCATGGCCTCCAGACAAACTCCTAAACGAGACGGATGAAGCAGCAACAAGAAAATGGATTTTCGACAAAAATTTGTGAGTGCTTGTGGTCTCTGCAGCGGCTTTGCAGACCCCCGGAATATCCAACCAAGTACCTATGATTATCGAATTGCTGCATATCCCTGCAGATCCGGCCACACCAGACTCTGATTCTTGGTTAGTACCGGCAAATGCCGCCCATTGACGTGCGAGCCTGGCCGGGTTGGAAACCGCGCAGGCTGGCGTTCCATGCATGGAATAAGTATCCCGGCAGGAATGCTGACATCTCACGCATGGAATAAGTATCCCGGCAGGAGCGCTGGCACCCCATGCACGGATTAAGTATCCCTGCAGGAATGCTGACATCTCATTCACGGAATAAGTATCCCCGCAGTAAATCTCGGCAGAGCGGGAGGATATGACCTATCGAATTCAAGGATCGAACAAAGCCATCCAATCCTGTTGTGACCACATAGCTTCTCGGAAGATAACTAAACAGCTCCCAATCAGCCACCTCTTAACAGCTGTACCTAAAATCCTGCCAGAACATCCAATGATCGACGGATGGCAGATCAAACAAGCCCCCATCTCCTTGCTCTTCCCGGTCGCACGAGCAGGCACGATGAAGCCTATTGCTATTACGCACTGTGCCGAAAATATCCGAGGGCTATGCATAGGGGCAGTCTGCCCCTGCCGGAAGCGCCTCTCGCCACCTCATCAGACTGGCGCTGCGCAAGTGAAGAGCATATTTCACCGATACAGATAATCTTCGTCCAAGGGCTGTCCAAGCCTGTCGGTCTCTTGTGGATAACCTTATAACTTTTCCACCCGTGGGACTGCATTTGATCGATGGTTCCTCGCCCTTCACAAGACCCGAATCAAGGATGATTATTGATCACCGTTCAAGGTGGCCACCTGCCAACGTGGTTATGGGGCGGTCCGATATCGGCGGAAATATCGGAATATCAAGCGCTCACTGGATGATTTGACGAGCAGTAGCGAGTCGCGGTTGATTCCTGTCGGTCGTGAAAATGTTACCGGTGGGCCCGAGTGTCTCCGTGCAAATCAGCAGGGCAAAGCACATTCATCACTTGTGCACAACATTGGGGATGACTGGACCAAGAGGAAGTCGCCGCTTTGACCATCCCTTTGCAAGCCTGCTTTTACCCACAGGTAATCAACAGCCTTATCCACATTTTTGATATTGCAGTGCAGAAGAAGAGGCTCAGGATCGCCGCATTCCTTCGGTTCACCTTAATATTGATTCTTTCTGACGATTCATACAATCCAACATCATGATCAACTCAAAGCTGCCAGGCGTGGGCACCACGATTTTCACAGTCATGAGCCAAATGGCTGTTGAACACAAAGCGGTCAACCTGGGGCAGGGATTTCCGGATTTCGAACCGGATCAGCGATTACGTGACCTGGTCAACGAGGCCATGAATAATGGCCACAATCAGTATCCCTATATGCCGGGCGTAGCGGACCTCCGTGAAGGAATAAGCGAGAAAGTAAACACACTGTACGGCCGTCATTACGACCCGCAGACTGAAATTACAGTGACGAGCGGTGCGACGGAAGCCATCATGGCAACGATTCTTGCATGCGCGCGGGCTGGCGATGAAGTGATCGTGATCGAACCTTGCTATGACTCGTATAGACCTGCGATTGCTTTGGCTGGGGCCACTGCTGTACCCGTCCCGATGCGGCCTCCCACCCAGGACGATCCGTACTATCGTGTCGACTGGCAAAGAGTCAAAGATGCCGTCACACCAAAAACGCGTGCGCTGATCATCAACAGCCCACACAACCCGACGGGATCCGTTCTGGATGCAGCCGACCTTGACGCACTTGAAGCGATTGTGGCAGACAGCAATATTCTGCTCATCTCTGACGAAGTCTACGAGCACATTGTTTTCGATGGTCGGAAACACCTGAGCCTTGCACAACGTCCGATGCTTGCCGAGCGCGCCTTTGTCATATCGTCGTTCGGCAAAACCTACCATGTGACTGGCTGGAAAATTGGCTATTGCTGCGCACCGCCCGCATTGACAGCAGAATTGCGCAAAGTTCACCAGTTCCTGGTGTTCACCGTCCCATCGATTCTGCAGGTTGCTCTGGCTACCTATATGCGGGAGCCCCGCCCGTATCTCGAACTGCCTGCTTTTTATCAAGAGAGGCGGGACGGGCTCGCTGCAGCACTGAGCAACAGTCGCTTCGAAGTACTCCCTAGCGCGGGTACCTTTTTCATGTTGGCCAACTACAGCCAGATTTCGAATTTGCCTGAAGTGGAGTTTTCCAAGTGGCTGACGGTCGAGCATGGGGTAACCGTCATTCCTGTTTCGGCGTTCTATTCGGACCCGAACGCGGAAGAGGCAAATCACAGTCTTGTACGTCTATGCTTCGCCAAGCGCAAGGAAACGCTCCAGGGCGCCGCAAAACGGCTGGTTGGTATCTAGCCATGCATTGACCCAAAAAATAGCTCAAGGCGCCTCTGGCGCCTTTTTTTATGCCTGGACTGCCATCCGCTTTCCCGGATCGGCAGGTTTGAGCAGAACAAGTCTTCTGAGAACACCTAAGTATCCAGGGATCCAGGGCTGTTCAGCAGAAATAGATCGAGTCAACGAGGCTTTTGAGGATTCGTTTTTGCCTCGGCTGGATGAATACCTTAGTTTTTTATAAGTAGTTATATATAACTCTGGTAGTAGTGGATAAGGCCTGTGGATAAGTGGAACAGACCGATAAAGACCATAAAAATCAATCGTTAGCGCTGATTTTCGTTTGTGGACGAACTCTGTTTAAGGCGCTGGCTGAAGTTGAACAAGTTTTTGCTTCGAGCCAAAAGTCGTAGGTTGTACAGCTTTGATCCACGGGTCACCCACATGTGCGTGTCATAGAGGTTATCCACAGGCCGTCGTGCGAGATACCAGGGTCCAGGAAGGGTCAGACAGCCAAAGTCGACGGATACGGGCATCGCATGGAAAAGAGCAGGCATGGCGTTGAGTGGCTCACGATCCGGCTGCTCAAGCCTGTCTGAGCCCACCAGAAGGCGAATGACGGGGTTAGAAACAGGGCCTGAGCATCCGGATGAGTACTCGTGCTGCAAACCGCACCTGCGTCGATCTGGGCGCTGCATGCACGTTTGAGCAAACTCTTGCGGGCAAAACAGCAAAGTGGCAAAGCAGTGAAGTACTTCCGTATTCAGGTATCGAAGCGTTGAGTGTCAACGTGTCAAACATCGAAGCGTTGAGTGTCAACGTGTCAAACATCGAAGCGCTGAAGTCAGAGATCCGGACAGTCTGGCTACTCGAATTCTTGGGAACGACCCATCTGGCGTTGAAAGAGCGCGCATGTCGAATTTTTGGTGGAGGTCATGGCAATCCGGGCAATCTGAATGCTCAGTGGGCGCTATTGCCTCCGACGAAGCGGATGAACCTTGTAGACAGGGTGTTTTTCAAGGCGGTCTTTTTTGGGAAGGGTGTGATTCATGTTTTTATTCTTTTTTTTATATATATAGATAGTGGTAATGGATAAGGCCTGTGGATACTTTGGATAACTCGGTAATCCCGATGAAAAACAATCGATTGAGCCCAGTTTCTGTTGTGTGTCAGTCAGCTCGAATTTCTTGCACAATCTGGGATAATTTTTGGCGGCAGGCAGGCGCGTGTGGGTTGTGCATGTTTGATCCACAGGCCATGCACAGCAAATCCATGTAAAAAATCGGGCCAAAAAAGGCCAAAATGGCTACTTTCAAGGTCTTTTGCTGATCATGTCCATGTGTTTGCGGTTCGCTGGCCGATGGTCGTTACATCGTTTGCACCACTAAATCTCCAGCTTCTTTATCTCCTGGCCCCAGGCATGGAATAATCGACATCTTCTCTGTCCCATGTCTGTGCGTGCCCGAGGGTTGCGGCAGACGGTTTCGATGGCGCCCGCGTATCATGACTTCTGAAACATCTCTCTCGTTTCGCACGACTTCTTCTTCGACAGCGCGCGTGCTGGCCGAGCGGGAGGCCATTCTTGCCGCTCCCGGATTTGGCAAGCATTTCACCGATCACATGGTGTCGATCGACTGGACGATGGACAAGGGATGGCACAACGCAGAGGTCAAGCCTTATGGTCCGCTGATGCTGGATCCGGCTGCGTCGGTGTTGCATTACGCCCAGGAAATCTTTGAAGGTCTCAAGGCGTTTCGCCATGCGGATGGCTCGATCTGGACATTTCGGCCGTGGGCCAACGGCGAGCGCCTGCAGCGCTCGGCCCGCCGCCTGGCTCTGCCAGAGCTGCCCGTCGATATTTTTGTGGAGTCGGTTCGTCAGCAAGTGAAGGCGGATGCAACCTGGGTGCCATCGGCACCTGAAACCAGCCTGTACCTACGGCCCTTCATGATTGCCAACGAAAGCTTTCTGGGGGTGCGATCGGCTCAAAAGGCAGCCTATTACGTGATCGCCAGCCCGGCAGGCCCTTACTTCGCCAAGGGCGTGGCCCCGGTCGCCATCTGGTTGTCCACAGATTATGCACGGGCAGCCAAGGGTGGAACGGGAGCGGCCAAATGTGGGGGCAACTATGCTGCATCCTTGCTGCCGCAGCAGGAAGCATCGGCCAACGGTTGCGCTCAGGTTCTGTTCCTGGACCCCCGCGAAGGAAAGTATCTGGAGGAATTGGGTGGCATGAACGTTTTCCTGGTGAAACGTGATGGCACCTTGCTCACACCTGCGCTGACCGGCAGCATTCTGGAAGGCGTCACGCGTGCGAGCATCATTCAACTGGCACGTGATCGTGGGCATGCGGTTGAAGAGCGTGATATTTCCATCGACGAATGGCGCGAAGGCGTTGAGTCCGGTGAGATCAAGGAAGCGTTTGCCTGCGGTACGGCTGCAGTGGTCACACCGATCAACGTCCTGAAAAGCCGCGACTTTTCAGTCGGTGACGAATCGGCGCCGGCGGGTGAGCTGACGATGGCGTTGCGCAAGGATCTGACCGATATTCAGTACGGCCGTGCGCCTGACCGTCATGGCTGGATGCTGCGTCTGGTCTGATTTTCGTACTTCACTCAAGCACGAGAGAGCGCAACCTCACGGGCCGCGCTCATGAAGTCTTCGACGAATCGCGCGTTGCGTGCTCCTTGGGCGCGGGCCAGCAGGAAATGATTCTCCATCATCGGCGTGAATCGGCGCATGACTGCACGCCCGCGTACCGTGCCCGCCATTCGGGGATGTATGAGCGTCACGCCCAGGCCTGCTGCCACGAATTCGCAAAGTGTGGGGGCCGAAGTCGCCTCAAGCACGTAGGCGGGTGTCAGGCCGGCGCTGGCGAATAGCTGGTCCACCTGCTGGCGTATGTTCACGGAAGTGTCGAACGCGACGAAGGGCTCGTCCTTCAGGTCATTCAGGCTGATCGACCGTTTGGCCGCCAGCGGATGTGACGAGGATAAAAGGACCACCAGGGGCTCTTTCAACATGGGTTCCAGCTCCAGCTCGGGATGATCGACGCTGGTGTTCAACAGACCCACATCGATCTGTCTGGCTGCGAGCCATTCTGCCAGGACGGCGGATGCTCTGATCTTCACCGAGACAAAAACTTTTGGGTGCCGTTGCAGAAAGCGCATGGTCGCTTGCTGAATGAAGTGTCCTGACAGGGCAGGCAATACACCGACGATCAATTGCCCCTGTTCCTGGCGCTTGACCAGATCGACCGCACGTTCGAACTGGTGCAGCCCCGCGAAGATTCGATCCACCTCTTCGTACAGCCGCAAGCCCTGTGATGTCAGGGCCAGGCGACCTCGCACTCGTTCGAACAGCACCAGGCCGACCTGCGCCTCGAACTGCGAGAGCAGTTTGCTGACGGCAGGTTGTGTGACGTGCAGTGAGGCGGCAGCGGCGCTGACTGTGCCGCTTTCGACCACAGCCCTGAATGCTTCGACCTGCCGCAGATTAAAAGATCTCATCGTATAACCATTTGGAATACCAAGGACGGATATCGGACTTTGACATTGTAGGTCCTGCGCTTGAAGATGCTCGTCGATCTTTATCGTCGTCAGGTATCCGATGCAATATGCGGTCAAGCGGATCCTTCTTGGGATCCCGACTCTTTTTCTGATGTTCACAGCAATTTTTTTGCTGGTTCGCGTCGTGCCGGGCGATGCCGCCACGGTCATTC
>JAEYZR010000050.1 GCA_023427945.1 Pseudomonadota bacterium | reverse complement strand
GTGCTGGACTGGATGCTGGCGCCGCTGTTTCTGCTTTGGCCCATGAGCGTGGCAATCACCTATGTCGTCGCCCAGAACATCGCCTCCATCCCCTACGATCAGGCGCTCGCGCGCAATCTCCTGGTGCTGGAACAACAGGTCAGCGCACGCGACAACGAGGCTGTCCTGGACATGAGCAACCCGGCGCGGGCGATCCTGCGTGCCAATGAAACCGAAAGCGTGTTCTGGCTGGTCCTGGGTAGTCGCGGCGAATATCTGGGCGGGGATCGTCAACTGCCTATTCCCGACGCCAAGGCGCCTACGCCGATGGGCGTCGTGCGTTATGCCGATGCATCCTTGCGCGGATTCGGACTGCGCCTGGCCTACAAGCGCCTGGACATTGGCCTTCCGGCCACTCACGCCCCCATGATTGTCGTGGCCGAAACGGTGGAACGGCGCACGCAACTGGCCAACGACATCATCAAGGGCGTGATCATTCCACAATTCATCGTCTTGCCGATTGCCGTGCTGCTCGTATGGTTCGGACTCTCACGGGGTATCGCGCCGCTCAATGCCTTGCAGATCCGCCTGCGCGCACGCCGTCCGGAAGATCTGTCGCCCATGGATGAGCGCGCCGCGCCCACCGAGATCGCGCCACTGCTCACCGCCATGAACGAGTTGCTGCAGCGGCAGTCCCAGACGGTACAGACACAACGTCGCTTCGTTGCTGACGCCGCCCATCAGCTCAAGACACCCCTGGCGGGCCTGCGCACCCAGGCCGAACTGGCGTTGCGCGACGCTTCGCCCGAGGAAATGCAATCGAGCCTGCGCCAACTGGTGACGGGATCCGAGCGCGCCACGCGACTGGTCAATCAACTCTTGCAATTGGCCAATGCCGAGAATCCGGAATCAGTTGGTCTGGTGGAGCTCGACCTGTACGCGCTGGCTTACGAACGGACGTCGCATTGGGCGCCTCAGGCGATGGCGCTGGGCACCGACATCGGTTTTGAAGGTGAAAGTGTCGTCAGGCCCATTCTCGGCCACCCTCTTTTGCTGGGCGAACTCATCAACAACCTGCTGGACAACGCCCTTCGTTATACGCCGGCAGGCGGGCGTGTCACCGTTCGTCTGCACCCGGGCGAAACAAACGAACGCATCGACCTGGATATCGAGGATTCCGGCCCCGGCATTGCAGTGTCCGAACGGGAACGGGTGTTCGACCGCTTCTATCGCGTGCTTGGATCACAGGCCGATGGCAGCGGCCTTGGCCTGGCGATCGTCAAGGAGATCGCACAGAAACACCGTGCATCGGTGAGCATTCTGGACAACGACGAAGGAGGCACGACCATCCGGGTTTCTTTCCTGATTCTGACGGCCAAGACCGAGGAATTACCCTGACTGCCCGGGCTATCGTACATTTAGATACAACATTCAGGGGTTGTAGCGTATGCGCGTCAGACCCTAGTCAGCGTGAACACATAATTTCTCTTCCTGCATCAGGCAACAGCATAAAAGGCCGATGCACGTTGGTACGGTCTACCAGCGATCGACGAGGAGACACAACATGAGTACCATCAACGCGCCATCGAGCGCACATCCGCAACCCCATCGCAAGATGACCAAGGAGGAGCGCAAAGTCATCTTTGCCTCGTCGCTGGGCACTGTGTTCGAGTGGTACGACTTTTACCTGTATGGTTCTCTGGCGGCGATCATTGCCGTGCACTTCTTCTCCGGAGTCAATCCGACCGCCGCATTCATCTTTGCCCTGCTCGCATTTGCCGCCGGCTTTGCGGTGCGTCCGTTCGGCGCACTCGTGTTTGGCCGCCTGGGTGACCTTGTCGGACGCAAGTACACCTTCCTCATCACCATCGTCATCATGGGCCTGTCGACCTTCCTGGTCGGCGTACTGCCGACCTACGAGAGCATCGGCATCGTGGCACCCATCTGCCTGATCGTGCTGCGCCTGGCTCAGGGGCTAGCGCTTGGGGGTGAATATGGCGGTGCCGCCACTTATGTGGCAGAGCACGCTCCGCACGGTCGTCGCGGGTTTTACACCAGCTGGATTCAGACCACTGCCACGCTTGGTCTGTTCCTGTCGTTGCTGATCATTCTCGGTGTGCGGTCATACCTCGGCGAAGAAGCGTTCCGTGCCTGGGGATGGCGTATTCCGTTCCTCATTTCGGTCGTGCTGCTGGGCATCTCGGTGTGGATTCGTCTGCAGTTGAGCGAATCGCCGACGTTCAAACGCATGAAGGAAGAAGGCAAGGGATCGAAGTCGCCTTTGAAAGATTCGTTTGGCAACAAAAAGAACCTCAAACTGGTGCTGCTGGCCCTTTTCGGCCTGACCGCCGGCCAGGCCGTCGTCTGGTACACGGGGCAGTTCTACTCGCTCTTCTACCTGACGCAAACGCTGAAGGTGGAGGCCAATGCCGCCAACATCATGATTGCCGTCGCACTGCTGAGCGCCACGCCGTTCTTCGTGGTGTTCGGCATCCTGTCGGACAAGATCGGACGCAAACCCATCATCATGGCGGGTTGCCTGATTGCCGCCCTGACCTACTTCCCCATCTTCAAGGCCATTACCCACTTCGCCAACCCGGCGCTCGAAGCGGCACAGTCCAGCGCTCCCGTGCGAGTCATCGCAGATCCCAAGGCCTGCTCATTCCAGTTCAATCCGGTAGGTACTGCAGCCTTCACCAGCTCGTGCGACATCATCAAGTCGTTCATGGCACGCAACTCCGTGAACTACGAGAATGTGGCGGCAGCGCCAGGCACGATCGCAACGGTACAGATCGGCGACGCGTCGTTCACCTCGTTTGACGGCCAGGGCCTGCCCAAGGCGGAATTCGACGCCCGCCGTGCAGAGCTGGACAAACAGCTGACGGCCTCGATTCGCAGCCACGGCTATCCAGCCGCCGCCGATCCCAACAACATCAATTACGTCATGACCACAGTCATGCTGTTCATCCTGGTGCTGTATGTGACGATGGTGTATGGCCCGATCGCCGCCATGCTGGTCGAGATGTTCCCCACGCGTATCCGCTATACCTCCATGAGCCTGCCCTACCACATCGGCAATGGCTGGTTTGGCGGGTTCCTGCCACCTGTGGCCTTCGCCGTGGTGGCCGCGACAGGCAACATCTACGATGGTTTGTGGTATCCGATCATCATCGCCGTCATGACCCTGGTGATTGGCACACTGTTCGTGCGTGAAACCAAGGACAACGACCTCAACGCCTGATCAGACGATCCCCCCGCCAGATAGGACCGCTGCGCCTATCTGGTTTTCGAGCCCTCCGGCTAGATCCCGGAGGGCGTTTTTTTTGTTCAGGCCGATGTCAGATCGCCAGAGTTAGACTTCACGTAATGGTTGTTTGTGCATCGACCTGTCCAGGAGGCGATCCCCGCCTGGGCTTGCATTGCACGATCACCACTCACCAGTGTCACGCTCCCCGCGAGCAATATTGGCGTGGCATTGTGTGCTTAGTATCGGCCCGGTTCCTACCGGGCCGTTTTTTTTGCAGGCGGCGCGGCCATTCTTTTGCGAATGAGGCGCAAAACCCCGGCAAGCACAGGGATCTTCTCGTAAAGCTCTTCGCCGGTGTCCCAGTAATCGCGATGGTCGGCAATCAGGCCGGCCTCGTCCAATCTCAAATGGCTGCTGCCATTGACCAGGATGCCGCGACCGCGCCAATGCGCCCGAAATCGCCACACCAGAAAAGCATGATTGCCGCTGCCCTGGACGTGCTCGATCTCAAAACGTGCATCGTCCAGACCGTCGAACATGTGCTGGTAGACCGAGACGATCGAGTCGATACCGTGCAGGTCGTTGAACGGATCCTTGAAGTGCGCATGCTCGGCGTATATCTCGCCAATGCTGACAAGCGTTGCCGGTGTCAGGCTTTCAAACCATTTTGCAATGACTACCAGTCGATCGGTCATAGCCCGGTCACCTTATGCAGGAGCCAGAATCT
Organism: Pseudomonadota bacterium; assembly: GCA_023427945.1. GTDB lineage: Bacteria > Pseudomonadota > Gammaproteobacteria > Burkholderiales > Burkholderiaceae_B > Schauerella. The sequence continues at coordinate 3,638 of JAEYZR010000050.1, read as the reverse complement.
CAGAGCATACGGCAGCCGGCTGAGCCGACGCAGCACAAAAGCCAGTTTTCCGGGAAAGCTGATCTCGAAGCGGCCTTGCTGCATGCCACGGATGATGGCGTGCGCAGCCTGATCCGGCTTCATCAGGCCCGGCATCCTGAAGTCGTTGTGTGCTGTCATGGGTGTTTCGACGAACCCCGGATTGATCAGGTAGACACTCAGTCCGCGCGGGGCCAATTCGAAATAAAGAGATTCGGCAAAGTTGATCAATGCTGCCTTGGTCGCGCCGTAGATCATTGCCTTGGGCAGACCGGTGTAGCCCGACAGGCTCCCTACGATGGCAATGCCTCCGTGCCCCTGTTGCAACAACTGGGGCACCACGAGGTTGACGCCTCGATACACGGCCACGACGTTGAGTTCGAAACTCGCCTGCACTGCCTGCACGTCGATGTCGTGACCAGTCTGCTCGTCGTAGCGAGCCGCACAGAACATCACCAGGTCGAAAACACCACAAGCCTGCAACGCACGGGCCACCGCATCGGGCCAGGCATGCGGATCGCCGGCATCGAACGCCACCGCGTGAGCCCGCTCGAAGTCAGTCGCGATGGCCTGCAGTTTGTTCTCGCTGCGCGCCGAAAGCACCACCGTGGCTCCGGTCGCCAGCCATTGACGCGCGCAGGCCTCGCCTATGCCGCTGGATGCGCCTATCACCCATATTCGCTTGCCCGACCACTGCTGGATCCGTGGATTGCATGGCCCGATCACGACGGGCCTCCCGTGTCGTCGCGCTTGCGGAAAAACACGGTGACCTCGCCGACCTCGACGCCGAATTTGGTCAATACCGAACGATTCATCATGTGCCGCTCGTCCATCAACCACATCCAGTCGTCGAAATGGACGTCGTATTCGCTGTCGCCGACAGGAAGGCGCAATACATAGGTCCAATGCAGTGCGTTGCCCGACAGGCGCCCGGTCGCTTCGCCGACCACATCGTCCGCCCTGCCCTGCCAGGTGCCGTCGGCGCGCCGCTGCAGCCGCCAGACACGATGCTGCTGCTCACCATCGTCATACACGAAACGTTCGTCCAGCGTGCCTTTCTCAGGACTTTCCCAGGTGGGGGTGACCACCACATGGAACCGACGCCTCACCTCCGAGGAGCGCATCTGGACGATGCCCCAGGCATCCAGGGTGCCACTGAAGTACTGGTCCAGTTTCAGCGTCGGTGTTTTGTCGGCATAGTGCGTGACATCCACGTTGCCGCAACCGGCCACCAAGGTGAGCAAGCCCACTGCGAGCAGTTTTTTCATTCGAGTGTCCAATGTTTGACGCTCGTGCGACCGAGCCGAAAGCCTGCCTCGCAGTAACACAGGTACATGCGCCAGATGCGAACAAATGCATCGTCAAAACCCATACGCATCACCGCCGGCAGATTGGCCTCGAAAGCAGCTCGCCAGCGCTCCAGGGTGTGGGCGTAATCCATGCCGAAATCCAGGCAATCGACGGGTTTGAGTCCGACATGCTGCGCATGGCTGATAATCCTTGAAGGACTGGGCAGCATGCCGCCCGGGAAAACATGCTGTTGTATGAAGTCTGTCGTGCGGCTGTAGGCATCGAAGCGTGCGTCCTCGATGTCGATCGACTGGATGACCACTCGCCCACCCGGCTTCAGGCACCGCGCCAGTGTCGAAAAATAAAGCGGCCACCTGCGCTGACCGACCGCCTCGATCATCTCCACCGAGACGATATGGTCAAACCGCTGTTCGCCCAGATCGCGGTAATCCATCAGATGCAAGGACACCCGGTCCGTCAACCCGTGACGCGCCATACGAGCCTGCGCAAAAGCCAGTTGCTCCCTGGACAACGTGATACCCGTCACCTTCAACCCGCGCTCGGCAGCCGCCTGCGCAAAACCGCCCCAGCCGCAGCCCACTTCCAGCACACTGTCGCCAGGCCTGGCATCGAGCTGACCGATGATCCGGGCATACTTCGCATCCTGTGCATCTTCAAGCGAGCGCGTGAGGTCACCCTCGAAGAGCGCACTGGAGTAAGTCATGCCGTTATCAAGCCACAGCCCGTAAAAATCGTTGCCTAGGTCGTAATGCGCCAGGATGTTTCGGCGACTGCCCCAGCGGCTGTTGTCACGCAGAAAGACATGGCGCAACCGATCGACCAGCAGCGCCCACCAACGGCCGGACAGCGCCTGCCGGGCTTGAGCCTCGTTGCTCAAGGCCAGGCAGAACAAGGCCAGCATGTCCGGGCACTCCAGCCACCCCTGGCGCAGGCTGTGGGCAAACCCCACATCGCCACGACGCAGAATTTCGCCGGCGGCACGCCAGTCGCGCAACCGCAGTTCCGCCTGCGGCATGGCGCCGGCCTGACCAAACGCCAGAACCGTTCGATCAGGATCGACAAGTGTCAGCGAACCGCACTCGATGCCGCGAAGCATTCGGACCAGAAGCTTGCCCGCAAGCGGGATATCGGGCAGCGCCCGTGGCAGAGGAAATTCACTGGAGCCCATGCTTGGCCTTTATGTTGTCAGAGGTGCCCTGCTCAGGAGGATTCGGCTTCGACATGATCGGGACGCGTGATCGCCACAGCCTGAAGGCCTGAAAAAGAATGCGTGCCGTGACCCCCAGAGTGAGAAAAGGCATTTTCAGAAACTGCGCCCACAAGAGACGCGGCGCGAGCGGTGCCACATCACAATCGATGAGCGTGCGAAGCGAAGGCGGCTCGCCTGCGTTGTCGAAGTAGTCGATTGCCACGCGGCAGTGATGCGGCGTATGGTTTAGACGGAACTGGTAGAAGCCCTTCACCTCGAAAAAGGGCGACACGTGGAACACCTTCTGACAGCGCAGTTCGGTGCCGCTTGTGATCGGCCCGCCAGTGGGCTCCATCAGCACATACTGATGCCGCTCGCCAAACGTGTTGTTCACGTCCGCCAACAGCACACGCAGCACCCCGGCACGATCCCGCACGAACCAGAAACTCACCGGATTGAAGACAAACCCCAATACGCGCGGAAACGCCTGCAGCCAGACTTCACCGATGTCGATGGCCACGCCGGCGCTCTGCAATGTCTCGCGCAACCAAGTCATGGGTGCGACTGTGCTGTCTCGAGCGGCGTGATCGACGTCGTGCCATGCCACAGGTCGGCGGCGATTGACGCCAAAAAGGCCGGAATAACCGACTATCGTGGGGGCCTCCACGTCCATTCGACGCTGCAGACAAAAGACCGGGTAGGTAAAACGGTTGGCGGCCACGCGTGTGCGTGCGTGCATCACTTTTCCACGACACAGACGAAAGACCTGATCTGTCATGGTGTCGGCGCCCAAGGAGCCGACACGCCAAAATCGCGCGCCACGGCAAGAGCCGACACCAAGCCGTCCTCGTGGAAACCGTAGCGCGTCCAGGCGCCACAGAACCAGACTCTGTCCAGCCCTTGAATCTCGTGCAGGCGTGCCTGTGCACGCACCGCCTCGACATCCAGCACGGGATGCTCATACTGGAATCTTGCCAGCACTTTGGCGGGATCGGGCGCAGACACCGGGTTGAGCGTCACGATGACTTCATCTTCGAAGGGCAAGGGCTGCAACCGGTTGATGGAATAGCTGACCGCCACCGGACGGTCCTGGTTGACCTGCACACTGGAGAGGTAGTTC
>JAEYZR010000023.1 GCA_023427945.1 Pseudomonadota bacterium | reverse complement strand
GGGTGTGCACCGAACACGGCGCCCTGTTGATCTTCGACGAAGTCATGACCGGATTCCGCGTGGGCCCTCAGGGTGTCCAGGGGCTCACGGGCGTCACCCCCGATCTCACGACACTGGCGAAAGTGATCGGTGGCGGCATGCCGGTAGGCGCATTTGGCGGGCGCGCCGACATCATGGCCAACATCGCCCCGCTGGGCGGTGTCTATCAGGCGGGCACGCTATCGGGCAACCCGGTGGCAGTGGCGGCAGGCCTTGCCACGCTCGATCTGATTGGTGCACCCGGTTTCTATGACCGACTCGCCCGCCAGACCGAACGACTGGCCACAGGCCTGCGTCAACGCGCCCAGGCCGCAGGCATCACCCTTTCGACCGATGCCGTGGGCGGCATGTTTGGCATTTACTTCAGCCCCGAAGTGCCTGGCTCGTTCGCGGAAGCCTCCACGTGCGATGTCAACGCGTTCAAGCGCTTTTTCCACGCCATGCTCGATGCCGGGCACTATTTCGCGCCCTCGGCCTTCGAAGCAGGTTTCGTGTCGGCCACGCACGACGACGCTGTGATCGACGCCACACTGGAAGCCGCCGAGCAAGTATTTGCAGGCATGCAGCACGATTGATGGCTTGCGGGGCTGGCGCGTGTCAGAAGACGCCGTCAGCTTTGGGCTCTGAGCGTTGCGCTTTGGGCGGGTGGAAAGATGCGCCGGACGGACACGCGGGCGCTTCTGGAAAAGACCCGCTCAGTGGCGGGCTCGCGCCCATTCAGTCAGGTTGTCCGCCGTCATCGGCCGCGCAAAGAAATAACCCTGTGCGATCGTACATCCCTGCTCCAGCAGGAAATCGCGCTGTGCCGCCGTCTCGACGCCTTCGGCCACCACCGACAGCCCCAGGCTTTCACCGATCCTGATGATTGCACTGGACAACGTCCTGGCCGCCTGGTCGCTTTCCAGCCCCATGACGAAACTGCGATCCAGTTTCAACTCACTGACTGGCAAGCGCCGCAGATAACCCAAGCTCGAGTAACCTGTCCCGAAATCGTCCATCGACAGACGCACCCCCATATCGAACAGTGAGGTCAACGTGCGCATGGCCTCAGGCCGCTTGCCCAGCATGACGCTCTCTGTCATTTCAAGGGTCAGATCGGTCGGCACGAGGCCGTTGACATCCAGCGTCTCACGGATGACGTCGGGAAGCGCCGCGTTCTGAAAATTGGTGGGCGACAGGTTCACCGAAATCGAAGGCACGTTCAGCCCTTGGGCACGCCACGAGGCCAGCTGCCGACATGCTTCGCCCAATGCCCAATCGCCCAGGGTGTCTATCATGCCGCCATCTTCAGCGATGGAAACAAACACTTCCGGCGAGACGTTGCCGCGTTTGGGATCGGACCACCTTGCCAGCGCTTCCACGCCACGCATGGCCGTCCCATCCATGCTGATCTGGGGCTGGTAGTGCAGTTGCAAGCCCCCCTTGTCCAGGGTCTCGCGCAAGGCCTGCTCGATCTCGCGGCGATCCTGGGCCTGCCGGCTGAGCGCAGGGCTGAAAAAATGTATGGAGCTGCGGCCATTCGCTTTTGCGTGGGACAGCGCGAACTCTGCGTGCCGGACCAGAGTGTCGATGTCGCGGCCATTTTCAGGAAAAAGGCTGATACCCAGGCTCACCGACGGGGTCACCTCGACCGTATCGAAGCGACAGGGTCTGACCAGTTGATCCCGCAAATGCTGGCTGACGACCTCGACACCACTGGCATCGCATTGGGGCAGCACCACCATGAACTGATCGCCCGCCAATCGGCCGACGACATCGCCTCCTCGGAGCGAACCCGCCAGACGCTGAGCAATCTCACGCAACAGCGCATCGCCAACGACCTGACCCAGCGAATCATTGACCTGCCTGAACCGGTCGATATCCACCACCACGACGGCCAGGGAGGCATTGCGGGCCGCCATGTCTTCGACCGCCTGTTCCAACTGGCCATAGAGCAGACCGCGGTTGGGCAGCCCGGTCAGGGGGTCATAGACCGATGTGCGCGGAGTAGCCGTGCGCGAGGAACGCAGCGACACCGACTCAGTGACGTCCACAGCAAGCGCGACCGAGCCGATCAGCGCATCGTTTTCCCGCACAGGATTGCAATTGATGTCGATCCAGCGCTCACTGCCATCGGCGGTGCAGCACTGAATCACGCCCCACCACGGTTTTCCGGCGCGCAGAACATCCAGCGCCTGGGGATGGCTCGGGCAGACCGCGCCAGGGTCGCTCATGATCTGCGCGAACAGCTTGCCTTGCAAAGCCGTCTCTGCCTGACCCACATGAGAGGTGAAATTGGTGTTGGCCGAGAGAATACGGCCGGAAAGGTCCAGCTCCACCACCATCATGGCGGTTTCTATCGCCTCTACGAACGATAAGCGACAGAGAGGCGAGGCTCTCAGCACTGTACCGACCGCGGGCATGGCAACAGACATGGGATCAGGACTGAAGTAATGAAGAACCCAATATTGCCATCAATTGCTCTCTCTTGCATCATTTGTAATCGACGTGCCGCCTGGACGACCGGGAGATTGCCGCGCCTGCGGCGCCCCCGATGCCCATACGAGCCTGCATTGCTGACACAACAGGCACCGGCAACAAACGATCAGACCAGTTTGCCGTGGCAGGCCTTGTACTTCTTACCGCTACCGCAGGGGCAAGGGTCGTTGCGGCCCACCTTGGGCAGGACATTGCGCACCGGCTCGTCCTTGGCGGGACGGGATTCGCTTTCGGCCAGCGCCTCATCGTAATCCGAGTGGTGGTACTGAACGTTCTGCACCTGGGACTGCGCCTCGGCCTGCGCTGCCTGCTCGACCTGCTCGGGCGACTGCACACGCACGGTCAAGAGCAAACGAACCACATCGCTGCGAATCCGGTCCAGCATGCCCGAGAACAGCTCAAAAGCCTCGCGCTTGTACTCCTGCTTGGGATTTTTCTGCGCATAACCGCGCAGATGAATACCCTGACGCAGATAATCCAGCGAAGAGAGATGCTCGCGCCAGTGGGTGTCGATCGACTGGAGCATGACCGAGCGCTCGAACTGCTGCCAGGCTTCCTGCCCAACGAGCACACCCTTGTTCTGGTAGACGTCGCGTGCCGCCTGCAGCACGATTTCGAGCAAACCTTCCTCACCGAGGTTAGGCTCTTTCTCGATCATCTGCGTCAGCGGCAGATCAAGCTGCCAATCCGCCTGCAATGTATTTTGCAGTGTCGTCAGATCCCACTGCTCTTCCATCGACTCCTGTGGAATATACATGCGGAACAGTTCGGTCAGCGTCGCCTCGCGCAGATTGTCGATCGTGCTGCTGATATCGTTCGCCTCGAGCACTTCATTGCGCTGAGCGTAGATCACCTTGCGTTGATCGTTGGCGACGTCATCGTATTCGAGCAGTTGCTTGCGCATGTCGAAGTTGCGTGCTTCCACCTTGCGTTGCGCCGTTTCGATGGAACGCGACACCATGCCTGCCTCGATCGGCTCACCCTCGGGAAGCTTGAGCCGATCCATGATCGAGCGAACACGATCGCCTGCGAAGATCCGCATGAGCGAGTCTTCCAGCGACAGATAGAACCGGGTGGAGCCAGGATCGCCCTGACGGCCCGCACGGCCGCGCAACTGGTTGTCGATACGACGCGATTCGTGGCGCTCGGTGCCGATGATGCGCAAGCCGCCCGCCTCCTTGACCTGCAGGTTGGCAGGCTTCCAGGCCTCGCGGATGGCAGCGACGTTGGCTTCTTTCTGCTCGGCCGACAGTGCGTCGTCGGCCCGGATGGACTCGATCTGCTTTTCCAGGCTGCCGCCCAGCACGATGTCGGTTCCCCGACCTGCCATGTTGGTCGCAATCGTGATGTGGCCGGCCTTGCCGGCCTCGGCCACGATCTCGGCTTCGCGGGCATGCTGCTTGGCGTTGAGCACCTCGTGAGGCAACTTCGCCTTGATCAGCAGACCGGCAAGCAATTCGGAGTTTTCGATACTGGTGGTGCCCACGAGCACGGGTTGGCCCCGCTGGTGGCAATCGCGGATATCTTCCAGAATCGCGTTGTACTTCTCTTCGGTCGTCTTGAAGACCTGATCGTTTTGATCCTTGCGAATCATCGGCTTGTTGGTGGGGATGATGATGGTTTCCAGGGTGTAGATTTCCTGGAACTCATAGGCTTCGGTATCTGCCGTACCGGTCATGCCCGCCAACTTGCCGTACATGCGGAAATAGTTCTGGAACGTGATGGATGCCAGCGTCTGGTTCTCGTGCTGGATCTTCACGCCTTCCTTCGCCTCGACGGCCTGGTGCAACCCATCGGACCACCGGCGTCCCACCATCAGCCGACCCGTGAATTCGTCGACGATCACGACTTCGCCATCCTGCACGACATACTGCTGGTCGCGGAAAAACAGGTTGGCCGCTCGCAGGGACACCATCAGGTGGTGCATCAGGGCAATATGGCGCGGATCGTAGAGCGACTCACCTTCAGGCAGCAATCCGACGCGCGTCAGAATGGCCTCGGCGTTGACGTGGCCCGCCTCGGAAAGATGCACCTGCTGGCTCTTTTCATCGCCCCAGAAATCACCCTCGGGTTCCGGCTCGTGCTGTTTGGGCTCGGACGCCATGCGCTTGAGCAATGGCGGCACCGCATTCATGCGGATATAAAGTTCGGTGTGGTCCTCTGCCTGGCCTGAAATGATGAGCGGGGTGCGCGCCTCATCGATCAGAATGGAGTCCACTTCGTCGACGATGGCGTAGTTCAAACCGCGCTGGCGGCGATCCTCGACGCGATATTCCATGTTGTCGCGAAGATAATCGAAGCCAAACTCGTTGTTCGTGCCGTAGGTGATGTCGGCAGCGTAAGCGCTCTTTTTCTCTTCATTGGGCTGCTGGGGAACAACCACTCCCACCGTCATGCCCAGGAAGTTGTAGAGGCGCCCCATCCACTCAGCATCGCGGCGCGCCAGGTAGTCGTTGACCGTCACGACGTGCACGCCCTTGCCGGCGATGGCGTTCAGGTAAACCGGCAGAGTCGCCATGAGCGTCTTGCCCTCACCCGTACGCATCTCGGCGATCTTGCCCTGGTGCAGGGAAATGCCCCCGAGCATCTGGGAGTCGAAATGGCGCATCCCAAAGACGCGCTTGCCACCTTCGCGTACGACGGCAAAGGCTTCGGGCAACAAGTCGTCCAGCGACTCGCCGCCTTGAAAGCGCTCGCGAAAACGCTGCGTCATGGCGCTGAGTTCAGCATCGGACAACGCGGCAATTTTCGACTCATGCCCGCTTATCTTTGCGACGATTTTGCGATGTTGCTTGAGCAGCCGGTCGTTACGGCTGCCTATCAGTTTTTTGAGCAGAGAAACCATGCGAATTTTCGACCGTACGTCTCAGGCCCCGCAAGGACCAAACACGCCAAGAATAAAAGAGTTGAGCGAGAAGACTCGCGATAATCAATCAGTTTAACGCAGTCGCGTACCTGCGCTAGTGCGGACCATACTAACCGGCATCCTGACCGGCGCTGGCGAACGTCCCTGCGCCAGGCAGCACGCGGGGCAGGAACAGGCGCGGATCGAGCGGCTGGCCAGCGAGCCTGATTTCGAAATGCAGGTGCGGCCCCGTGGACTGGCCAGACGAGCCTACCGAGGCAACCCGCTGCCCTGGCTTCACGATATCCCCCTGCTTGACGTGCAGACGCGACGCATGCGCGTAGCGTGTGATCAACCCATCCCCATGATCGATTTCCACCAGGTTGCCGTATCCATTGACATAGCGTGCCTCGGTGACGACACCACCCGCCGCGGCGCTGATGCGTGTGCCCACGGGAGCGGCGAAGTCCAGCCCTTCGTGCATGGCCTGGCGACCCGTGACGGGATGCCGGCGCCAGCCGTAGGAAGAGCTCAGATAGGGATAGTCGCTGACGGGGGAAAGGGTTGGCCAGCGCAAGGCGTGGCCGGAGCGCTGGGTCAAACGGGTATCGAGTGCCGTGAGCATTTCGGCGCGCTGCGTCAGGTCGATCTGCAAGACATCGAGCTGACGCCCGAGATCCTGTGCAGTGGGCGTGCCCAGGACGCTCATGCTGTCGGGCGAAGACAGTTCGCCGAGCCGAGCCACGGCGGCTATGGTCGAAGGGGTTTGCGCAGAAGCCACCGCCGGGATAGCCGCCTTGGCCAGCGCATCGAGCCCACCGGCAGCATTTTCCTGCAACGGCACTGAGCCCTGGCTGACCAGCGTGATGAGCCGCTGATTCAGACTGTCCAACGTCACGAGTTGCGCCTGCAGTGCGCCGGTGCGCCGGGCGAGCAGCGCGAGGTTCTCCCGCAGGTAGTCATTCTCGCGCGCCCCCTCGGACTGCGTGGCCGCGGACAGGGCGTTGTCCAGCGCCGACTGATGGGCCTTCGCGACGCCGACGGACGCCTCGGCAACCGTCACGGCACGCAATGACGACACCATTCGACCGATGGTGGTCCCGCCTTCGGCACCTCGGGCTTCCTGCCAGATGGCGCCGACACATCCGGCCAGCAACAAAAGAACGAGAGAAAAGGCTACGAAAACAAAGCCAGGTACAGCAATTGCCTTTGACTCACCCAACGGGCTACGCGTTAAAACGACTTTCAAACCTGAATCCTGTAATGTGTACGGTATGAAACCTTACCGGCCGCCTCGCAAGGCGAGACAAACTGACAGCACAGCCATGACATGGCTGGGGCACGACACGCGCGGCGCAGGCGTGCTGGCGACTGCGCGACGACATCTACAACTTCAACAGGCACTTTCCGAGGTACTGCCTGCCGTACTTGCCGGGGCGTGCCGCGTTTGCAAGATTGATGGACAACGTTTGCAACTGGCAGTTCCTACACCGGCCCACGCCGCCAAATTGCGCCAGCTCGGGCCCAGCATCGGCCGCTCCCTTTCTGATAGGGGCTGGAAGCTGGACACCATCGATGTCACGGTGTCTGGCGGCTTGCAGACCCTGGGTCAGCGAACGCCCCCTGCGCTCAAAGAAGCCCAGCCACTGGACAACGCCGCCCTGGATGCTTTCCAGGCCCTGCATGGTGCCTTACGCCCAGGTCCGCTGGCAGAAGCTGTAGCGAAGCTGTTGGCACACCATAAGGCACCCTGACCACCTTTTTGTAACTACCCTCCGGCCACTACCGCATACTGCAGGAGGCATCAAAAACGAAATCGGCGCCGATCGCGCCGATTTGCCATTCCATTGATGTTTTCCGCTCAGGCAAGCGCCCATTCGCGACGGAATGCCGCCGGCGCGTCGGCCAGGGAATCATAGGTCACAAACTCCCAGGCATCCTGTTGCTGCAACAGGGCGCGCGCCAGCTGGTTGTTCATGTAATGGCCGGATTTGCATGCGACGTAGCGTGCGACCAGCGGCTTACCCAGCAGATACAGGTCGCCGATGGCATCCAGAATCTTGTGTTTGACGAACTCGTCGTCATAGCGCAGACCGTCGCTGTTGAGCACTCTGTACTCATCCATGACGATGGCGTTGTCCAGACTGCCGCCGCGTGCCAGGCCCATCGCGCGCAAAGCCTCGACTTCGTTCACGAAACCGAACGTGCGGGCGCGAGCGATTTCGCTGGAGTAGGAGTGCTTGGCGAAATCGACTTCTGCAAAACTTGCCGTGGAATCGATGGCGGGATGATGAAAATCAATGGAAAAGGCAAAGGCATAACCTTCATGCGGCTCGAGCCGTGCCCATTTCTCCTGCTTGCCCTCACCCTCGCGGTACTCGATCGGCTTGGTCACCCGGATGAATTGCTTGGGTGCGTTTTGCTCGAGAATACCGGCGGAGCGCAGCAAATACACAAAAGTGGCGGCACTGCCGTCCATGATGGGTACTTCTTCCGCAGTCAGATCGACGTGCAGGTTGTCGATGCCCAGGCCTGCCAGGGCAGACATGAGATGTTCGACTGTCGACACTCTCACATTGCCCTTTTGCAGGACGGAGGCGAGACGCGTGTCGCCCACGTTCAGCGCATGCGCAGGAATGTCGACCACTTCGGGCAAATCCACCCGATGAAATACGATTCCGGTATTGGCCTGCGCCGGGCGCAGGGTGAGTTCAACCCGCCGGCCCGAATGGACACCGACACCTGTCGTACGAACGAGACTCTGAAT
>JAEYZR010000011.1 GCA_023427945.1 Pseudomonadota bacterium | reverse complement strand
CCGCTTGCGCGGCGACCAGGGAAGAACCGATGAAATAAACCACTAAGGCAACAGACCATGCAAGGCCGCAAGAGCACCTCTGCAGGGAGCGGTTTCGTGATGCGAGCGCATGCACTGTCTTCTGATCAATATCCACGAACGTATAGATAGAATTGAAATGTGGTTACATCGTCTCGCTCGCATCGTAGTCATTCCAGACTTCATAAACTTTCAAATAAAAGCTATTTCAAAGCCCCTTCCGTCTTGGCGGTCAGCACTCCGCAGCCTTGTTGCATCAGTGCAATAAGCGCTCGATGGCTACCCACTCAGGCGCGGCAAAAACGCCCGAAGGCGCGAAAGCAGATAAACAGAGAAATCAGAGCTCAGAGGCGGGCGTCGTTCCGATAGCCCCGCAGCTTCTCTTTGCGCATTCCGGCCCAACGAAGTGGCTGGCGTGCCGGGACGGTCGCCAAACGATGACAATGTGTGCATTGGTCTTTGAACGTGCGGATCACGCTGTCGACCATGCCATTGTGTTGCGAGCTATGCGGTGAAGGCTCATACCCTCAGGCCTGGTGCAGGCCAAGGTACAAGTAGGTGAGTTTGTGCGGTTGCCCATGCCGTTCGACCGCAGGGACGAGTCAATCGGCCTGCTTTTGAGGTGCCGACATGAACCGTTCGCCGACAGCCGCATGACACGATCACGCGCTGCGATCTGGGGGCTGACTCGGGAGCAGGTTCGAATTTTCCGCGCGTGAGCGCGTTTTGATGGTGCAGTCCGTGACCGGCCTAGGCTGGCTCGACGGGCTGCATACTGGGGCAAGCGTTGCGACGCCGTGTGATGACGGAAGGCGAAACGTCAGTTTCTCCGTCTACCTCACGGCGTCGATCCGCATCAGGCAGAGAGTTCCTTGCGAACGATTTCCGCACCTGCGCTAAGGGCATTCAGTTTGCCGTTGGCGACTCGGCGAGACAGGGGCGCCATGCCGCAGTTGGTGCACGGATAAAGCTTGTCGGCATCCACGAACTTCAGCGCTTTCCGCAGGGTGGCTGCAACCTCTTCCGGCGTTTCAACGGTATCGCTTGCCACATCGATGGCGCCGACCATCACTTTTTTGCCACGAATGAGCTCGATCAGATCGATAGGCACATGCGAGTTGTGGCATTCCAGCGAGATGATGTCGATATTGGATTGCTGCAGCTTCGGGAACGACTCCTCATATTGGCGCCACTCGGAGCCCAGCGTTTTTTTCCAGTCGGTGTTGGCCTTGATGCCGTAGCCATAACAAATGTGGATGGCGGTTTCGCATTTCAGGCCTTCAATTGCCCGCTCCATCGCGGCAATGCCCCAATCGTTGACCTCGTCGAAGAAGACGTTGAATGCGGGCTCATCGAATTGAATGATGTCCACGCCAGCTGCTTCCAATTCCCTGGCTTCCTGATTGAGGATCTTGGCAAATTCCCAGGCCAGCTTTTCCCGGCTCTTGTAGTGGGCGTCATAAAGCGTATCGATCATCGTCATGGGGCCAGGCAGAGCCCATTTGATGGGTTGCTTGGTTTGCTGACGCAGGAACTTGGCATCTTCGACGAACACCGGCTTTTGGCGGCTCACGGCGCCCACGACTGTCGGAACGCTCGCGTCATAGCGATCACGTATTCTCACGGTTTCGCGTTTTTCGAAATCGACGCCGCTCAAGTGTTCGATGAACGTGGTCACAAAATGCTGACGCGTCTGCTCGCCGTCACTGACGATATCGATGCCTGCATGTTGCTGTTCCTGCAGCGCAAGACGCAAGGCGTCCTGCTTGCCCTCGACCAGCTCTTGATCCTGCAGTTTCCAGGGCGACCAGAGTTTTTCAGGCTGTGCAAGCCAGGACGGTTTTGGCAAGCTGCCAGCGGTCGACGTGGGCAGTAGTTTTTTCATGGTCGATGTTCTCGTATGTTTTAAGTGATTAGAGAGCGTAATTGGCAGCCCAGCCATCAAGCATTGCTTTGTATGGCTTGATGAATTTTTCCTCCGTGAACTTCCCTTGCTTGACGGCGAGTTGGCTGCGTTCCTCTCGATCATAGACAATTTGCGTCAAGGAGTAGTCCTGATTCTTCAGGCTCGGCTGATAGATGCTTCCCGCGGCTGAGTTGGCGTTGTAGATCTCGGGGCGGTAGATCTTCTGGAACGTTTCCATCGTGCTGATGGTGCTGATCAGCTCAAGATTGGAGTAGTGGCCCAGCAGATCACCCTGAAAATAAAATGCTAACGGCGCGGAACTGCCTGGAGGCATGAAAAAGCGGACCTGCAAGCCCATCTGCTCGAAGTACTGGTCAGTCGAGGAGAGTTCATTCTGCTTGTATTCGATGCCCAATATCGGGTGTCGATTGCCGGTTTGCTGGTAGACCTTGCTGCTCGAAGCACTGATGCAGATCACGGGCGGTTTGCTGAAGTGTTCTTTGTAAACGCTTGAGTTCACGAAGTGCTTGAACAGCTTGCCATGCAGGTCACCAAAATTGCCTGGCGTGCCGAACGTCGTTCGATTGTTGTTGTATTCGGGCAAAACCACGCTGAAGTCATAGTCGCGAACATATGAGGAAAAATTGTTTCCGGCAATGCCCTCGATGTATTCGTTGTTGGTTCTATCAAGAATATTCGTTTTCAATATCTCGATCAGCGGGAACACGTCACTGCCGCCTTCGACGGCTATGTCCATTTCAACGGAGATGATGTCGAGTTCGACAGCATAACGATCGCCCTTTGGGTTGTCCCAATGAGCCAGATCATTGAATCGCCTGTCAATCATCCTCAAGGTATTGCGCAGATTCTCTTGACGACTTTCGCCCCTGGCCAGATTGGCAAAGTTGGTCGTGATGCGCGTGTTGTCCGAGGGTTGATAATTTTCATCAAAACGAAGGCTTTTGATGTTGAATGTGAACGCTTTGCTCATTTTGATTGGGTACGCAAATAGGTGCTGGAAAGTTTGCTGGGATTTGAAGCGGATTTGATCTTGCGTCAGGCTGCGACAGCCACGTCCTCGGCGGCAGAGACCGGGAGACACGCCAGTTCGATCAAGGGCAATGCCCGTTCAACGGCCAGTCTGGCCCGCTCGATCAGTGCCTCGCTCTGCAGGCGGTAGTCGACAAAATCCTTGTCGGTCGCATAGACACCCAGTGGCAATGTCCGCGCCTGGAAGAAGCTGAACAACGGGCGCAACTGATGGTCGATCATCAGGGCATGACGGTCGCTGCCGCCGGTGGCAGCCAACAGCAGCGGCTTGTCGATCAAGGCGTCTTGATGAATGAAATCGAAGAAATGCTTGAACAGCCCCGTGTAGGCTCCACGAAAGACCGGAGTCGTCACCACCAGGATGTCGGCTTGCTCGACCGCGACGAGTTAGCGCTCCACCGTAGCGGGCACCTGGGAACGCCAGACTGCGCCAGCAAAGTGGGGAGCGAGCTGACCCAGTTCGACCAGACGCTGTTCACACGGGACTTCCCGGGCGATCAGGTCCATCAGGTGCTCAGCCAGGGCGGAAGACTTGGAGGGGCGCTGCGATCCGCCAGAGACAGCGACTAGACGGAATGGACGTTGCATTTTTTCTTCAGGTGAGTTGATCTGTGCGACTTCGCCGCCTGGATGTGCCCAGCAGCGAAGAAAACGAATGCTAGGGGATGACTCTCATGAAGTAAAATGGTTTTATCTCACTAATTCATGAGCAGGATTCATTTGAATGCTAGAGCGCATCCACCTCAACATCGTTCAGCAGGTTGAAAAACAAGGCTCATTGACAGCCGCCGCAGGCGTGCTGAACGTGACGCAATCGGCCCTGAGCCACAGCATGAAGAAGCTGGAGCAACAGCTGGGCACCGACGTCTGGGTGCGCGAAGGCCGCAGTCTGCGCCTGACACAGGCCGGCCAGTACCTGCTGGCGGTAGCCAATCGTGTGTTGCCGCAACTGGATCTGGCCGAAGAACGCCTCGGCCAGTTTGCGCAAGGCGAGCGCGGTGCGCTGCGCATCGGTATGGAATGTCACCCTTGCTACCAGTGGCTGCTCAAGGTGGTCTCACCCTATCTGGCCGCCTGGCCCGACGTGGATGTGGACGTCAAGCAGAAATTCCAGTTCGGCGGCATCGGCGCGCTCTTCGGCTATGAAATCGATCTGCTGGTCACCCCCGACCCGTTGTTCAAGCCGGGCCTGAAGTTCGAGCCGGTTTTTGACTACGAGCAGGTGCTGGTCGTGGCCAAGGACCATGCGCTGGCGC
Organism: Pseudomonadota bacterium; assembly: GCA_023427945.1. Classification (GTDB taxonomy): domain Bacteria; phylum Pseudomonadota; class Gammaproteobacteria; order Burkholderiales; family Burkholderiaceae_B; genus Schauerella. The sequence goes on along the minus strand of JAEYZR010000011.1, from coordinate 7,480 downwards.
AGGTGGCCTATGTGAAACCCCAGCAGTTGAATCGGGAAGTGCTCATCAGCTATCCGGTGGACATCGAACGGCTGGACATCTACAACCAGTTCCTGTTGCCTGCCGGCGTGGCGCCCAGGCGCCACAAAGCCATTGAAACGACCGACATCATGGTGCAGATGGTGGCCAGCGGACGGGGAGTGGCCGCCCTGCCGCGCTGGCTGGTCGAGGAATACGCGACCAGGATGGACGTGGTGCCGGTGCGCCTGGGCGTGCACGGCATCGCCAAGCAGATCTTTCTTGGCGCACGTGAGACGGACACCGCCATCGACTATGTGCAGGCCTTCATCGAACTGGCCCGCCAGCGAGCCACTGCTGCTGCGCCACACGCCAATGACTGAGCACCGCCGTCACCCGCAAACCGACTGCCGAACCGTTCGGCGTGCCCTTCAGCGATGCCCATGATGAACGCCAGCCTGTCCGAGCGCGCCATCCACATCACCGACGACTATTCCATGGAAGTCAGCGCCAGAGACGTGACAGCACTCGCCACAGCGGCGGCGCGAATGGTGCCAGGGTCGACCATTTCCATTCCATACCTTCCAGGCCAGGACGACGACTCGCGACTGGCCGCAGCGCGGGCGGTGCGCCAGCTGGGCTTTGCGCCCATGCCGCACCTTTCGGCACGCCGTATCGCCTCGCCTGCCGCGCTTGATTCCTTCATCCAGAGCGCGGTCGCTGAGGCCGGCGTTGAGCGCTGCTTCGTGATCGCAGGAGATCCGTCGACCCCGATGGGGCCGTTCGCCGACAGTTCCTCGCTGATCGAAACTGGCGTGTTCGAACGCGCGGGCATCAAGGTTCTCGGCGTGGGCGGGCACCCTGAAGGACATCCGGTCATGAACCCGGCCGATCGGTGGGATGTTCTGGAACGCAAATGCGACAGCATCGCAAGTCGCGGGATGACGCCCCTGATCATCACGCAGTTTGGATTTGACGCGGAGATCGTGCTGACATGGCTGCAGACGCTACGCGAGCGTGGCATTCAGCACCCGGTGCGCGTGGGTGTGCCCGGCCCCGCGGGTATCGCGGTGCTTGCTCGCTATGCCGCCTTGTGCGGCGTCAGCGCATGTGCATCGATGTGGTCCAAATACGGAATCTCGCTAGGCAGGCTGTTTGGCACGGCGGGACCGGATGTGTTTGTGGATCGCCTGGCCGCGGGACTGACCGACGCACATGGAAAGGTGAACCTGCATTTCTTTCCGTTTGGCGGGGTGGTGCAGTCGGTAAACTGGATCGAGCAATACCGCAGCCATCGAGCAGTGGAAGGCTAGTTCCACCGCGCTGCCCCCTGCACCACTGAACCATTTGCCTGCGAACAGAACAACGATCAATTCGTTGTGAGTCGCCACGTAAGCGGCGACTTTTCGCGAAATTCAATCGATTCGCGCTATCAATCAAGACCAGGATGCCATTCACCTGCCTGTGCATAAATGGCATCACGAAATTCTCTGATTTTTTGATTGAGCGCCCCCAGCTCTTCAGGCGTCTGGCCAGACGCCGGAACTAATGATGTGCCCAGGCAGGCCGCCCGGGCGCTGAGCGCCAGCCCTTCGTCAGTCAAGGTGATCAGTACTTGCCGCTCGTTGTCCGGATTGCGGGTACGGCGCACGAAGCCCGCAGCCTCCAGACGTTTGAGCAGCGGCGTGAGCGTGCTCGGCTCCAGCGCGAGCTGCTCGGCAATACGGCCCACGGTTTGCCTGTCCTCTCGCCACAGCACGTTGAGCACCAGATACTGGGGATAGGTCAGCCCCAGATCATCGAGCAGGGGTTTGTAGACACGTTGAATCGCCATGCTCGCCGAATAGATGGAATAGCACAACTGATCGCCCAGTGGCGGCGGAAGGTCGGAAGGCTTCTGTTTCATGGCAATCATTTTTCTTCGTTAAGAACGGACCAGTATAACTTTTTGTATCGCGATAACAATTATCGCTTGACACGTCAAAACAAGCTACCTACCATTCATCTATCGAGACAATTGTTATCGCGATATACAACATAGGAGCTCATCATGAACAAGAAACACATCATCGCCGCAACGATCCTCGCAGTCACCACGGCAGCATCCGGCCTCGTACAGGCTTCAGACAAAATTCCCGACCAGCAAGCCGTCAAAAACGTCGTGCTCGTGCACGGTGCTTTTGCAGATGGTTCGGGCTGGCGCGGCGTATACGACGAATTGACCGGGCGCGGCTACCGCGTCTCGGTCGTACAGAATCCGCTCACCTCGTTTGCCGACGATGTCAACGCCACGAAACGCGTGCTGGACCGTCAAACGGGACCGTCCATACTCGTTGGCCACTCCTATGGCGGCACGGTGATCACAGAAGCCGGCGCGGATCCCAAAGTCGCTGGCCTGGTCTACGTCTCGGCGTTCGCACCAGACGTTGGTGAATCCACGGGTTCACAGTTTGGCGAGATTCCTCCTCCGCCTGAGTTCGTTGTCGAAACGCAGAAGGACGGCTTCGGTTTCATCAGCCTGAAAGAGTTCAAGACCGGTTTTGCCGCTGACACCAGCGATGCAGATGCCGCCTTTCTGCGCGACTCGCAAGTGCCCATCAACATGTCGATTTTCGATAGCAAGGTGACTGCGGCAGCATGGAACACCAAGCCGAGCTGGGCTGTCGTTGCCACAGAGGACAAGGCGATCGATCCGAAGCTGCTGCGACACACCGCGAACCGCATCGGTGCCAAGATCACTGAGGTCAAGACCAGCCACGTTCCATTTCTGACCGAACCGAAAGCGGTCGCCGAGACGATTGATCGCGCGGCCCGCAGCATAACGCGTTGATCACACTACGTTCCAAACGCACCGGCCATTGAACGCATGTATCGATGGCCGGTCACGCTCACAATAAACGCGGCGTTCACTTTTTTTCAACCCTGCAATGCGGGCAATTCCTAAGATGGCGATCGGACAATAACGCACCCGCATCTTGCAAGGGCCACGATGACGCACGAGATAAGAATAAACGCCATGCGCGAGCATTGCTGCGACATGGATTGATCGAATGGCCGGCACGACTGCGCCTGGCCCATAGGCCACCCTTCCCTGCCGGACCTGATTCGCATACGCCCGCCCGCAGCGGGCAGATAACAAAACAGCCGCTCTCAATGCGGCCAGGAGACTTGCGTGAAAAAGCAGAAATTTTTTCTTGGAATGTCCATCACCTTGGCACTTTCCTGTATAGCCTCGCCTTGGGCGCTTGCTGCCGGGTATCCCGACAAGCCGGTACGTTTGATCGTGCCTTACCCCCCAGGCGGAAACCTGGATACGACCGCCCGCGCCATCGCCAACGCAATGAGCAAATCGCTCAATCAGACAATGGTGGTGGAGAACATAGGAGGGGCCGGCGGGTCCATCGGCAGCGCCAACGTCGCACGCGCACAGCCCGACGGTTATACGCTGCTGGCCACGACCCTGGTACCTTTGGTCGTCAACCCGACCCTCATGCCCAGCGTGAAGACGACACTGAACGACTTCTCTGTCGTAGGCATGATGGCGGTGGTGCCATCGGTCGTGGCAATCAACACCAAACAAGCCAGCCAAGTGAAACGTGAGGATTTCAAATCCTGGCTGGAACATGCGCGCGCAAACCCCGGCACTGTGTCGGTAGGCCACTCCGGCAACGGCACGACCAACCACATCATCGCCGCACAGATAGAGCGTCAGTTCGATGTGCAGTTCAACAACGTCCCATACCGTGGCTCCGCGCCCGCAGTCACTGATCTGCTGGGCGGACAGATCGACGCCATCGTCGACCAGTTGACGAGTTCCCAACCGCACATCGCCTCGGGCAACTTCACAGCACTGGCCGTGACAGGAGCAAAGCGTGCACCGGGACTGCCCGAGGTCGCCACGATCGCAGAACTGACAGGATCCGACTTTGATTTCGTGACGTATTCCGCCATTCTTGCACCAGAGGGCACGCCAGAAAACATCCGGAATATTCTGAACAAAGCCCTGCAGGAAGCGGCGACGGACCAATCGGTACGCAAACAACTCGATGCAGTCGGCGCCCAGACTGTTCCTGCATCATTGCCGGACGCATCGCAACTGATCGCGCAGGAACAGAAAAAATTGCAGGCGATCATCGATGCCGGCCTGATCAAGAAGGAATGATGCCATGACGCGCCCCTGCCTTCCCCCTCGTTCTGCCATGACGGCATTGAACACCGCACCGCCCGCCAACGCCTGCGACGCACACCTGCACATCTTCGGCCCGTACGATGAATTTGCGCTGGCCGACGAGCGAAGCTACACGCCGGATGAAGCTGATGTACACAGCCTGATCGCTCATCTGGACAGGACGGGCATGCAGCGCGGCGTCATCGTGAACGCCAGCGCCTATGGAACCGACAACCGCGCACTCTTGCATGCACTGTCGGCCGAACCTGCGCGCCTGCGTGGCGTGGCGGTGGTCAACGGCGAGGTGTCCGATGCTGAACTGGACGTGCTGCACGCCGCGGGTGTGCGAGGCGCCCGGTTCAACCTGTATCAGTTGAACGGGCACTCGGTCTATCGCAATGGCGCCGGCCTCGAAGATCTCCAGCGACTCGCCCCGCGACTGAAAGAGCGCGGTTGGCATGCGCAGATCTGGATCCACGCCCCCGACCTGCCGGCCCTCGCATCCACCTTGTTCGCCACCGGCGTCGAACTGGTCATCGACCACATGGGACGCATGTCGACCGCACGTGGAACCGATGAACCTGGTTTCAGGTTCCTGTGCGAAGCCCTGAAAAAGGAACAGGCGTGGGTCAAGATTTCAGGGGCTGATCGAAACACCACGCTCGGACCGCCCTATGACGATGTGACGCCGTTCGCGCAGCAACTTCTCGCTGCCAATGGTGATCGCGTGGTCTGGGGAAGTGACTGGCCGCACATCAATTACTTTGATGCAGCGAAGGTTCCGGACGATGGCGTTCTGCAAAATACGCTGATGAGCTGGATTCAGGGAACCCCTTATGTCGATCGCGTCCTGGTGCACAATCCTGCTCGACTCTACGGTTTCTGAAGGCTGACCAGAAAATCGAACAGACAGCTGGCCGAGGCTCTCAACTGTGAGCGTTCCAGCGCACATACGAAAAACTGTCGCCGGGCCCATTCGTCGTTGAGCCTGATTTTTTCCAGGCCGAACTGCTGCAGATAGGTGTCGGCGATCAATTCAGGCATGAGTCCGATACCCAGGCCCTCCCGGATCATCCGGGCGCGGGCTTCGTAGTTGGCCACCTGTATTTTCACGTTCAATGGCCCTGTCAGCCCGGCACCTGCCAGCGCCAGAAAAGCCTCGAAAGAATGTTGAGGAAAATAGCCGATGAAATCGAAGGCGCGCGCCTGATCGAGCAACAAGGCCTCGCTGCCGGCAAGCGGATGCCCCGTCGGAATGACCAGGACGACACGATCGGTTCTGTAGGCATGTGACACGACACCCGGGGCAGGCCCCCGCGCGTGGTAGATGCCTATGTCCACCTCCTGATTACTGACCATCCGTGGAATGTCACCACTGAGCGCTTCGATGAGATCGATACGCGAATTCTCGTCCCTCGCCTGGTAGCAGCGGATATCCGTAGGCAGGAACTGGACGATCGTCGAACGATTGGCCGCCATGCGTACCTTAGGCACGCCGTCGGGCGAAAACTGCTCGCAGAAGTGCTCCAGCGTTCGTGTTTCCTTGATGATGGAACGGGCTCGATGATAGAGCGCTGAACCGGCCGCTGTCGGCTGGACGCCACGGTTATGCCGGATGAGCAAAGTCGTGCCGACATCGAGTTCGAGTTGTGCGATACGCTTGCTCGCGGCCGAGGTGACCAGATTGACCCGTTCACCCGCCTTGGCAAGGCTACCCTCTTCGATTGCTGCGACAAGCATCTCCAACGCTGCTATGTCTATTTTCATTGTTATGCACCACTGTATGACGGGCCAAGCGCTCTTGGCCATGCTGCGACATTGAATATCAAAACGGGCGCAGGAAGACTGAAGTATTTCAGCGTCAGGACGTCATCCAAGGCGCAGCGGCTGGAAAAACTGATGCAGGATACCAGCCAGACAGGCCACTGCCCCTCTGCCGCTAGCCGGCCAGTTTGTCGGCGGCCTCTAGCAGGCCATCCAGAATGGTGTCAGCCACGTGCATGGGGAATCCAGCCGGCAGCAGCGCACTAACGGTCTTCACGACCCCGGGCGTGCGCGCGACCAGATCGTCCAGGACATGCGCCACTCCCTGACCGTCGTGACTCACGACGCCATGCTCGGTGCCCACGGCAATCCAGTGCCGGCGCAGAATGTCGCGCATGACGCTGTGGGGGTTCTTCGAGCGCACGGACATGGCCATCCTGGCATCGTATGGAGACAGCTGATTCGCACCCTTGCCGATGATGGGGTAGGCCGAAAGCACGTCGTACAGCGGGGTGAGTTCGTAGGTGCCACCCTGGCGCAGGAAAATGCTGAAATTCTTCGCGTGGCCGTCCGTGGCTCGCAGCATCCAGAAGACAACCTGGGCCTGAAAAAACATGCGGCGGTCGCGGTCAGGAGCACGCGACGTGGCCAACAGCCTCATGATGTGGCGCACACCCGGGCCGCCGTCGGACTCGTACTTTAAATGCGGCGGGGTTCCCGTCGCCTGGCACATGTCTTCCTGCGGCAGCCGGATGAGCCAGCGCCTGCCGTCCTGGTTATCCCACCACATCCGGTCGAATCGCTCTACAGCCAGCACTTTCATGTCCTCGAACATCAGAGGCTCGGTGCGCGCCACAGGCATCTGGTAGGCGCGCAGGATTTCGGAGCAAAGCCACTCGTTTTCGACCGAATCCCTCATGTCGAACTTCATGTTCGCGACCAGGCCCAGCGGCAGCTTGAAGATGTGAGTGGTCGGTGTCGCGCCACGCGCTCGACACCATCGTCCGTCGTACCACAGCATGGCCGACTTTTCCTGGGCTCCGGCAATCGAGATGCGAAAGTCGTCGTTCTCGGCAGCATCCCGGCCCAGGGGGCCTGGCGCAAGGGTGTTGCGAAGCAGCTGGGCAATCTCGGCGTCGGTCATCGCAATCGCGTTCACCTCTTGAACGCCGTCCGGCGCCTCGGGGCCCGGCACCACCTGCAACGCGCCGACACAGTCCCTGCCGACTTCTGCCAGCAAGGCGAACGCGTTGATCGATCCGGCCTGGTAGCGACGGGCGACGCGCTCGCGGATTTCCTTGCTGTCCGGCAGCAGGTTTTCGAAGTAGGTACGCACGGCTGCGCCACGGTGCGGCCGATTGCCCGGGGTGAAGGGGAACGACAGCGACAGCGGCCGCCCTTGGTCGGAAGCTACCCAGGTATCGGCATACTGCAGGACTTCGCCGACATACGGTTGTACGCTCCAGGTGCCGACGAATTCGCCGTTCATCCAGAGATTCAGGGTGCGGGTGTGTGAGCGCCGACCCACAGGTTCACCAGTCGGGACCCGTC
>JAEYZR010000288.1 GCA_023427945.1 Pseudomonadota bacterium | reverse complement strand
GCTCTCCCAGCTGAGCTATACCCCCACTGTTTGCCGTCACATTTTTGTGTGCCGGCTGCGAAGAAACGAGATTATGCACAAAAAATAGCGTGTGTGCAAGTCAGTCGATATTTTTTATGCTTTTTTTTGATTTTGATCTGGAGACGACCCGCGCTGCCGGTCCACCGAGCACGGCCAGCAAGGCAATCAGCAGCGCCGGTATGTTCCCCACGTGGGCATAAGGCGTCAGGCCTGTCATGCCCTGCACGCTGACCGGCAAGACGTCGCTCTGGTGCGTAGGCAGGCGGCTCGTGACCCGTGATTGGTGATCGATGGCCGCTGTCACGCCGGTGTTGGTGGCGGCGATCATGGGACGCGCGGTCTCCAGGGTACGCAGGCGTGCGATCTGCAGGTGCTGTCCGAGTGCCCAACTGTCACCGAACCAGCCAAGGTTGCTGACGTTGGCAAGAATCGTGGCGCCCGGCGCCCCATTCGCGTCGGGATGCAGCGCGGGCAGAAGTTCTTCGCCGAACAGATCTTCATAGCAGATGTTGAATGCGATGCGCTGATCCCGGATGGAGAAGGGGGCTTGGCGCGTGTCGCCGCGATCAAAATCGCCCAGCGGGATCTGCATGGCGTCCACGAACCACCTGAAGCCGGTGGGCACGAATTCGCCGAACGGCACCAGATGGTGCTTGTCGTAGCGTTGCGCGACCGTGCCGGCCACCAGATCTGACAAACGGGTATCGGCGTCTATGGCGATCACGCTGTTGGTCGTACGCGCGCCTGCGGGGAGTTGCGTGTAAAGGGGGGCACCCATGACCAGAGTGGTGTCACGCAAAACGGCCAGGCGTTGCCAGGTGGCCCACACGGCGGGATCGAGCTGGTCCTGGAACAGTGGCAGGACCGTCTCGGGAAACAGGATGAGGTCGGGCGCCGATGCACCTTGCACGGGGTTGGCTGCCAACCTCAGGTGCGCGGCGATGCCGGCATGCATCTGGGCCGGATCGAACTTTTGCGATTGCGGCACATTCCCCTGTATCAAGTCCACCCGCAGCGGTTCACCACTGGGTGAGCTCCATTGCACCTGTGCCAGCCCCCAGCCGCACAGCGCAAGCAACAGCGCCACGCAGGCGGTCAGGGATTGCAGCGCGTTGTTGCTGCGCACGCCCTGGCGGCTGCGCCACAGGGTGGCCAGGCCGGCGGCAGCGAAGGCTGCCAGAAAAGCCATGCCGTACACGCCCATCACCGGCGCCCAGCCTGCAAGGGGGCTGTCCACGTGGGCATAACCGATGTTCAGCCAGGGGAAACCTGTCAGGATGGTGCCGCGCAGCCATTCGCCCAATGTCCATGCGCCGGCCCAGACGAGCGAGGACAGCAGCAGGTATGCGGGGGCGTGACTGGCGCGCTTGTCACCCGATCCTGACCAGGGCGCGAGCCGCCGTGCGACGGCGCAGGCGAGCGCCGGGTAGAGCGCGAGGTAGGCGGACAGTGCCAGCACTCCGCCGGCCGCCAGCGGTGCCACCATCAAGCCATAGACGTGCAGGCTGATATAGAGCCAGTAGAGTCCGACTGCGTAGGTGACCACGCCGAACAGTGCGCCGCACGCAAAGGCATCGCGCACACGGGGCGCGCCCATGACGCAGCGTACGAGCACGGCCAGGGCCAGCAGTTGCAGCAGCGCCTGGGCGCCGGCAGGCATGAGATCCGGCGCAAAGCTCAGGGCGTGGGCCGTGGCTGCGGCCAGCAGGAGACCCAGGCGTCTTTTCCAGGGAAAAAGGATGGGCGCCTGCGCCCCGGTCATGGGGCAGTGACGTTGAGGTCGGCGGCAGGCATGCGGCGCACACGCAGCCAGAGGGCACGCCGGGCGTCGGCACGCATGACATCGATGCGCAGGCCGCCGTGCACGATGTTGTCTCCCCGGCGGGGAATACGGCCCAGTTCGCCGCTGAGCCAGCCGCCGATGCTGTCGTATTCGTCATCGGGCACGCTCACCCCGAAGACCTCGTTGAAGCGTTCGATGTCGGTGGCTGCCTGGACGCGCCACTGGTTCTCGCTTTCGGTCACGATGGCGTCTTCGTCGTCTTCATCGTATTCGTCTTCGATGGCGCCCACGATCTGTTCGAGCAGATCCTCCATGGTCACCAGGCCGGATATGCCGCCATGCTCGTCGATCACGATGGCCTGGTGATTCCTGCTTGCACGGAACTCGTGCAGCAGCACATTCAGGCGTTTCGACTCCGGGATGAACACCGCTGTGCGCACCAGGGAGCGCACGTCGGTCTGTGGCTCGAGAATGCAACGCAGCAGATCCTTGGCCAGCAACAGGCCGATGATGTTGTCGCGATCGCCTTCGAACACCGGAAAGCGCGAATGCGCGGTTTCTATGACTTTGGCCAGCAACTCGGGCAGGGGTTGCGTGATGTCGAGCATGTCCATGCGGGAGCGCGGCACCATGATGTCGCCTACGGTCTGCTCGGAGAACGCCAGGGCGCCCTTGATCATCTTGTAGGATTCACTGTCCAGAAGGTCGCGCTCGTGGGCGGTATCCAGCACAGTGATGATGGCATCGCGGTCTTCGGGCTCGCGTCTGACAAGACTCAGCACGCGCTCGATGAAGGATTTGTGAGAGGTTTTTGCGGGACGCGCGGTGTCGGCGTCCGGGGTATGGGCAGGGTCTGACATTGTCCTATCGGACTGATTGAGGAACACCCAGCATAACCGATTCCACCTCAGGCGTAGGGGTCGGCTATCCCCATGTCGGCCAGAATCCGGGTTTCCAGCGCCTCCATGCGCTGGGCGTCGGCTTCTTCGATGTGATCATATCCGAGCGCATGCAGGCATCCGTGGATGGTCAGGTGCGCGGCATGGTCCAGCAGCGTTTTCTTCTGCTCGCGCGCCTCCTGCTTCAGGATGGGCAGGCAGACGACGATGTCGCCGTGGGTGACGCCTTCCGGGTCGCTGCCGTATTCGAAGGTCAGTACGTTCGTGGCATAGTCGCGTTCGCGGAAGTCCCGGTTCAGGCTGCGGCCCTCGGCACGACCCACCAGACGCAGGCTGAAGGATACGCGGGCGGCCTCTTCCACGCCTTGCGCAAGCGCAGCCGTCAAGGCGCGCATGGCCCAGCGGCGCAGCCGCCAGCGCGGCAAGTCGGGCGCGGCCACCGCATACTGCACGGATAGCGAAAGCGCCGGTCGGGTTGGCTGCATGATGTCCTTTTCTTCAGCTCGCCGCGTCGTAGGCATCCACGATGCGCGCGACCAGCGGGTGACGCACGACATCGCGACTGCTGAACCGAGTCGTGGCAATGCCCTGAACATCGGCCAGTACTTCTACGGCGTGCGCCAATCCGCTTTGCTGACCGCGCGGCAGGTCGACCTGCGAAGGATCGCCGGTAATCACGGCTTTGCTGCCGAATCCGATGCGGGTCAGGAACATTTTCATCTGTTCGGGGGTGGTGTTCTGGGCTTCGTCCAGAATCACGAATGCGTGATTCAGGGTGCGGCCGCGCATATAGGCCAGCGGCGCGATTTCAATGCTCTGCTTCTCGAACAGGCGTCCGACCCGCTCGAAGCCCATCAAGTCATAGAGCGCGTCATAGAGCGGACGCAGATAGGGATCGACCTTCTGGGCGAGGTCGCCCGGCAGAAATCCCAGGCGTTCGCCGGCTTCCACGGCCGGGCGGGTGAGCACGATGCGTTGTACCGTCTCACGCTCCAGGGCATCGATGGCACAGGCGACTGCCAGCCAGGTCTTGCCGGTGCCGGCTGGACCTATGCCGAAAGTGATGTCGTGCTTGATGATGCTGTTCAGGTAGTCGCGCTGGCGCGGGGTGCGCGGACGCAGGTCGCTGCGGCGTGTGCGCAGGGCGATGACGTTGCTTTCGTCGTCCAGCGGCGCAAGCTCCGGCAGGCCCTCGGTCACGCTCTGGTGGCCGCCGGCAGCATCGGTTGCGCCAGAAGTGCCTGCGCCGCCGACTGCGCGATGGCCTGCTTCACGAGAACCGGCGCCTGTCGGTTTGCCACGCCCCGTACGTCCCGCGGTCCCGGGTTCGGCCGATGCAGGCGCACTGGCCTGGGCTTCAGCCTGGTCACGGGCCGTCTGCATATCGGCCTTGATTTCCACCAGGCCGAGCTGGATGTCTTCGACGTCCAGGGCCTTGTGGGTGGCCTGGTAGTGAAAGCGGCGCAGGGAACGGGCGGCAAGGGCCGCGTTTTCGCCTTCGATCGTGACACGGCTGCCGCGACGCGCCAGTTTGACGCCCAATCCGTCTGCCAACTGGCGCAGATTCTCATCCAGGGGGCCGCAGAGATTGGCCAGGTGTGTGTTGTCACCATCCAGGGTGACGATTTCCGGCAGGGTGCGACGTGCTCGGGTCGCGCTCATTGAATGCCTTGTCCGGCGGTTTCGACAACCTCACCGCGCAGGGTGTTGGAGTGTGCCTGGGTGATGCGCAGGCTGAGCATCCTGCCGATCAGTTCAGGCGAGCCTGCGAAGTTCACGCTGCGGTTGTTGGCCGTCTTGCCCGTGAGCTCGGTGGCGTCGCGTCGCGAGTGGCCTTCGACCAGCACGCTTTGCACCGTGCCGACCATTGCCGCACTGATCGCGCCTGCCTGTTCATTGATGAGGGCCTGCAGGCGTTGCAGGCGTTTGAGCTTGACCTCTTGCGGCGTATCGTCGTGCAGATCGGCGGCGGGGGTGCCGGGGCGGCGCGAATAGACGAAGGAGAAGGCGGTGTCGAAGCCGACATCCTCGATCAGCTTCAGCGTCTTCTCGAAATCCTCTTCGGTCTCGCCAGGAAAACCCACGATGAAATCGGATGACAAGGTGAGCCCGGGGCGTGCTGCGCGCAGTTTGCGCACCACCGACTTGAATTCCAGCGTGGTATAGCCGCGCTTCATGGCCGCCAGCAGCCGGTCGCTGCCTGCCTGTACGGGCAGGTGCAGGAAGGGCACGAGCTTGGGCAGACGGCCGTGCGCCTCGATCAGACGCGGGGTCATCTCCTTGGGGTGAGACGTGGTGTAGCGTATGCGTTCGATGCCGGGGATCTCATGCACGTAATCGAGCAGCATGGCGAAATCGGCAATCTCGGCGCCTTCACCCATGCTGCCCCGGTAGGCGTTGACGTTCTGCCCCAGCAGGGTGACTTCCTTCACGCCCTGATCGGCCAGGTCGGCGATGTCGACCAGCACGTCTTCGAAAGGACGCGACACTTCCTCGCCGCGCGTGTAGGGCACGACACAGAAGCTGCAGTATTTGCTACAGCCTTCCATGATGGAAACAAACGCCGTCGGGCCATCGATGCGTGCCGGAGGCAGGGCGTCGAATTTCTCGATTTCAGGAAAGCTGATGTCGACCTGGGATCGTCCCGAAGCATTGCGGCGCCGGATCAGCTCGGGCAGGCGATGCAGGGTTTGTGGTCCGAAGACGACATCGACATAGGGCGCGCGTTTGACGATGGCCTCGCCTTCCTGGCTGGCCACGCAGCCGCCCACGCCGATGACCAGGTGAGGCTTGGCTTTTTTGAGATGCTGTACGCGGCCCAGATCGGAAAAGACTTTTTCCTGCGCCTTTTCCCGCACCGAACAGGTATTGAACAGAATCACGTCGGCCTCGTCGACATCCTGTGTCAACTCCAGACCCTGGTCTTCGTTGAGCACGTCGGCCATCTTGTCCGAGTCGTACTCGTTCATTTGACAGCCAAAGGTGCGGATGAAAAGTTTCTTTTTGGCCGACTCACCGGTTGCGGTGGCGGACGAGCGTTTGAGTGTGGTTTCTTGCATGATGGTGCCGTAGCGGGTTTATATCCCGGGGGCAAAAAGTATAAAAACGTGAGTTTAACGCGTCGTGGGAGACGTATCAGGGGGCGAGCCTTTTCAACGCCAATTTGACGAGCCCTCGGTTAAGATTGCGACCACTCCATGCTCGCCGAGCCTATCGCCCGTTTCCGATGCCACATCATTACGCTGCTTTCCGTACTCGCCGTTGGACGTTCATGGCGTTCGCGCTCTGCGTGCTGGTCGTCATGCTTTTCCACAACGTGGACATGGCGCTGGCCCTGAAGCTGCATACGTGGTCTACACCTTCGTCGCAGAGTCTGTTCAATGCGATCGACGAGCTGGGAAGCAGCGAGTTTTATCTGGTGCCGGCCCTGGTGCTGTACATATGGGCGCTGTGGGCCATGCGCAGCGGCCGGCCGATGCCGCTTTCCTGGAACCCCGACCGCGTGGTTCGCGCCAGTCTGTTCGTGATCACGACCATGGCGCTGGGCGGAATCATCACCCTGGCCTTGAAGACCATCGTGGCGCGCGCCCGGCCAGAGCTGTTGATTGAAAAAGGCATCTATGGCCTGGGCGTGCCATTTTCCGGCGTGCCCGATTTCAATTCCTTTCCGTCCAGCCATACGCAGGCAGCGTTTGCCGCGGCCGCCACGCTGGCCATTCTGGCCCCGCGCTGGCGCATACCGCTGATGGTGCTGGCGAGCGCCGTGGCCACGGCTCGTGTGGTCAATCTGGACCATTATCTGTCCGATGTGCTGGCAGCAGCCTTCATTGCCATCGCATCCGCCGCGTTTCTGGCGCCGCTGATTCTGAGCCGTGAATCCAACTGGCCCAGGCGTACGCCGTGGCGCTGGTTTGCAGTAGGCGGCTGACAGCCAAGGGCCGAGAGCCAAGGCCTGATAGCTAAGGCCCGACAACTAAGGCCTGATAGCTATGGCCTGACAGCCAAGGCCTGACAGCTAAGGCCTGACAGCTAAGGCCTGACAGCTATGGCCTGACAGCTATGCCCCGATAGCTAAGCCTGACAACTGGCCGCCAATGGCACGCTCAAATGAAAACAGGCCGCTTTGCGCGGCCTGTCATGACATCAAGGTGTTTCGACTTCGTTTTCGTCGGTTTTCTTCGGTCCCTTGATCAGGTCTTCGCGCTTCACACCCATCCACATCGCCAGGGCTGCGGCCACGAACACGGAAGAGTAGATCCCGAACCAGATACCGATGGTGAGGGCCAGCGCAAAGTAGTGCAGCGACGGGCCACCGAAAAAGAACATCGAGAGCACCATCAGTTGCGTCGATCCGTGCGTGATGACGGTACGCGAGATGGTCTGGGTAATGGCGCTGTTGATCACCTCGGGAACGTCGGCGCGACGATACTTGCGGAAGTTCTCACGGATACGATCCATGATCACCACCGATTCGTTCACCGAATAGCCCAGTACGGCCAGCACGCCCGCCAGCACCGGGAGCGAGAACTCCCACTGGAAGAACGCAAAGAAGCCGAGAATGATGACCACGTCATGCAGGTTGGCCACCACGCCGGCCAGGGCGAACTTCCATTCGAAGCGAATGCCCAGATAGACCATGATGCCCAGTGCCACGACCAGTAGCGCCATCAGGCCGTTGTGTACGAGTTCCTCGCCTACCTGGGGGCCGACGAACTCGACCCGCCTGAGTTCGACCCCCGGATCTGCGGCCTTGAGGGCGGCAATGACGGTTTCGCTTTGCGTGGCCGAGGTCTGGCCTTCCGCCAGCGGCAGACGGATCATGACGTCGCGCGACGTTCCGAAGTTCTGGACCTGGAAGTCCGAGTAACCCAGTTTGGTCACCACGCTACGCACTTCCTCGAGCTTGGCGGTCTGCGTGTAGCCGACCTCCATGAGCGTGCCGCCGGTGAATTCGATCGACAGATGAAAGCCGCGTGTGATGATAAAGAACACGGCCAGCAGGAATGTGACCAGACTGATGGCGTTCAGCACCTTCGCATGGCGCATGAACGGGATGGTGCGGGAGATCCTAAAAAATTCCATGGCTGTCGTCGAGTTAGTTTTGTTTGGGTTTCCAGACTGCGCCGATGGCGAGCTTGTCCAGCTTGCGCTGGCGTCCGTACCAGAAATTGACCATTGCACGCACGCCCACCACCGAGGTGAACATGGAGGTCATGATGCCCAGGCAGTGCACGACGGCAAAACCGCGTACCGGGCCAGTCCCGAATGCGAGCAATGCCAGACCGACGATCAGTGTGGTGAGGTTCGAATCCAGAATGGTGCCCCAGGCGCGCTCAAACCCCTGGTGAATGGCCTGATGGGGGGTGGCGCCGTTGCGCAGCTCCTCCCGGATCCGTTCGTTGATCAGAACGTTGGAGTCGATGGCCATACCCAGCGTGAGCGCGATGGCCGCGATGCCGGGCAGGGTGAGGGTGGCCTGCAGCATGGAGAGCAGTGCGAGCAGCAACAGCACGTTCATGGCCAGGCCAAGCGTGGAGAAGACGCCGAAAAGGCGGTAATACACGATCATGAACACGCCGATGGCAATGAAGCCGTAGAGCGTCGAGTTGAAACCTTTCTCGATGTTGTCGGCGCCCAGGCTGGGGCCGATCGTGCGCTCTTCGATGATGGACATGGGAGCGGCCAGCGAGCCGGCGCGCAGCAGCAACGAGGTATCGGCGGCCTCCTGCGTGCTCATGCTGCCCGAAATCTGAACCTGTCCACCGGCGATTTCGGTGCGGATGACCGGTGCGGTCACCACTTCGCCACGACCATTCTCGAACAGCAGAATGGCCATGCGCTTGCCGACGTTGTCACGTGTGACGTCGCGGAAGATGCGTGCGCCCTTGCTGTCCAGGGTGAGATTGACCGTGGGTTGCTGGGTCTGCGAGTCGCGGCCCGGCTGGGCGTCCTGCAGGTTCTCGCCGGTCAGGACGACCTGGCGGCGCACCAGCAGCGGCCCGCCGTTGCGGTCGTTGTAGCGTTCCAGGCCGAACGGCACGGTGTTGGACATCAGCGCCTGCTGGGCAGCCGGCGAGTCGTCGACCATGCGGATTTCCAGTGTGGCGGTGCGGCCCAGCAGTTCCTTGGCCTTGGCGACATCCTGCACGCCCGGCAATTGAACGACGATGCGGTCGGCACCCTGTTGCTGGATCACGGGCTCGGCCACGCCGAGTTCGTTGATCCGGTTGTGCAGGGTGTTGATGTTCTGGCGCAGGGCGTTGGACTGCACGGCGGTGATGGCGGTCTCGCTCAGGGTGCCTACCAGTTCGGCGCGGCCATTGTTGTCACGGCTGGCGAAGGTCAGGTCGGGCTGGCGCGAACGCAACATGCTCAGGGCACGGTCACGGGTGGCCGCGTCGTCGAACTCGGCCACGACCGAATTGCCGGTGCGCTCGACGGTGGCGCCTTCCGTGCGGTTCTGGCGCAGCGCCGAACGCATGTCGGCGGCAATGGAGTCATAGCGAGAGGTCAGGGCGCCGCGCATGTCGACCTGCAGCAGGAAGTGCACGCCGCCGCGCAGGTCCAGCCCCAGGTACATGGGTTTGGGTTCGAAGAAGCCCAGGGTTCTCATCCACGAGGGCGAGGCGGGCAGCAGGTTCAGGGCGACGGTGTATTGCGGATCGGATGCATCCGGATTGAGCGTGCGTTCGAGCAGGTCGCGGGCTTGCAACTGAATGTCGGTCGACGCGAAACGTGCGCGCACCGTGCCCTGTGGACCGTTCTGTTCGAAATAGGCGCCTTCGGATGCGATATTGGCCTGATCGAGCGTCTGCTGGACGCGATCGAGCATGGCGGGGTCGATCCGTACAGTGGCCTTGGCGCTGGATACCTGCACAGCCGGCGATTCGCCGTAGAAGTTGGGCAGGGTATAGAGGAGTCCGATGACGACCGCCATCAAAACAGTGATGTATTTCCAGAGGGGATAGCGGTTCATGTCGGACAGAAAAAGCAAACCACGGGCGCGCAGAGCCCGGGAGGACTTGGAAAACGAACCCCGGGCATGCGACCCGGGGTTGTTTGTAGACCTTAGAGTGCCTTGATGGTTCCCTTGGGCAGAACCGTCGTGACCGACGCTTTCTGCATCAGGACTTCCATCGACTTCTCGGCCTGGTTGGACACTTCCAGGGTGACATAGGCATCGCCGACATTGACGACACGACCCAGGATGCCGCCTGCGGTGACGACTTCGTCACCCTTGGCCAAGGCTGCCAGCAGGTTGCGGTGCTCTTTCTGACGCTTCATTTGCGGACGAATCATCAGGAAATACAGGATGACGAACATCAGCACGATGGGCAACATGCCCATCAATGAGCCTGCAGCGCCTTCAGCGGCCTGTGCAACGGTCAGACCGAGTGCTTCAGTGGAAAACATGAGTCGTACTCCTTGGCAAATATTATTGAATAACCGCAAATATGGTGATGCATCCGCGAGCCATATCGGTTAACCGGCTATTGTAGCGAGTTGAAAAAAAAGAGCGTGAGGCGCCAGCGCTACTGCACCCCGCGGGCACGATCGGCCTTGAATTGCGCCTTCCAGGCTTCGAAGGTTCCGGCCTTGATGGCTTCGCGCATCTCTTTCATGATGGTGAGATAGAAGTGCAGGTTGTGCAGGGTGTTCAGGCGTGCGCCGGCGATCTCGTTGGCGCGTTGCAGGTGATGCAGGTAGGCACGCGAAAACAGCGAGCAGGTGTGGCAGGTGCAGCTCTCGTCCAGCGCCCGCGTATCGTCACGATAACGCGCATTGCGGATCTTCACGTCGCCGAACCGGGTGAACAGCCAGCCGTTGCGTGCATTGCGGGTGGGCATCACGCAGTCGAACATGTCGATGCCCTGGGACACGCCATCGACCAGGTCCTCGGGCGTACCCACGCCCATCAGGTAGCGCGGCGCCTGTTGCGGCAGGCGGGGCGTGACGTGGTGCAGGATGCGCAGCATGTCGGCCTTGGGTTCGCCCACCGACAGTCCGCCGATCGCATACCCATGAAATCCGATGTCGACCAGTCCGGCCAGCGATTCGTCGCGCAGATTCTCGAACATGCCGCCCTGGACGATGCCGAACAGTGCATTCGGATTTTCCAGCGCATCGAAGGCATCGCGCGAGCGCCGCGCCCAGCGCAGGGACATGCGCATGGATCGGGCGGCCTCGTCAGGGTTGGCAGGCCGGTCGCCGATCATGTAGGGCGTGCACTCGTCGAACACCATCGCGATATCGGAATTCAGCGAACGCTGGATGCGCATCGATTCTTCGGGCGTGAGAAACAGTCGCGCCCCATCGATGGGCGAGGCGAACTTCACGCCTTCCTCGGTGATCTTGCGCATGCCCTGCAGGCTGAAGACCTGGAAACCGCCGGAGTCGGTCAGGATGGGTTTGTGCCACTGCATGAACCCATGCAGCCCGCCGTGCTTGTCCATGACTTGCGTGCCGGGACGCAGCCAGAGATGGAAGGTGTTGCCCAGGACGATCTGCGAGCCGATCTGCTCGAGCTCGTGCGGCAGCATGGCCTTGACGCTGCCATAGGTGCCCACCGGCATGAAAATGGGGGTTTCGACCACACCATGATTGAGCTGCATGCGCCCGGCGCGTGCGGCGCCATCGGTGGCCAGCAGTTCGAAGGCCAGGCCATTGGCCGGGGCAGAAGCGGGCGCAGCGCCGGCGTCGGCGGCCGGGTGAGCGTGGTCGGTGCAGGGGAGGTGATCAGGTTGCATGGCGGGAAGGCTCGATAAACATGGCGTCGCCATAGCTGAAAAAACGGTATTGATGTTCGATGGCATGCGCATAGGCGGCGCGAATGGTGTCCACCCCCGCCAGAGCGCTCACCAGCATGAGCAGCGTCGACTGGGGCAGGTGGAAGTTCGTCACCATTGCATCGACGATCTGGAAATTGAAGCCCGGCGAAATGAACAGGCGCGTGTCGCCCTGGGGCTGATGAAACGGGGAGGACTGGTCGTTCGCCTGGCGCGGCCGGCCGAACGGGGTGGGGCCGGCCGCCGGCATGTCGGTGTCCACCGGCAAGGCGGCCGATTCCAGCGCTCGCATGCTGGTCGTGCCCACGGCAATGACTCGCTTGCCATCACGGCGGGCACGCAGGATGGCCTCTTGAGTGGCGGGCGGCACCGTATAGAGCTCGGCATGCATGATGTGCTGCGAGAGATCCTGCGTGCGCACGGGCTGGAACGTGCCCGCGCCCACATGCAGGGTGACGAATGCCACCCCGACGCCTGCCTGTTCGAGCTGCTGCAGCATGGCCGAATCGAAATGCAGTCCTGCCGTCGGGGCGGCCACGGCGCCGGGGGCATCGGCATACACCGTCTGGTAGCGTTCGTCGTCCTGCGTGTCTGCAGCGTGCGTGATGTAGGGCGGCAGCGGCGTGGCGCCATGCGCATCCAGCAGGCTGAGCACATTGCCTGGAAAGCGGATGTCGAACAGTTCGCCCGCACGTCCGAGAACGACGGCATCGAATGCATCGGCCAGACGCAGCACCGTGCCGGCGCCTGGCGATTTGCTGGCGCGCACGTGCGCAAGCACCCGGTCTTCCTCGGTGATGCGTTCGACCAATACCTCGATCTTGCCCCCGCTGGCCTTGTGGCCCGCGAGTCTGGCCTTGATCACGCGCGTGTCGTTAAATACCAGCAGGTCGCCCGGATTCAGCAGCCCGGGCAGATCGCTGAACTGCAGGTCTGTGAGGGCACCGGCGGGATCGACGTGCAGCAGCCGACTGGCACCCCGGGTAGCCGGAGGGGTCTGGGCAATGAGGGCGTCTGGAAGATCGAAGTCGAAATCGGATAAGGTGAGCAAGGTTCTGTGCGGTGAGGAGGGAGAGCGGCATTTTAACGAAGCTCGTGCCGTTGTGGATGTGCAGCATTCCCGACACGCTTGTGCGGCGCTTAGGTATGCTCTGTCCTGATTCAATTTGAAGTCGAATAGGGCAGGCATGCGAGACACGACCCACACACATTCAACCCGCACGCGCCCGTCTAAATGTAAGTGGCTGGTAACAGCGCTGCTTGCCGGTGGCATGGTGTTCGGTCCGGCGCACGCACAGCTGGCGACTTTCGGTGGCGCGCCCAACGGACAATCCGCCGGCCCGGCGGTGGTCTCGCCGCAGGCGTTACCCGCCCCGCTGGCCGCTGCCTGGCGCAACACCCGTTTGCCCGACAGTGCGCTCTCGCTGGTGGTGCAGCCCGTGGAAGGGCCGGCCATGTTCGCCATCGGCGCGCACGAACCGCGCAATCCGGCCTCGGTCATGAAACTGGTGACGACCTGGGCTGCGCTGTCCGAACTGGGCCCCAACTATACCTGGCGGACCGAATTTCTGATCGAGCCGGGAACGCGTATCGATCCCAAGGGCGCGCTCACCGGCCCCCTGTATCTGCGCGCCAGTGGCGATCCGCAACTGATGTTCGAAGATATCTGGCGCCTGCTGCGCGAGTTGCGTATGCATGGCGTGAAGCAGATCGGCGACCTGGTGGTCGACCGGTCGATGTTCGGCAATGTGGCCATCGATCCCGGCGCGTTCGACAACGCCCCCGAGCGGCCCTACAACGCCAGTCCGGACGCGTTGATGGTGGGCTTTGGCGCCATGCGTGTCGCTTTCCTGCCCGATCCGGTGGGGCGGCGCTGGCTGCCTGTCATCGATCCGCCGGTGCGCGGGGTGCGGCTCGAAGGTGACGTGGCCTGGACCGACAATGTATGTCCGGGCTCCCCTTCGGTGGGCGTCGAGCCTTTGGTCACCGTGCACGGCATCACCCTGCGCCTGAGTGGCTCGGCGGCGGGGTCCTGCGGCGAATTCAGTGTCTACCGCCTGGCGCTTTCGCAGACCGATCTGGCCGAGGCGGTTTTCCGGCTGCTGTGGACCGAAGTGGGCGGTACGTTCAAGGGCACGGTGCGATCAGGCGTGACCCCTCCGGCATCCGTGCTGCTGAGCAGCCATGAATCGCCCACCCTGCTGGAGGCGATTCGCGTCATCAACAAACGCTCGAACAACGTCATGGCGCGCGCGCTGCTGCTGACGCTGGGCGCAGAACGCGGCCGTCGCCCGGCGACGGTTCAGGACAGCGGAGCAACCGTCAATCGATTATTGGCGGCGCAGGGGCTGGCGATGCCCGAGCTCGTGTTGGATAATGGCGCCGGTTTGTCGCGCAATGCCCGCATTTCGGCGCAGAGCATGGCCGCCATGCTGCAGACGGCATGGCGCTCGTCGCTGATGCCCGAATTCATGTCGTCGTTTGCCATTGCCGGCATCGACGGCACGGTGCGCAGGCGCATGCGCGATGTGGCCACTCAGGGCATGGCGCACCTGAAAACCGGTTCGCTGCGCGATACGAGCGCGCTGGCCGGGTATGTGCTTGGCGCCAGCGGGCAACGTTACGTGATCGTCAGTCTCGTCAACGACGACCGGGCCGTTGCAGTGCGGGCGTTCAACGATGCGCTGATCACCTGGATTGCCGAGCAATGACGCCGGGCAATAGTTATTCATCGATCATCTTGGAGTTCTCTCATGGCCGTGCATGAAATTCGGCATCCTCTCATTCGCCACAAGCTGGGCATCATGCGGCGTGCCGACCTCAGCACCAAAAGCTTTCGGGAGCTTTCCCAGGAAGTCGGCGCCTTGCTGACCTATGAGGCGACCAAAAACCTGCCGCTGGCTCCCCACAGCGTGCAGGGCTGGTGCGGAACGGTCGAAGTCCAGAAGATTGCGGGCAAGAAAGTGACGGTGGTGCCCATTCTGCGTGCCGGTATCGGCATGCTGGACGGCGTGCTCAGCCTGATTCCGGGTGCCAAGGTCAGCGTGGTGGGGATTGCCCGCAACGAAGAGACCTTGCAGGCGCATACCTATCTGGAAAGGCTGGTGGGCGAACTGGATCAGCGGCTTGCCCTGATCGTTGACCCCATGCTGGCAACCGGCGGCTCCATGATCGCCACGATCGACATGCTCAAGCGCGCCGGTTGCAAGGAGATCCGGGCGCTGGTGCTGGTGGCCGCGCCCGAAGGCATAGCGGCGGTCACCGCGCTTCATCCTGATGTGGAAATCTATACCGCTTCCATCGACGATAGTCTGAACGAGGATGGATACATCATGCCCGGCCTGGGCGATGCGGGTGACCGCATCTTTGGTACCCGTCAAAAAGCCGACTGAGCGAGCTGCGCGTCATGTTCGGCGACTGAGCCGGGCGTGGCCGCGTCGTCCTGGATGAAGCGGCCGAACCAGCTCAAGGGGCCGGCAAGCGCCGCCACTTCGCCTACGATCAGCAGGGCAGGCGAGTGCACCGCATGGCGCTTTGCCGCAGCCGGCAGGTCACCCAGCGTGGTCGCCAGCACCCGTTGTTCGGGGCGGCTGCCATTTTCCACGATGGCCACCGGCGTGGCAGCGTCGCGGCCGTGTTCGGTCAGTTGCCGGCTCAGTGTGTCCAACTGGGCAACGCCCATGTAGAACGCCAGGGTCTGGCGCTCGCGTGCCATCGCTTTCCAGTCGATCGTGTCGGCATCGGCCGCCCCGTGTGCGGTGGCCAGGTGCAACGATTGGGCATGGGCGCGATGCGTCAGCGGAATGCCGGCATAGGCGGCACAGGCCATGGCCGCCGTCACGCCGGGCACCACTTCGTAGCGCACGCCGTGGGCACGCAGGTATTCGAGCTCTTCGCCGCCACGACCGAAGATGAAGGGGTCTCCGCCCTTCAGGCGCACCACGCGTCTGCCGGCACGCGCATGTTCGACCAGCAGCGCGTGGATACGGGCCTGGGTCGCGTGATGGTCTTCGCCTGGTTGTTTGCCCACGGAAATGCGCTCGGCATCGCGGCGTGCGAGCGACATGACATCGTCGCTCACCAGCTTGTCATACAGAATGACGTCGGCCTCGTTCAGGGCGCGCAGGGCCTTCAGCGTCAGCAGGCCCGGGTCGCCGGGGCCAGCGCCCACCAGGACGACGCTGCCCACGAGCGGCCCGGCAGGTTTGTCCAGTTCCGCGACCAGCGCGGCCTCGGCCTGTTCAGGACGTGCCTGGCGCAGCAGTGCGGCGACCGGACCGTCCAGCAGCCAGTCGTAAAAAGCGCGCCTGGGCCCCATGTCTGCACGTTGCCGACGAATCTGTAAGCGAAATTTTGCCGACAGGGCGGCCAGTGGTCCGAGGGTGTGGTCGAACAGCGACTCGATACGTTCGCGCATGCGACGCGCCAGCACAGGAGCGACCCCGGAAGAGGAAATGGCCACGACCAGGGGGGAGCGGTCGACGATGGAGGGGACCTGAAACGACGACAGGGCAGGATCGTCGACGACGTTGGCCAGAATGCGGCGTTCACCGGCCGCCTGGGCGACCTGCGCGTTGACTGCCGCGTTGTCCGTGGCGGCAATGACCAGCCACATCGTATCGAGCCAGGCGGGCTCGAAGTGTCCGGCGTGATGCGCAATGCGCGCGGCATCGCGCAGGGCGCGCAAAGCGTCGCCCAGCTCGGGTGCACCCACTGTCACGCGCGCGCCGGCCTGCAGCAGCGCCTCGGTCTTGCGTGTGGCCACAGCGCCCCCGCCGACAACCAGGACGGCGCGGTCTTTGAGATCGGCAAAAAGTGGGAACAGGGTCATGGGAGGGGCGCAATGCAGAGTCGGTCTGACAGTGTAGGCAAGCGATCTCGCGCACGAAACGACGCGCTCGCTATGTCTAAATAACGAGGAAATATATGGGGCCGATGAAATCGGCTGTTTTTGGAATGAGCGGATTGTTACGGGTGCTTGCCACTCCGCTGCGCCGGTTACGCACCTTGCACCAAATCGCCGGAATGCTGCAGGTATAGTGATCCG
Organism: Pseudomonadota bacterium; assembly: GCA_023427945.1. Lineage (GTDB taxonomy): Bacteria > Pseudomonadota > Gammaproteobacteria > Burkholderiales > Burkholderiaceae_B > Schauerella. Next base: position 10,046 of record JAEYZR010000288.1, on the reverse strand, counting down.
GCTGCGGATTGCGCCTGATTCAGGGTGTGCGCACGCAGATCAAGGAGAGTGTCATGGGTAAGGCTTATGTGGCGGGTGGTGCGATCGTGAAGGCGGTCTTTGTCGCCGTGGCGACGATGGGTGCAGGGGGGGCGCACGCGGGTGCGTGCGACGCTCCGTTCATGCATGACGGGGGCGCCGTGCGCTATCAGGGGTCGGGCAATCTGCAGCTCGGCGCCAATCTGGCGTTTTCCGAAGTCACGCGCAGCGATGCCCAGAACTGCCGGGCACGCGTCCAGGGGACGGCCTCTTTTTCCTATGCCGGCCTGCCACCCAGCAACTCCAAACTGGATTACCTGATGACCATCCGCCAGGGGCAGGCGACGTTCGTGCGCTATGCCAAGGCGGGTGGCCCGCCGGGCGACGATGGTCCGTTTGACCTGCGCATGCTGGGTCTGTTCGGGTATGACACCCCGGTCACCAAGGCCGGACAACGTTTTCCGGGCGGCGCATACAAGCTGAAGATCGGCAAGGATGCGCCGATCCAGGGCGGAGGCGCGGCCGGCACCACGGTGCGCATCGGAGAAAAGACCGTCGGTCAGCAAGCCACCATCGACACGGCGCTGGGCAGACAGGCCTGCTGGCCTGTGACCTATGATCGCAACAGCGATCCGACCTTTGCGACCCTGGGCAACCTGACGCTGCCGATCCCTGCCATGATCACGCGCGTCACCGACTGGTACTGCCCCAAGCCGGGCCTGGTCATGAAGCAGGAAATCAATCAGGCGGGTTCCGTTTCGACGGTTCAGATCACCGAGATCAGGTAAGCCGGGCCGGGCGTATTGAGGCAGGTAGCACACGGTAGCAGATGTGTGCGTCAGCGCTGTTACATCGTCGTCATGCCGCTGGTATTATCGACTTCAACCTAATCCGAGCACGGAGAGCACCATGAGCCATTCCCAAGAAAGTATCGACAAAGACAAAGTGATCGAGTCCCTGAAGTCCAGCCTGAACGACGCCGAGAACCTGCTGCGTGAAGCCGCGATGGCCACGGGCGAAACGGCCGTGGAACTGCGTGAACGTGCCCTGACGTCCATTCGCCGCACACGCGAAGCGCTCTACGATGCGCAGGACGCCATGTACGAAGGCGGGCGCCGCGCACTGCGCGCCACCGACGACTATGTTCACGACAACCCCTGGCAAGCCATCGGCGTGGCCGGCGTCACCGGTCTGCTGCTGGGTATTCTCATCGCCCGCCGCTAGGCCGGTGACTTCCCCCTCAGGGGCCGGCACACGTGCCGGCTGAACCCGTGCGCAGCAGCGCAGGGCGGCCCTTGGCGCTGCTCGTGCTGGCTGCGCTTTTAGTATTTGTGGGTGCCGGAGCACTGTCCAGCGGCGCCATGCGCCTGAACTGGCTGGATGTCTGGGTCACCCTGTCCGGTCATCAGTCCCGGCTCGACGATCTGGCACGCAGCGTATTGCTGGACGTGCGCCTGCCCCGGGTTCTGTTTGCTGCCCTGGCTGGCGCTGCGCTTGCCATCACGGGCGCCGTCATGCAGGCACTGTTTCGCAATCCGCTGGCCGAACCCGGCCTGATCGGCGTCTCGGCAGGCGGTGCGTTGGGCGCAGTGAGCGCCATTGTGCTGACGGCCGGCGGCTTCTGGATGCTGGCACCTGCCGCCTTCCTGGGCAGCCTTCTGGCCACGGCACTGGCCTATCTGTTGGGACGTCGTGTGCCGGGGGTGGCCGGTCTGTTGCTGGCCGGGGTGGCCATCAACACGATAGCCGCCAGCCTGATCGGGCTGCTGACTACCGTGGCAAACGACGCGCAGTTGCGCGACCTCACTTTCTGGAGCATGGGCAGCCTCTCCGATGCACGCTGGGAGGTGCTCACCATTCTCGGGCCCTGGACGCTGGGCTGGTCGATCTGGCTGCTGGGCCAGTGGCGTGTGTTGAACGCGCTGCTCCTGGGCGAGCGGGAAGCGCAGCATCTGGGCTGGCCGCTGGTCGCCGTGCGTCGTCGCCTGATCATCGTGACTTCCCTGATCGTCGGGCCGCTGGTGGCCGCCACCGGCGGCATTGCCTTCATCGGGTTGGTGGTGCCGCATCTGGTGCGGTTGTCTCTGGGCGCTGATCACCGCTGGCTGCTTCCCGCCTGCATGCTGGCCGGCGCCCTTGCCCTGACGCTGGCCGACTGGTTGTGCCGGGTCGTCATCATGCCCGCCGAGCTACCCATCGGCCTGGTCACCAGTCTGGTGGGCGGTCCGTTCTTTGTCTGGCTGCTGGCTCGGGGCAGGCGCTTATGACGTTTGCGCTTGACCGGATCGTCCTCGAACGGGGCCCGCGTCGCGTGCTCGATGGTGTGAGCCTGACTCTTGAGGCGGGCGAGGTGGTGGGCCTGCTGGGCGCGAACGGGGCAGGCAAGAGTTCACTGCTTGGGGTGCTCGCAGGCGATCTGGCCGTGCAGTCGGGCGCGGTGATGCTCGATGCCCAGCCTCTGGCTCGTGTGTCGGTCGCCCAGCAGGCGCGCAGACGGGCCGTGCTTGCGCAGCAACCTGGCCTGCAGTTCGACCTGTCCGTGAGCGAGGTCGTTGCGATGGGTGCCTATCCTTTTGCTGAGCTGTCGCCCCAGGTCGTGGCGCAATTGGTCCAGCAGGCGCTGCGCCGCCTGGACATGCTGTCAGAAGCCGACAGGCGCTATCCGGACCTGTCCGGTGGCGAGCAGCAGCGGGTGCACTATGCGCGCACGCTGGTGCAGGCGCGTGCGGGGGCGCAGCCTGGCGTGGCGCGCTACATGTTGCTGGACGAGCCTACCGCCTATCAAGATCCCGCACACCAGCAATTAGTGCTGCGTGTGGCCGCGGAACAGGCGCATGACGAAGGACTGGGTGTTCTGGCCGTGCTGCACGACATCAATCTGGCCGCCCGCTGGTGTGACCGGGTAGTGCTTCTGGCGCACGGGCACATCGTGTCCGAAGGCCAGCCCGGGCAGGCGATCACGCCGCAGACCTTGCAGCAGGTGTATGGCGTGGATGCGGCTGTCGTGCCGCACCCGCTGCATCCGGGACGCATCCTGGTGATGCTGCGCTGATATCCCGCCCGAAGCGCGCACGTCGGGCGGGTGTGTGCCCTCTACAACCCGAGCGTGGACCACATGTCGTCCACGCGCTTCTTGGTGGCATCGTCCATCGAGATGGGCGTGCCCCATTCGCGATCGGTTTCTCCGGCCCACTTGTTGGTGGCGTCCAGGCCCATCTTGCCGCCCAGACCGGATATGGGCGAGGCAAAATCGAGGTAATCGATGGGCGTGCGTTCGACCAGCACGGCATCGCGCACCGGGTCCATGCGCGTGGTCATGGCCCAGACGACCTCTTTCCAGTCGCGCGGGTCGATATCTTCGTCCACCACGATGATGAACTTGGTGTACATGAACTGACGCAGCACGCTCCAGAGTCCGAACATGACGCGCCGGGCATGTCCGGCGTATTGCTTGCGAATCGATACGACCGCCAGGCGGTAGCTGCAGCCTTCGGGCGGCAGGTAGAAATCCACGATCTCGGGCATCTGGCGCCGCAGCAGGGGGACGAACACTTCATTGAGTGCCACCCCCAGCACGGCTGGCTCGTCGGGCGGTTTGCCGGTGTAGGTCGAGTGATAGATCGGCTTTTTGCGCAGGGTGATGCGATCGACGGTGAACACCGGGAACCAGTCCTGTTCGTTGTAGTAACCCGTGTGATCACCGTAGGGGCCTTCCAGCGCCATCTCGTAGTCGCCGGCAGGCGGCGGCGTGACGCCGTCCGGCACATGGATGGGGGCGGCTCGCGGATCGTTGCGCGGCAGCAGGTGGCCTTCGAGCACGATTTCGGCCGAGGCCGGGACCTGCAGGTCGCTGCCCAGTGTCTTCACCACCTCGGTGCGTGACCCCCGGAGCAGGCCGGCGAACTGATATTCCGACAGACTGTCGGGCACGGGCGTGACGGCACCCAGAATGGTGGCGGGGTCGGCGCCCAGCGCCACGGCGATCGGAAACGGCTTGCCCGGGTGCGCCAGCGCATGATCGCGAAAATCGAGCGCGCCGCCACGGTGCGACAACCAGCGCATGATCAGTTTGTTGCGTGCGATGGGCTGCTGGCGGTAGATCCCCAGGTTCTGGCGTTTGGCGTTGGGGCCACGTGTGACCACCAGGCCCCATGTCAGAAGCGGTGCGACGTCGCCAGGCCAGCACATCTGCAAGGGCAGGTTCGCCAGATCCACCTCGTCGCCCTCGATCACCACTTCCTGGCAGGCGGCACTGCGCACCGTGCGCGGGCTCATGTCCCACAGGGCGGCCTTGAGCATGGATACTTTTGCGAAGGCGTCCTTCAAACCTTTGGGTGGTTCGGGTTCGCGCAGCGAAGCCAGCAACTCTCCCACGTCGCGCAACGCGGCGATGGATTGTGCGCCCATGCCCCACGCTACCCGATCCGGCGTGCCGAACAGGTTGGCGAGCACCGGAATGTCGGAGCGCTGGCCGTTGTGCTGTACGTTTTCGAACAGTAGCGCCGGCCCGCCTGCGCGCAACACGCGATCCGATATCTCGGTCATTTCCAGCTTCGTGGAAACGGGTGCAACGATGCGTTTCAGGTCGCCTCGCTGTTCGAGCTGGGCAATAAAATCTCGTAAGTCGCGGTATTTCAAGACAAATTCCGGAAGGTTGTGTTACGTTTAGTTGCGCGTATAGCGGTTAAGATCGGGCCTATTTTCAACGCCTGGGAGGTCCTATGGCCCATGCGTCCGCTACCGGCGTCGACGTCAACCGCATCATCGAACGTGCCTATCGCGTGATAGGCGAATGGCTACGGCTGTGCTCCGTCTACCTGGGCATTGCCGTGATCGTGACCGTCAGCATCGGCTTTGCACTGCCCGGCCTGCGCGTTCAGGCGCTTCAGGTGCATGGCGCGCTGCTCGCTTCGCTCGCACCCTCCCTGCAGTCCGGGCAGGATATCGCATTCGGCATTCCCTTGGAAACCGAGAGCGGGGCGGAAGTGCTGGCCGTGCCCACTTCGCCCACCTCCAACGCCACCGCGTTCCTCACCCCGCTGCGCATCGATCGCAAGCGCGCTGACTCACCTACGGCCGATGGCCCCAGCGTGGCCCAGATCCAGGCGCTGCGCAACTACATCGCACGCAAGTACAAGGTGGCCAGCGATGCCACCCAGGTGCTCGTGGATACGGCCTATAAGGAAGGGGCCAACCACAAGATCGATCCGCTGCTTCTGCTGGCCGTCATGGCCATCGAGTCGCGCTACAACCCGTTTGCGGAAAGTCCGGTCGGGGCACAGGGCCTGATGCAGGTCATGACGCGCGTGCATCAGGAAAAATTCGAGAAGTTCGGCGATAACGCCGCCCTGGACCCTGTCGCCAACATCAAGGTCGGTTCGATCATCCTGCGCGACTGCATTGCCCGACGGGGCTCGGTCAATGGTGGCTTGTCCTGTTATGTCGGCGCCACCGGGCCGTCCGATGGCGGTTACAGCAACAAGGTCCAGTCCGAGCGCCGCCGGCTGGCGCTGGCTTCGGGCATTGCGCTGTCGCGGGAAGACTGACGGCTCAGGCGGCCGGCGTGAGGTCGTGTCCGAGCGCCTGGTTCTCGAAGATGCCCGGCAGCCACTGTTCCATCCGCTCGACCGCCTCCTTCAGGCGTTCCAGGCTGGTGGCGTAGGAAAACCTCACGGTATGCCCGCCGTGGGTCGGCCCGAAATCGATCCCTGGTACTGCCGCCACATTGGCCTCGCACAGCAGGCGCTGCGAAAACGTGTGGCTGTCCAGGCCGGTGTTGGACACATCGACATAAATGTAGAACGCGCCATCGGGCGCGACCGGCACCTGCAGGCCGAGGCGCTCGAACGCCTGAAGAAGATAATCGCGTCGCTGTTGGAAGGCCTGCATGCGGTTGGCGTAGATCTCCAGCACTTGCGGGGTGAAGCAGGCCAGGGCTGCGTGTTGCGCCAGCGTGGGCGCGCAGATGGCCAGACTGGCGGCGATTTTCTCAACCTGCTCGCAGACTGCCTCAGGCAGGATCAGCCAGCCCAGTCGCCAGCCCGTCATGTGGAAGTACTTCGAAAAGCTGTTGACGATGATGAGATTGTCGTCGAGGGTGAGCGCCGACTGCGCCTGACCCTCGTAGGACAGGCCCAGGTAGATTTCATCCACGATGACGAAACCGTCGCGGCTGCGCACCTCCTGGATGATGTCGCGCATGGCCTGTGCCGTGACGCTGGTGCCTGTGGGGTTGCTGGGTGAGGCGATCAGCACGCCCCGGGTATTGGGTCCCCAGTTGGCGCGGATATCGTCCGGGGACAACTGGAATCGGGATTCGGCTGTCGTGGGGATCAGGCGCGGCACGCCGCCGGCGGCCAGAACGAAGTTGCTGTTTGCGGGGTACGACGGGTCGGGCATGAGCACTTCGGCGCCGGGATCGATCAGCGAGGCGCAGGCCAGCGCCAGTGCGCCCGAAGCGCCTGCGGTGACCAGTACCCGCTTGGGATCGACAGTCGCGCCGAACTGCGTGGCATAGAATTGTGCAATCGCCTGGCGCAGTGGCCAGATGCCTGCCGGAGCCGAGTAACCGGAATGGCCCGCACGGGCAGCCTCATCCAGCGCATCGAGCACCTGCGTGGGGGCGGTGAAGTCCGGCTCGCCGATGCCCATGCTGATCACATCGTGACCGGCGTCGCGTCGCTGCTGCGCCTGTTTGAAAAGTTCCACCACCTGGAATGTCAGAAACTGTTGGGTGCGTGAAGCAAGGCGTGCCATGACTGTCCATCTCGAATTGGAAAAAGGAAATTGTAGTCATGCAGTCGGGTCGTCGTTTTTTTATTACAGGTTGGCGCGCGAGCGACCCTGTCGCTGCATTCGCCGAACGTCTGGCTCGCGCAACCAATGGCGCGCTGGAACCACTGGATCAGAAGGGTGGACGGGGTTGGCTGTACGTCCCCCAGGACGATGGCGACGTGACCCTGGCGCGCGGCCTGTGTGCCGAATATGACGTGGCGATGTGTCTGCGCCTGGCGGGCCAGTCGCGGGCAGCGCCACCATCCTCACGCCCGCGCCTGCTGGTCGACTCACGTCGCTTGACCGCAGTGAAGCGTTACGGCGAGGGCCCGCATGCGGTCTGGGGGGCCCAGGCTGGATGTACGCTGGGCACGCTGGTCGATCTGGGACTGGCGCAGTTCGCCGGCCTGCCTGCCGATCTGACGCTTTCGCAGTGGGCCAGCACCAGTCACGATGCCGTGGCGCCTGGCGAGAGCGCAGCGACCGGTGTGATCGGTGCCGATGTGCTGTTTGCCGACGGCACCGTCGAAACGCTCGGCGGGTTCGGCACGCGCGATACGCGGCCCTTGCGCTCGGCACGTGTGCAAGCGGCGGTGCCGGCCTTGTTCGAGATCACCCGCTCGGCAGACGCCCGGATGCTTCGCGCGCAGCCGCACTGGCCGCCCCTGGCCCGCCTGGATGCCATGATGCCCGACGCAAACGGGGATGACGATATCAACGTCGCACGCCTCTTCCTGGGCAACCAGGGGCGCCACGGCTGGGTGCTGCAATGGCTGGTGCGGGCTTGTGACACGGCGCTCCACGCCTTTCGGGGCGACGCCGTCCCCCCTTTTCCTGACGGGCTGAGGGAGGCTGCCCACCGGCTGGATGGGGCGATCGGGCAGGTGCTGGATCCGGGGAATCTTTACGGGGGGGCGACCGCAGCGCCGTGAAGGGGTAAGATGCGCCTTTCGCTCAACGTACTTGTCATGCCTCATGGATGAAAACTTTCGCAAGGCCGCCCTTGAATATCACGAGTCCGGCCGCCCGGGCAAGATATCGGTCACGCCCACCAAGCAACTGTCCAACCAGCGCGATCTCGCGCTGGCCTATTCTCCCGGCGTAGCGGCTGCGTGTGAGGAAATCGTTGCCGATCCGGCCAACGCGTTCCGCTACACGGCGCGTGGCAATCTCGTGGGCGTGATTTCCAACGGCACGGCGGTGCTCGGACTGGGCAACATCGGTGCGCTGGCATCCAAGCCGGTCATGGAAGGCAAGGCAGTGCTGTTCAAGAAGTTCGCCGGCCTGGACGTGTTCGACATCGAAATCAACGAAACCGATCCCGACAAGCTGGTCGAGATCATTGCCGGCCTGGAGCCCACCTTCGGCGGGATCAACCTCGAGGACATCAAGGCGCCCGAGTGTTTCATCGTCGAACGCAAGCTGCGCGAGCGCATGAACATCCCGGTTTTTCACGACGACCAGCACGGTACGGCCATCACCGTATCGGCTGCTTTCGTCAACGCCTTGAAGGTGGTCAATAAAGACATCACCAAGATCAAGCTGGTGGTGTCCGGCGCCGGTGCCGCGGCCCTGGCCTGTCTGGACCTGATGGTCGATCTCGGACTGCCGCAGGAAAACATCTGGGTCACCGACATCGAAGGCGTGGTCTACGAGGGCCGCACGGTCCTGATGGATCCGGACAAGGCGCGATTTGCCCAGAAGACCGACGCACGCACGCTCTCCGAAGTGATCGATCAGGCCGACGTGTTCCTGGGCCTTTCGGCCGGGGGCGTGCTCAAGCCCGAAATGGTTGTGCGCATGGCGGCTCGCCCCGTCATCCTGGCGCTGGCCAACCCCAATCCCGAAATCCTGCCCGAAGACGCGCATGCCGTGCGTGACGACGTGGTCATGGCGACCGGGCGTTCGGACTATCCGAACCAGGTCAACAACGTGCTGTGCTTCCCGTACATTTTCCGCGGGGCGCTGGACGTCGGTGCCACGACCATTACCCGGGGCATGGAAAAAGCCGCTGTGGTCGCCATTGCGAAGCTGGCTCAGGAAGAGCAGAACGAAGTGGTTGCCGCGGCCTATGGCACCTACGATATTTCGTTCGGTTCGCAATACTTCATTCCCAAACCGTTTGACCCGCGTCTGATCGTGCGCATCGCCGCGGCGGTGGCCAAGGCCGCGATGGATGACGGCGTCGCCACTCGTCCCATCGACGACCTCGACGCCTACATCGAGCAGTTGCAGCAGTTCGTCTATCACTCGGGCGCGTTTATGAAGCCCCTGTTCTCCAACGCCAAGCGCCTGGTGCGCGAGGGCGGTGCCGCTCGCATCGTCTTCACCGAAGGCGAGGACGAACGTGTGCTGCGCGCCGTGCAGGTCGTGGTCGACGAAGGCCTGGCACTGCCGATCCTGGTGGGGCGCCCAGCTGTGCTCGCTGCGCGTATCGAGAAATACGGCCTGCGCCTGCGCTTGAACGAAGATGTGCAGGTCTGCAACCCCGAGTACGACGACCGTTTCCACAAGTACTGGACGACTTACTGGGAAAAGATGTGCCGTCGTGGCATCACCAAGGAAATGGCGCGCGTGGAAATGCGCCGCCGCACCACCCTGGTGGGCGCGATGATGGTGCATCTGGGCGATGCCGACGGCATGATCTGCGGCACCGTGGGTGCCTATGGCGATCATCTGCGTTTCATCGACGAGGTCATCGGACGCCGTCCGGGCGCTAACGTCTATGCGGCCATGAACGTGCTGCTGGTCAACGAGCGTACGGTGGCGTTGGTGGACACGCACGTCACCGACGATCCCACGGCTGCCCAGGTGGCTGAGTTCACGGTTGCCGCCGCCAACAAGATGGCAAGCATGAACCTGCTGCCCAAGGTGGCGTTGCTGTCGCGATCGAACTTCGGTTCGGGCAGTTCGGCTTCCGGCGAGAAGATGCGCGAGGCCCTGCGCCTGGTGCGCGAATCCACGCCGGATCTCGAAATCGACGGCGAGATGCATGGCGATTGTGCGCTGGACGAGGCCTTGCGCTTGCGCCTGCTGCCCGAATCCACACTCAAGGGCCAGGCCAATCTGCTGGTCTGCCCCAACGTCGATTCCGGCAACATTGCCTACAACCTGCTGAAGACGGCTGCTGGCGGTAACGTCGCCGTCGGCCCCTTCCTGCTGGGCGCCAACGCACCTGTGCACATTCTCACCAGCAGCTCGACGGTGCGTCGCATCGTCAACATGACCGCATTGACCGTGGTCGATGCCAACAT
>JAEYZR010000282.1 GCA_023427945.1 Pseudomonadota bacterium | reverse complement strand
GTGGACCGGGTCGACCGCGAGTTCCTCCTGCACCTGATCAACGCCGACATCATCCCGATCCTCCAACCGATCGGCTTCGGACCGGAAGGCCGGGCCGTGCGCGTCAACTCCGACCTGCTGGCCGCTGAACTCGCCGAGGCGCTGCACGCCACCAAGATCGTCTACCTCAGCCACCAGCCCGGCTTGGTCATCAACGGTGAACTGCGCCGTGACATCTCAGTCGAAACGCTCCGTCAGATCATCAGCACGGCGCCGGACACGATTGCCGATGCAGGCCGTTCCAAGGCCATCCATGCCGTCAAAGCGATCGAGACGGGAACGCCGCGCGTGCACCTGGTCGACGGTCGGGTTTACGATGGGTTGCTCAACGAGATCTTCTCGAGCGAGGGCGTCGGCACGCTCGTCTACGGCAACGACTACCAGCAGATCCGCAAAGCCACGCGGCGCGACGTTCGCTTCATCTACAGCCTGACCCGCAGCGCGGTCCGCCGCGAGGAGTTGATTCACCGTTCGCAACAGGCGATCGAGAAGAACCTCGACCAGTTTTACGTCTTCGAGGTCGACGAGAACATCATCGCCTGCGTCACGCTCTATTTCTATCCGGACAAGCCGGACATGGCCGAGATCGGTTCCCTCTACGTGCTGCCGTTTCACCACAAGCTTGGCATGACCACCACGGGGAACGCCGGGGGATCGCACAACCTGGTCCTGGCATCTTCGCTGACGCGGCCCGAGGACGATTTCCGTGCCATGCTGCGCAAGCTTGGCACCGGCTTGTTGGTGACCGAGCTGATCGGGCAGGGGGTCAATTACGTCACGGGCGACTATTCCCGGGGTGCTTTTGGGTACTGGGTGGAAAACGGCGAAATCCAGCACGCGGTCGAGGAAATCACCATTGCGGGCAACCTGCGCGACATGTTCAACCAGATCGTGGCAGTCGGTTCGGACGTGATGGCCCGGGGCACCAAATGTACCGGTTCGATCCTGATCGAACAGATGGCGATTGCGGGGTCTTGACGGGGCGCCGGTCGCTGGCATGTGAGTAGAAACACCGTCGTAACAGAGTGTCGGCTTGTTGTACTATTGCTGACAAAATTTCGTGAGCCCATCACGTCCCGGAGACATCAGAATGCAACGTCGATCATTCATCACTAAAGCAGGCATGGGTGCGCTGGCAGGCAGCGCGGCGATGGCTGCTCCCGCCCTGGCGCAGGATGCGCCCACACTCAACTGGCGCATGGCGTCGAGCTTCCCCCGCAGCCTGGACGCACTCTATGGCACCGGTGAAGTGTTTTGCAAATACGTTTCGGAAATGACCGGCGGAAAGTTCAATATCCGCCACTTCCCCGGCGGCGAAATCGTGCCGGCGCTGCAGGTGATGGATGCTGTCTCGAACAACACCATCGAATGCGGTCACACCGTTTCGTACTATTACTACGGCAAAGACCCGGTATTTTGTTTTGACTCCGCGGTCCCGTTCGGGCTGAATGCGCGTCAGATGAATGCATGGATGTTCGATGCGGACGGCACGAAGCTGACCCGCGAGATGTTTGCGCCGCACAAGATCGTGAACTTCCCGATGGGCAACACCGGCACCCAGATGGGTGGCTGGTACCGTCGCGAAATCAATACCATCGAAGACCTGCGCGGCCTGAAAATGCGCACCGCGGGCTTTGCCGGTGAAGTGTTGTCGCGCATGGGTGTGGTGCCTCAGCAGATCGCCGGTGGCGACATCTACCCCTCGCTCGAAAAGGGCACGCTGGACGCCGTCGAGTTCGTCGGCCCCTACGACGACGAGAAGCTGGGCTTCAACAAGGTGGCAAAGTACTACTACTTCCCCGGCTGGTGGGAAGGTGGTCCGCAGGTGTCGTTGTATGTGCACGATGCCGCGTTCAAATCCCTGCCCAAGAACTATCAGGCGATCGTCGAAGCGGCCAGCCGCGTGGCGCACGTCTCGATGACCTCGCGCTACGATGCGCTGAACGCTGCAGCCCTGCGGCGCCTGATCGCCGGTGGCGCAGAGCTGCGGGCCTTCCCGCGTGAAGTCATGAATGCCTCGTTCGCTGCGGCCAACGCCGTGTACAAGGAATTCTGCGATCGCGATCCGAAGTTCAAGGCCATGCACGACAACTACATGTCGTTCCGCGACGAAGTGGTGCCATGGTTCCGTGTGGCTGAAGGCGCTTACGACCAGTTCCTGGGCAGCGCCCTGGCTGCTCGCCGCAAGTAATCCGCCTGGCGGCCGCGGCAGTTCGCTGCCGCCCTGGCCGCCGGGTCGCCGGGTCGCGGCGGGGCGTTCCATCTCTACACATTCGCGGTTTTCATCGGCCGCGATTTGTGTTATGGTGGCAGGCTTGCCTTTTTGTGTATGCGCATGGAAGTTTCACGCCATGGAAAGGCAGGCGCACTGAAAACGTGCAAGGCATATGGGTACGGACGGAATTCATAACGTCTAGACCCCTTATTCATCTCATTTTAGGAACCATCATGAAGACATTTGTGGCCAAGCCGCATGAAGTCACACGTGACTGGTTTGTGATCGACGCCAAGGACAAAATCCTCGGTCGTGTGGCCAGCGAAGTCGCACACCGCCTGCGTGGCAAGCACAAACCCGAATTCACACCGCACGTTGATACGGGTGATTACATCATCATTATCAACGCATCCGATATCGTTGTGTCGGGCAACAAGTCGCATGACAAGAAGTACTTCCGTCATACCGGCTACCCCGGCGGTATCCGCGAAACGAACTTCGAGAAAATGCAAGCGCGTTTTCCCGGTCGTGCCATTCAGAAGGCCGTCAAGGGCATGCTGCCCAAGGGTCCTCTGGGCTACGCCATGATCAAAAAGCTCAAGGTGTATGCTGGCGCCGAACATCCCCATACCGCCCAGCAGCCCAAGCCGCTGGAACTCTAAGGAAACGCCATGATCGGTAATTGGAATTACGGAACTGGTCGTCGCAAAACTTCGGTGGCGCGCGTGTTCCTCAAGAAAGGTACTGGCAAGATCGTTGTCAACGGTAAAGTCGTTGACGAGTTCTTCGCTCGTGAAACGGGTCGTATGATCGTGCGTCAACCGCTCGAACTGACCAATCACCTCGAATCGTTCGACATCAAAGTCAACGTTCACGGTGGTGGCGAAACCGGCCAGGCCGGCGCCATCCGCCACGGCATCACCCGTGCCCTGATCGACTACGACGCCACGCTGAAGTCGCAGCTGTCGCAAGCCGGTTACGTGACCCGTGATGCTCGTGAAGTCGAGCGTAAGAAGGTCGGTCTGCGTAAAGCTCGCCGCGCCAAGCAGTTCAGCAAGCGCTAATCTGTATCTCAGCGTTTTTGCTTCACAAAACGGTCGCTGCAAGGCGGCCGTTTTGCATTGGGCCGTGCAGTTTGCACGGTAGGCCGCGCGGCTTGTGCGATAGGCCTTGCGGTTTGCACGATAGGCTGCGTGGTTTGCACGATAGAGCGGGTTTGCATCACGCAAGATACAATCAACCAACGGTTTTCTTCCATCTCTTTCAGTGGCGATATTCATGAGTCAAGCATCGCAGGCACGCATCAAGGTCGGTATTGTCGGCGGCACGGGTTATACCGGCGTCGAACTGCTGCGTCTTTTGTCGCAGCACCCTCAGGTCGAGCTCACGGCCATCACTTCCCGAAAGGAAGAGGGCATGCCCGTGGCCGAGATGTATCCGAACCTGCGAGGTCATGTCTCGTTGGCATTCACCACGCCGGAAAATGCCAAACTTGAGCAGTGTGATGTCGTTTTTTTCGCCACGCCTCATGGTGTGGCAATGGCTCAAGCCGACGCCTTGCTCAAGGCCGGTGTGAAAGTCATCGATCTGGCTGCCGATTTCCGTCTGACCGACACCGCCGTATTCGAGAAGTGGTACAAGCTTCCCCACGCTTGCCCGGACATCCTGGCTGAGTCTGCCTATGGTCTGGTCGAGGTCAACCGTTCTGCCATCACGAAAGCGCGTGTCGTGGGTAATCCGGGGTGCTATCCCACCACGGTGATTCTTGGGCTGGCGCCTTTGCTGGAAAACGGTGCACCGCTGATCGATACCGCTCACATCATCGCGGACTGCAAGTCGGGTGTGTCGGGAGCAGGGCGCAAGGCCGAAGTTTCCACGCTGTTTTCCGAGGCCAGCGATAATTTCAAGGCTTATGGGGTATCGGGTCATCGCCATCATCCGGAAATTCATGCACAACTGAACAAGATGGCCGGGCACGAGGTTGGCTTCGTGTTCGTTCCCCATCTGGTGCCCATGATCCGCGGCATGCTGTCCACGCTGTATGTGCGCATACGGCCAGAGGCCCGTGATACCGATTTCCAGGCGCTGTTCGAGGCACGTTATGCCGACGAACCTTTCGTGGACGTGATGCCCGCCGGAAGCCTGCCCGAGACCCGTTCAGTGCGCGGCTCCAACAAGCTGCGCATCAGCGTGCACCGTCCCGGCAACGGCGACCAGCTGGTCGTCCTGGTCATCCAGGACAATCTGGTCAAAGGCGCTTCGGGCCAGGCCGTGCAGAACATGAACCTGCTTTTCGGTCTGCCGGAGACGACCGGACTCAACCACGTCGCGTTGCTGCCATGATCCGCTAGGCAGCCGCCATGAATGATCGACGCGTCAAGTCATCTGCTCCAGGGAGGGGCTTGCGTGGCGCCTCGATCGTGGCGGCAATGGTTGTCGGCGCAGGTCTCGGGTATGGTGCTGCACTCCTGAGGTGGGGGTCGATCAGCGACGGCGAAGAACAGTTGACTGCGCTGCTCAATGAGCAGCGGCAGGCCCTGGACGCTTCGATTTCCGGGCAGGCCCGTGCCGTCGAGGCCGCCAGCGTCGCTCATGCTCAGCTGCGCAGCGAGCGCGACCGTCGCGAAGGCGAACGGCTGGTCGAGTTTGCCACCCGGCAATCCCTGGAACGCAGTGTGCAGGAGAAGGATACTGAAC
>JAEYZR010000211.1 GCA_023427945.1 Pseudomonadota bacterium | reverse complement strand
CGGCCCTGCACAACGTTAGAACTCGATAGATATGCCTGCTGGTAAGCCAAGTTTCGCGCAATTGCGTCATCGCCAACAGGAGTTTTCCTCTAGCAAGTGTCAACGTCGGTTGAATTGTGACCCACTGGGGATGCGGACGAATTCTTGGACTGGTTAAGCAACGATCCCGAGGTTCCTTCGATGTTCGACGGGGCTGCGGAAACCTAGCGAGTCCTTGATGCGTGTGTCGTTGTACCAGCGAATGTAGGAGTCCAAAGTGGCGACGAACTCCTCGGTGCTCGTACGCAACCAGTCGCGCGAGTAGAACAGTTCGTTCTTCAGCCGACCGAAGAACCCTTCGCACGCCGCATTGTCCGGCGAGCACCCTTTGCGTGACATCGAGCGAAGCAGCTTCGCTTCTGAGATCCGGGATAGCCAGCCTGGCCACCGATAGTGTCCGCCACGATCCGAATGCACCACCGGCCGATCGCTGCTGGCCGCGACCGTCTGGATGGCCGCATCCAACATTGTATTGACCAGTTCCGCGTCTGGGCGTGTGCCGATCGACCAACTCACCACCATGCCGTCGAAGCAATCGATCATGGGAGAGAGGTATACCTTGCCGGCTGGGATCTGGAATTCCGTGACGTCGGTGAGCCACTTCTCGTTTGGCGCACTCGCGTGGAAGTCGCGCTTAAGGAGATTGTCCGGTGCAGGGCTGATCTCGCCCATGTACGAGCCGTATCGACGGCGTTTGGGCGTAACGGCGACCAGGCACTCCTGCTTCATCAAACGCCGAACGACCTTCTCGGAGATCTTCACCGACTGCTTGCTGAGCGAGGCGTGCATGCGTCGGTAGCCGTAGCAACGGTAGTTTCGCTCAAAGATCTCGGTCATGGCGCTGCGCACCTCGGCATACTTGTCCGCGGCCTCGATCCGCCCCCGATGGTAGAAGTAGGAGCTGCGCGGTAAGCCCAATTCGCGCAGGATCTCATTCAGCGTGTAGGTCGTTCTCAAGGCATCAACCAGCCGCGTCTTCTCCCGATTCGTCAGGAGTTGCCGGTCGATGCCCAGGTCTTTATTTAGGAGTTCATTCGCCTTCTTCAGAATGTCTTGCTCAAGCTGCAGCCGGCGGACCTCCCGTCGAAGCAACTCCAGCTGCTGTTCCAGCTCGGTTCGCTCTGAGCTTTGCGTGGGATCGTGCTTGGGCTTCATGGATGCGGCACCGTCCTCGCCAAGTAGCTGCGTTCTCCAGTTGTACAGAGAGGGCCGAGAAATACCAAGCTCGCGAGCCACAGACTCAGCGCTTCCTTGGCGCATGCACAGTGCGATCACCGCGGCCCGCTTGTCAATGGGAGCTCGGTCCAGAGATCGGCCTACGACGCGCGTGCGGACTTCTGCAAACTCGCCAATCCACGCCCCAAGCAGTCCTCGCGAGGGATAGCCCAGCGCCTTGATCGTCACCGCGAGACAGCGGCCATGCTCCAGGTAGTGCTCGACGGCCCGTTGCTTCTGCGCGAGTGAGAACTTTGGCTCTCGCGCGTAGCCCGCCCGCAAGTCCAGACGCTGCTCGAATTCCCGATGCCAGCTCTTGAGTGCGTTCTTCGTCGGGTACCCGAGCTGCCGAATTGTCGCTCGGACTCTTTTGCCCAACTTGATGTAGAGCCTTACGGCTCGGAGTCGATCCTCGTATGAATACATGGACTATCCCTAAAGGTAGTCCAAGAATTCGTCCGCATCCCCAGTGGGTCAGTATTTCTCCGGCGCTAACAAGCAAGGCTGCATACGCGTGGCTGCTCAGTCGTTTCGTTACTGCACGCCCGGATGCATTCCGTGAAGAGAGTTGGGACTTGCTGATAATCGATACCAACAGACCGGAACGAAAATACTTTGCCCGCACCCCGGCTGAGTTATTCGCAGGTCACCCACTCGCAAGCGCATCGACATCCTGGTCGCGACGCCGGGCCGTCTGCTCGATAGTGCGGCAGACAATTACCGCTGAACGGCAGGTAACCAATTCATTGCAGACAGAACGACGCGCGGTGGAATGGCAGCACTGGCCGAAAAGCAGAAATCCATGGCGGCATTGATGACCGTCTCATGTTGGCCGAAAACGGAAGCGCAGTGAGTCGCGTGTCGGCGGAGTGGCCCCGTGCGCTACTATTTCCCGATGCTTCGCGCCCACACGGCAGATAGCTCGCCGCTTTAGCCACGCGGTGGCCGCGGACTGCTGCAAGTCATTTCGCAACGCCACGTTTGCCCGTTTCACTCCGCTTGTTCTGCCCCCGCTTGTCGCGGTCCAGTGCGCCCGCTGCCGCGGCACGCAACAGCCGCTGGAACGTAGGGCATTCAGCATGGCTCGTTGCGCGGCACGCGGCCGCATGCCTCAGACCGTTGCTCATCGCCTTCAGCCTCTTGATCACGCGATCGACTTCATCAGCCTTCGCCACGAGCATCTGCCGGTCTATGGAAGGTTTGCCGTCCGGCGAGAACATTGTGCGAATTTCAGCCAAGGAGAATCCGGCTGCCTTCGCCAATGCGATTAAAGCCAGCTGATCCAGCACAGCCGGGCCAAACCGGCGTCGCAAGCCTTTGCGGCCGACGGACCTGATAAGTCCCTTCTCCTCGTAGTACCGCAGCGTGGCGGCCGTGAGCCTTGTGCGGCTGGCTACTTCGACGATGTCCATAAACACCCCTTGACCTCAAGTGCACTTGAATTTCGATAGTGCCCAAACCATGGCGAGTCATCAACTGAGGAGAATCCTGTGATGCACGTGATACATGACATCTTTAGAGTGTTCGCGCTCGGCATCGGCGCCACTGTCGTGATGGATTTGTGGCTGCTGTTCCTGCAGCGCATGAAGGTGCCGGCACTGAAACTCGGCCTTGTTGGGCGGTGGGTCGGGCACTGCATGCGGGGCAAGTGGGCGCACGACAGCATCGCCGCCGCGCCTCCTATACGTGGAGAAGTGGCCTTGGGTTGGCTTGTCCACTACGCGGTCGGCGTCGCGTTCGCGGGTTTGCTGCTCGCGACGTTCGGCATGTAATGGATGAGGCACCCGACGCTGCCCGCAGCACTCGCGGTGGGAATCGGCAGCGTGGTCGCCCCCTTCTTCATCATGCAGCCTGCTATGGG
>JAEYZR010000203.1 GCA_023427945.1 Pseudomonadota bacterium | reverse complement strand
GCGGAAAAACGCGCCGATGATGGGCAGGTCGCCCAGCAGAGGCACTTTTTGAACCGAGGAAATGGTCTGGCGCGATACCAGGCCGCTGATCACGAAGCTTTCGCCATCCCCCAGCTCGACCATCGTGTCGGCGCGGCGCGTGCGCAAGGCCGGGATGATCGAACTCGTCTCACCGCTGGTGATGGCGATCCCGTTGGTGTAGTCCAGTTCGCTGGCCTCAGGCGCCACGCGCAAGGCAATGCGGTTGCGTGCCAGCACGGTAGGCGTCACGGTCAGGCCGATACCGAAAGGCTTGTAGGAGACGGTCTGCGTGCCCAGGCCACCCGCTTCGGGTACGGGGATTTCGCCCCCGGCCAGAAAACTCGCGCTTTGCCCGGAAAGCGCAACCAGAGTCGGCTCGGCCAGCATGCGGGCCATTCCGTTTTCCTGCAGCAGATTCAGGGCAACGCCCACATTGCGGGTGGCATAGAGCAGATTGAAACCACTGCCCAGCGCGGCCGATACGCCGTTGCCGACGGCAGTAGATCCTGCCGACCCTCCTACTGACGTGACACCGCCCCATGGACTGCCCTGTCCCGCACGGAAGTTGACGCCCACCTGTTTGAGCGCACCGCGCGAGAGTTCCACGACCTTGACTTCCACCTGCACCACGCCGGGACCGTCGATGACAGACGCATCGACGATGGCATCCGCGCCGCCCGCTGCCGCCACGGCAGCCGCATGACCAATGGTCGATGGTGCCTGCCCACTCAGCACGGTCCTGCCTGCCCCACCGCCATCGGCCACGACCCCAGTGACCACGCCGCGTGCATCGAGCACGTTCTGCGCCTGGCTGACCACGCGCACCGACCACACTTGCGGGGTGTTATTGCCCCGTGACCAGACCTGCACCTGCGTGCTGCCAGCCTGTCTACCCAGCAGCAGCACTTCGCCACGGGTGCCACCTGTAGGCGGCAGAACCTGCACATCGGCCACTGCGGGATCGGCGACTGAGACACGTACGGG
The DNA here is from genome assembly GCA_023427945.1 of Pseudomonadota bacterium. Lineage (GTDB taxonomy): Bacteria > Pseudomonadota > Gammaproteobacteria > Burkholderiales > Burkholderiaceae_B > Schauerella. The sequence goes on along the minus strand of JAEYZR010000203.1, from coordinate 6,495 downwards.
CGAGCCCGAAAGCGTCAAGGCAACCTGGCCATTGACCGGCAACGCCAGCTCCTGAACAGCCCGCGATCTGGCTGGGGCCTGGCCGGGAGCACTGCGTTGGGCGACTCGCGTGGGGGCCGGTTCGACGGGTGTCAGGGTCGCGGTTGCAGGGCGTGACTCGCCAGTGATCGATGACTGGGTCGGCTGCGCCATGGCGGCAGACACCGTGCCCAGCGCCAGGCTGATCCCACAGACCAAACGATTTGCATTAAAGGGTTTCATTGCTGTTTCTCTGATCACTGGTCGTTGATATGTTTAATAGCGCATGACTTCGGGCTTGCCCGCACGCCAGATCTGGATTGCATGGCCGCCACCACCAGAGGGGGCGCGTGGGGCCGGCGCGGACGCCGCTGGCGTCACGACGCTGGACAACTGCACCAGACTGTCGCCCGCAAAAGCCTTGTTGTCGGCAAGTTCGAGTTCGGCTTTCTGCTCCGGAGTCAGTCCGGGCCGGCCGGCCAGTACGGGCTGGCGCTCGGCGAACAGCGTGCGATCAACGAGCGCATCGTCTTCAGGCGATCGCAAGGCCAGTTGCAGACGACCTGTACGCGAGGCCAGCAATAATTCGTTTACCTGTTCCAGTGGCACGGCAAGCGTTGCCGTGCGGGGCACCTGGCGCGCACCGCGATTGCCGCTGGCATTGGCTTTCTCCTCATCAGGCGTAGGACCGTCGATGGATTTCTCACCATAGGTGAGCACCCGCAGGCGCGACTGCAGCAACCTGGACTGCGTGCCGGAGACCTCATCTTTCTTGTCCAGCAGGAAGAACACATCGACGTAATCGCCAGGCGCCATCTGATTGGCACCACCGATGACTTCATCAATGCCGATCGCCACGGCACGCTGCCCCGGCTCCAGGTGTCTGGCCAGGCCGGACATGAGCGCATCGGAGGTGACCGGCTGGCCCGCAAGAATGTCCCTGCGCAGTGAAGAGCCAATCAGTTTTTCCGGGCTCTCGTAGCCCTGTTCCAGACGCACTGGCCACTGCGCGACGGTCAGGTCACTAGCCTTCAGCGGCGTGCCCGCAGCGACAGCGGACGCCGCCACCACCACATCGAATCTGGGCCGGTGCACTTCGGCCGGCCGGCTCTCGACTGCGACCGGTGCAGGCACCACCGGTTTGGGTGCGACCGCCAGACGGTAGGCGACAAATCCCAGAATGGCCGCCAGCACCACCAGGATGATCGCCAACAACTTTGTATAACGACTCATGACTTACTGACTCCTAACGGATCTGAACTTTGGCAACGGCGGCAAGCTGCTCGGGAACGAGACCACTGCGACTGAGCAGGGGTATGGAAGCAACGAAAGCACGCAATGATGCAGCGGGCCCCCAGGACGACACGTCGTAGACCAGGCGCACTTGCACGCATTGCGATGACGCACCCGCAGCCGCACCGCATGCCGGGCGCTCGATGGTGCAGGAAACATCTGTACCCCAGGTTTGCGTAACGTTGCGGCAGGCTGCCTGCCGGACGATTTCGTCGGAGGTCAGCACCGACTGACTGGCATAAAGCGCCGAGCGCGCTCCGTCGCCTGCTGCGTGCGAGAGTTTCTGCTGCATCCAGAACAAGGCGCCATAGCCCACGATGGCAACTACCAGTACCAACATGATCGAGGCGACCAATGCAAACTCGATCGCGGCTACGCCACGTTGGCGCGAGATGTCCGGAGGCCTGATCGTCAAGACGGTCTCATGATCAAGGCCCTACACTTAATTGAACAATGGCACTTGCGCGCAGTTGCGCATCCTGGGGCAATACCAGGCCACTGATCAACGGAAGATTAGGCACCAGGGGATTGGCACCATACGCGTAGGAGGTTCGAACCTCCACCTGGTTCTCCAACAGGGCATTGTTCTGGCAGCCGCCGACTATGGGCGTCCTCATGCACAAGGCAAAGGCCACGGGGGTTCCGCCCATGCTGGAAATCCAGCTCGTCTGATGCTGTGCGAGTGTGGATGCGCTGGCCCCGCGCTGGGCGACCGAGTCATTGGCCTGCACTCGCAACATGCGTCGCGCAACGTCCTGGGCGGCCAGATTCAAGGACTGCTGCGCGGCAAACATCAACCCGTAGGTCAGAAGCGCGTACAGAATGACGAAGAAAACCACGAACACGAGGGAAAATTCCACTGCATGAGCGCCACGCTGATGGCGCTTATCGCCAGATAACCCGCGTAGGGACAACCTCGGGTAATGTGACGTTGCAGCGCTGGAACGTTGATGTAAAACGGCAGAAACAGTTGAAGAAGAGCATGCCCCAGCGCAAGCACACTGCCGAGCAGGATGATCGGGAGTAATGGGCCGATGCCGACCCATAATCCCAGGGCCGCCAGAAACTTGACGTCGCCACCCCCCATGACCTTCAGCCCCCAGAACAGCAAAAAGGCCATTCCAGCCGCAAAGCCCAGAAGTGCGGGCAACCAGCCGTTCGCTCCAGGCATGGCCACACCCGTCAACATGGCGTAGCCGAGCAGCCCCAGTTGCCCGGCCATCGCCAACACGACAAGCCGGTTGGGAATCCGCCGGGCGCTGAAATCGAAATACGCGCCCAGCAGCATCCAGGAGACGAACAACAACCACCAAATTTCTCCTAGAGACAAGATCAAGTACCTTCAGAAAAAAGGGAAAACAATTACGACGACTTCTCCGCCGGCGTAGCGCCTTTCAACGCCTTTTCAATACGTCCAAACAGCTCCACCAACTCGTTGGACATCGTGCCCAGGACCGTAATAATGGCAATAGCCACGAGACCAGCGATCAGTCCATATTCAATGGCGGTCGCACCGTCTTCGTCATTCCAGAACTTCATAATTTGCGCTTTCATGTCGAGCTCCTTAAGCGTCGATTAAATAAAACCGCCTCGGGACCGAGGACGTGCTATCTACTGCTCTTTTCAATCCGCAGGCTTTCCCTTTGGTTTGATCAGAACATCCATACGCGCCGCCAGAGCGTCGCGATACTGGATCGATGTCCGTCGCAGTTGCCATTGCATGGCAATGAGCACTGCTGCAGACAATAAAAACGTCATATAGGGCAGCGACATACCGCCGAATCCACTCATGCTCTCCGGCGATGGTCGTATGCAGACCACAGTGCCTGCAGCGGTGCCTACGTAGTGCATTCCGCATATGGCTCCGCCCATTATCAGAGCAGCCAAGATGCGCTGTTTTTCCGACTCCACATTGAATGCCAGCCATAATGCGGCAGCCGATGCTGCAATGGCGATCGCGCCAGAAAGTCCGACCATCCAGAAATTCCAGATTATTTCTGCCGGCATTCTCATGGCGAAAACACCCAAATAATGCATGGCTGTTACACCAATTCCGAGTATCAGACCGCCAAAAATGCAGTTGAACGTCGAGAAAGAAGATCGGGATACCAGCCAGAAGGCGACACCGGAAAACACAATGGAAACTGCCAGGCTAAGCCAGGTTGGCAGATAGGAAAATCTTAATAAAAACGGAAAATTCTGCGCCTGCATGCCAATGAAGTGCATGCTCCATATCCCGATTCCGCCCAACGCGATCGCAGCCAGGCCAACGTAGGCCGATCGTGCTGGACCCTTGTCAATGCTGCGTATTCGGCCAGCACACATCAACGCTGCATAGGAACCCGCTGAAGCAATGACGTATGACAAGACGACCAATCCAAGATTGAAAGACGGTAAGACGATGTCGCCTGGTGACATAAAAAAAGGCCTCGAAATTGATCGGAAACTTGCGACTAATAAATCATTTTCAGGGTCGTCAAATTACCAACTTTATTAATTCATGATCAATGCGACACCAAAATATGCCTGCCGAATAAAATGTTTCGTTTATGTAAGCGAAGTTTCATGTATCTACACATTCCGCAATATTCGGGTTTTCCCGTATTCGCTTAACTTAACAACATTTTTGTTGTAACCAGTAACGCGAATCTCGCCTTTAATTTTTTAACTGACGTGTTTCTTACAATGAAATTGGATTATTGAAATTAATCCGCAACTTTCTCACCCATTCGGGTGATACCTTTGCATTTCAAATAAATGCACAATTGTTGCCAATTCATTTGTTACCGACATAGTTCTCTGTCAACATGCAAATCGGGACGTATTTTTCTTGCAGTTTGTGACTTTTTTTGCTTCCCTACTGACCTAGCAGTCACGCCTGTGAAACATTCGGTCGGACTATCCATGAGTAATCTGGAGACCATGCCATTGACACTCGTCATAAAACCCACCGCTCTCTCATTTTTTAAAATGCATTTCTGAAGGCGTTGCAGCACCCTCTTCCCCGCATGGAATGCAGCCCTTGGAAGGGCGTTCGAGAGCTGATTGGCGCCGAGTCGAACGTTACGTTGCGCCGTAACGCTGAGGTAACGTAACCCCACCTAAAGCCGTACATTTGTAACATTCACGGCATTTCCATATTCGAACTTAAGCGATCAACCTGTTTTCGCGATTTATCCAAACACACGACAAAGCATTGATTAATAAGGTTCCGCGACGATTTTTTCGCAGAGCTTCATGCATTGGAGGATCCTTTCGTCTCCTTTTCCAAATACCTGGCATGGATTGTGCATAAACAGGAATAACTAACGGGAAACCGCTATGAAACTCCGATAAAAAGATCTTGGAATTCGACAATGAGCGGGACACGCAATAACTCTTTCATGAGCCAGCTTTTCGGCACGCCCGTGTTGGTCGTGGCACCTACCCGTGCGATGGCGGCCTGGCCAGGAAACCACCGTCAACCCAACGTGAAACGGGCCGAAATCTCATCTGCAATCTATCCATACGGTCGATGGTCCAGGGGCGAAGGCGGCGTCCTGACCGGTGGCGTGCCTGGCTGCATCATTGCACCTCGTCAGGGTCGTCGCGCAAATACTCTCCCGGAGGCATCATGCTGGAAGTGGAAATGATGGAAAAAGGTAATGCCCGTGCTTATCATCCCTTGAGCGTGACCGCTCCGGCTGCCATCGAGGATATTGCGACTGTCCTCGGTCGCCAGATGTCCGTCTACACGATCAGGTATCAGGCAGCCGCTGCGGCGCGTCTGGACATCCCGCTAGGGGACGTCAAGGCACTTGATCTGGTGATGGCGTTCGATGCCCTGGCGACCGGGCATCTCGCCCAGTTGCTGGGTATCAGTGCTGGAGGAGTCACGGCGCTGATCAACAGGCTGGAGCATTCGGGCCTCGTGGTGCGCGATCGTCATCCGCTGGACCGACGCGTGATCGTGATCCGAGCGGTCGCCGAAAAGTGCGACGTTCTCCTTCAGGAACGTCGCCTGGTCAACGAACAAATCGCCACGCTGGCTCGGCGCTATGGTTCAGGCGACATGGCGACGGTGCATGGATTCGTCACGGATCTGGCGCGTGTCATGCGCCGCGCCACCCTGACCTGGCTGGATACGCCGGCAGCGTTTGCCATGGACGATTGAGGTTCGGTCGATTTGAGCGAGCTGCGCGTGGCTTTGCCGGTGCGGGCACACTGGGCTGCCTTTTTCGGGCAGCCCTATCGTTCGCCTAAAGCCGCGGAACCGATGCCAGCAGGCGGCGGGTGATCTCGTGCTGCGGCCGATGCAGAACCGACTCGGCATCACCGATCTCCACGATGCGACCGGCGTCCATGATGGCAATGCGATCAGCCAGATATTCCACCACGCCAAAGTTGTGCGTGACGAACAAGTAGGCAATGCCCAGCTCGGCCTGCAGGTCCTTGAGCAAATCGAGAATCTGCGCCTGAACCGAAACATCCAGCGCCGAAGTCGGCTCATCGCAGATGAGCACCTTGGGCGAAACCGCCAGTGCGCGTGCGATGGCCACGCGTTGGCGCTGCCCTCCGGAAAACTCATGCGGATAGCGCGACAAGGTGTCTGCCGGAAGCCCGACCCGCTCGACCAAGCCTGCAATGATTCGCTTGCGCTCTTCGGGCGTCGTGTCAGTGAGCGCGGCCACGCCCTCGGCCAGGATATCCCCGACCCGCATGCGCGGATTGAGCGATGCGAACGGATCCTGGAAAACGATCTGGATATCGCGACGCATGCGGCCCAGCGTGCGTCTATCAGAGGCAAGCAGGTCCTGATCGCCCAGGCTGGCATGGCCCGTGATTTTCGCGCCCTCGATGAGCCGCAGCAAGGCTCGGGCCGTCGTAGTCTTGCCGCAACCGGACTCACCCACCAGCGCGAGCGTCTCGCCCGGATACAGATCGAACGTTACCCCGTCCACCGCAGCCACGTAGCCAGTGACGCGTTTGAGCAGCCCTTTGCGTTGCGGGTAGTGCACACACAGATCGCGAACGGACAACTGTGGCGGTGCATCGGGAGAGACGCCCTGTACCGGTGCCTCGGGCACGGCCAGTGGCGCACGCTCGGCAGCCTCACGAGCGCCCTGCCCTGCATGCCCGCCCGAAAGCGGGCGCCCCCGTTTGGCAAATGACGGAATCGCATCGAAAAGCGCAAGAGCGTAGGGG
>JAEYZR010000165.1 GCA_023427945.1 Pseudomonadota bacterium | reverse complement strand
GTGCTGCAGTGTGCAAGGCATGCGTGTGAATGATGCAGTTGACGTCCGGACGCGCACGATAGACCCAGGAATGAAAACGATTGGCCGGGTTGGCCATGCCGTCGCCTTGCAGCACATTCAGGTCTTCGTCGACCACCAGCAGGTTGTCCTGCGTGATTTCGTCAAAGCCCTTGCCCAGGCGCTGGGTCAGATACTGCCCGGCATCTTCGGTGCGCGCCGTGATCTGCCCGGCAAGCCCGGAGTCGTGGCCATTGTCGAACAGAATGCGGCAGGTCAGTGCCAGCTTCTGGCGCAGCGTATAGGCGCTGTCCGGAAACTGCTGGTCCATGCGGCTGGTCGACTGGGCAACCAGCGTGTCTTTGTCGAGTTTGAAAGTATCGGTTCGATTCATGATGAGCTCCCTAGGGACGTTCGTCTGTGGACAGGTTGCGTTCGGGCTGATCGGGAAACAGTGGCTGGTATCCCGGCCAGGCCTCCATGCGTTGCAACCAGGCCTGTATGAGTGGATAGGGCTGCAGGTCGATGCCGCCCATAGGCGCCATGCGGGTGTAGGGGTACAGCGCAACATCGGCAATGCTGGGGTGCCCTGCCGTGGCCACCCAACCCGCTTCGCCCTGGCGCCGCAACTGCGCTTCCAGCACGGCCAGGGCATTGCGGGCAGCAGCGGCATGACCGAGCAGAGGCTGCGCCTGTGCGTCGCCCGTCTTGTGCAGGGCCAGCTTCAAGCGCAATTGAGCCAGCGGCATCATGTGGCGGTCCTGCTCGAAGCCCAGCCAGCAAAGCACCTGTGCCTGCGCCAGGCGTTCGGTCGGCCACCATGCACTGTCATGCGCCAGATAATGCAGGATGGCCATCGACTCGGCCAGATGGGTGCCATCGGGCAAACCCAGCACCGGAACATGCCCCATGGGCGCGACCGCCAGAAACCCGGGCTGTGCGAGTTCGCCCCGATCGATCGACAGCGTGCGCCGGGCCAGCGGGATGCCCAGGTGGCTGGCCATCAGCCTGACCTTCCATGCATTGCCAGAACGCAGCGTATCGTAAAGAATCATCATGTCCAGAACACTCCCGAAGTCGGCCTGTCGTATTGTCGCCCGATAGGCGTCTTAGTCCAGGCGCGTGCCTGCGGCCTGAATGACCTCGGACCACTTCTTTGTCTCGACGTCCACATGCGCGCGGTAGGCGTCGACTCCCGTGGGCAAAGGTTCGATGCCCATCTGCGCCAGCCGTTCAATCAGTTCCGGCCTGGCCAATGCCTTGCTGAGCGCCTCGTTCAGGACGGACACCTGGGCGGCAGGCGTGCCCGGAGGGGCGATCAAGGCGTTCCACGAGCCGATCTCGAACTGCGGCAGGCCCTGCTCTGCACTGGTCTTCAGATCGGGCACCACGGTACTGCGCTTGTTGGCAGCAATTGCCAGGATCTTCAGGCGATTGGCGCGGGCATGCGGCTCGATCACCGGCAGTCCATCGATCACGATGTTCACCTGGCCGCCGATTGCCGCATTGACGGCTTCTGCCCCACTCTTGAATGGAATGTGCACGATATCGGTCTTGCTGGACAACTTGAACAGTTCGATCGCCAGATGCGGCGAACTCCCGTTGCCGGCCGAGCCGAAGTTCAGCTTGCCGGGGTTGGCCTTGGCGTATGTCACCAGGCCAGCCAGATCGTCCACCCCATCGATGGGATTGATCGCCAGAACAAACGGCGAATTGCTGACCAGCGACACAGGCGTCAGGGCCGCGGGATCGTAGACGAGCTTCTGGTAGAGCATCTTGTTGACGACCTGCGTGCCCACCGTTCCCAGAAGCAGCGTATAGCCATCAGGTTTGGCGCTGCTCACGGCCTGGGCCGCAATGGCGCCACCGGCGCCCGGGCGGTTCTCGATGACGATCTGCTGCGACAGCGCTTCGCCCAGGTACTGGCCGATCAAACGACCTGCGACATCGGTGATGCCGCCAGCACCGAAGGGAATCACCAGCCGGATCGGCCGGTCCGGATAATTGTCATCGGCCGCGTGCGCCGCCCCCGCCACCAGGCTGGTCGCGCCGAGCAACGCAATCGCCCACAGCGTGGAGAGTCTTTTCATCAATGTCATAACATGTCTCCTGTTATCGAGCGGCCATGGCCGCCTTATCTTGGCAAACTAAATCAACAAAGTGCATTTTAGGACACAAGTGTCCTAAAGGAAAGTGATGTCTTTGAAACTCAAAGTCTTGCGTGTCCAGGCCGGCCTCACGCTCGAAGAGCTGGCCGGGCAGACCGGGCTCACGCGCAGCTACGTCTCCAAGCTCGAACGAGGCGTATCCACGCCGTCCATAGGCGCGGCCCTGCGCATCGCGAAAGCGCTGCATGTCAAAGTAGAAGAATTGTTCGGCGACTCGCACGAGGGCGACCATCTGGTGATCAACCGCGCCACCAAAGGCGCAGACGCCACGGGCACGCCGCGTGTGGTATCGGGAACACTTCCGGGACACAAGATGGTGGCATTCGTGCTTGCGCCCACCGATGAAGCGATGCGCAATCATCCGATGAGCCATCACCAGGGCGAAGAGATACTGTATGTGCTGAAAGGCAGCATCAAACTACAGCTTGCACGTCACAGCGAGATCCTGCGCGCGGGCGACAGTGCGCATTTCAACTCCAGCATCCCGCACAAGATCACTTCAGTGGGAAAGCAGGTGGCATCGGTGCTCCTGGTCGTTGCAGAAGGCACCTGAAGCAGGTCTTTTTCAGCCGGTTTTCCTCCCGCTGCCCGTTCGTTTTGCTCAAAGATACATTTGGTCTTGGTCTCCCGACCAAAATATTGTTTCTTTGAACCTATCCATACGGCTTTTTCATGGCGCGCCTGCCTCGGCGGCATGTTCCCAAAGCCTTCGGAACAACGATCATGAGCAGCCCTCACCCCACACCCTCCACCTCCTGCGAGCATCTCGTCCTGATCGCAGAAGACGAACCCGGCATCAGCAGCATACTGGCCGCCTACCTGCAGCGTGACGGCCTACGAACCTGTATGGCCACGACCGGCCATGAAGCGCTTTCACGCTTTCGCACGATGCGGCCCAACATGGTGCTGCTGGACATCCACATGCCGGGCATGGACGGGCTGGAGGTGCTGCGCGCCATCCGCGACGCATCGCAGACGCCGGTCATCATGGTCACCGCGCTGGCCGACGACATCGACAAACTGCTGGGCCTGCGCCTGGGCGCCGACGACTACATCAGCAAGCCGTTCAACCCGGTCGAGGTCGTGGCCCGCGTGCGCGCTGTGCTGCGCCGCACCGAGAGCCGTCCGGGCAACGAGCCTCTGCGGGTCGGCACCATCGAAATCGACGAACAGAACCACATCGCCCAGGCCCGGGTAGACGGCGAGCGCGACGTGCCACTGCACCTGACGCTGGCCGAGTTTCGGCTGCTGGCCTGTCTGGCCTCGCAACCCAGGCGCTGCTTTTCACGCAGCACCCTGATCGAAAAATGCCTGCCGGAAAGCGACGCGCTGGAGCGTGTCATCGACTCCCACATATCGAAGCTGCGACGCAAGCTGCACGCCGTCGGCCAAGGTGAACTGATCGAAGCAGTGCGCGGCATCGGGTACAGGCTATGGCCCGGGTACTAGACCGGATATGGGTGCGTTTCGGCCTGACCGTCTCGGCCGCCATCCTGATGTTCGTCGCCGTGCTCCTGGGTGGCCTGCTGTTGGTGTCGGACATCAATTTCCACCGGACGCACGGTGCGCCGCCGCTGAACGGCTACACCCCTTTTCATGGCATCGCTCAGGACGATTCCGGCACGCGCTCGACCCTCAGACAGGTGATGGGCGAACGCCCGGTTGTCGACGCCACCGCCCGGGAAAAGCTCGCTCTGGCGCTTGCCATACTGGGCGGCCTGTCCATCAGCATGGTGCTGGGCGTCTACGTGTCGCGGGTGGTCACCCAGCCACTGGAATCCATGGCGACGGCAGCCATGCGCGTCTCCAGTGGTGACCTGACGGTACGCGCAGAGAGCGGCAACGCACGCGGCGAAATGGCAGCCATGATCGGCGACTTCAATCACATGATCGACTCGCTGGAAACCCAGGACAAAGAGCAGCGCGCCACACTGGCCAGCGTGTCGCACGAATTGCGCACGCCCCTGGCGGTCCTCACGGCAAGGCTGTATGGCATATGCGACGGTGTCATCGAGGGTGACGAGAAAGAGATACGTGGTCTGCTGGACCAGTCCCTGCACCTCAGCCGAATCGTCGAAGATCTCAGAACGCTGTCGCTGGCGTCGATGGGACGGCTGTCGCTGCATGTCCAGGAGATGGACCTGACTGCCCTGGTCGCCGAATCGCTTGCGGGTTTCGAACCCCGGCTGGCCGAGCAAGGCTTCATGGTCGACACCCAGCTGGCGCACTCGCTCGTCCATCACCCGATCCTGGCCGACCGTGACAGAGTGCGGCAGATCTTCGGCAATCTGGTGGAGAATGCGCTGCGCCATGCCAGCAGCGGACGCTGGATGAAAGTTGCCACGTATATCGAGGACAGCCACGCCGTACTGGCCATCAGCGACGCCGGCCCGGGCCTGCCGCGCAACGTGCGCGACCAGCCTTTCCAGCGCTTTCCCCATCCGCCTGGCGATTCGCAGAACGGCTCCGGCCTGGGGCTGTCCATCGTGCGGGCCCTCACCCACCAGCAAGGCGGGACGGTCGTCGCCGACACCTCCGAACGTGACGGCGCCCGCATCCGCGTGTATTTCCCCCTCGCTGCCCACACGTACATCAACGCTCCATAAAGTCTGCACGGCTGTTCAATCTTGAACGGTCATGCTGACGAATCGTCCATCAACGAGATGCGCTCCCCCGCATCGCCCAACCATGCTTACTCGCTCCAACCTGATGAAGCGCGCTGCTGCGCTGACCTGTCGCGGACCCGTGCTGCTGGCCTCCCTTGCGCTGGCCGGCTGCGTGGCCGTACCCGTCCCGCAACTGCCCGCCGACGTGCCGCAACACTGGTCACACACAGCCCCCGTCGACGCCCCCCGGGTTCCGCTGGATGCCTGGTGGACGGTGCTGAACGATGCCCGACTCGATGCACTGGTGCAGGAAGCACTGGCCCGGAATCTGGATCTCGCACAGGCGCGGCGCCTGCTCGAAGCCGAGCGCGAAATGGCGGGACGATCCACGTCCGCATTCCGGCCCGCGTTGTCGATTCAGGCCCATCCCGCCCAGGACACAGGCGCGCGCAATGCCTACTTCAACACCAGCATGGACATGATGTGGGAGCTGGGGCTGTTTGGCGCCAGGGAAAGTGCCGACATGACAGCCACGGGCGACCTGAATCTGGCGCAGGCCCGCGAGCAGGGCGCGCGCGTGCTGGTGGTCACCGAGGTCGTACGCCATTATGTGGATCTCGGTGTGGCCCATGAACAGATCGCACGCCTGGAAAGCATCGACGCGCTGGACCAACAGGCAGGCACGCTGGCCCACACCCGCCTGCAGACCCGGCTGGGTACAGCCGAAGAAGTCGGCGCGGTGCATCTGCGCCGCCAACGCAATCTCATTGCACTGGCCGACCTCAAAACCAAAGCCGACCTCGCCGCTCGCTCACTGGCATTGTTATTGGGGCGCGACAGTCCCGATGACCAATGGCGCGATGTATCCGTTGCGCAGCTGCCCGCGACATTCTCGATAAAAGAAGTGCCCGGCGACCTGCTCCGCACGCGCCCCGATATCCGCGAAGCCGAAGCGCAAGTCCTGTCTGCAGCCGGACAAGTGGGCCTGGCGCGGGCCGCGCTCTATCCACGCATCAGTCTGGCCGGCTCCATCCTCTATACCCACAGCCTCTCGCGCAACAACCACGCCAACACGAACATCGCGCCGCTCGTCGGGCCTGCCATCGACATACCGCTTTGGGACTGGGGACAACGGCGCGCGCAGGCAGGCGCACACGAGCACAGGCTGCAGGCCGCATTGCTGCACTATCGCAAGACTGTCCTGGCCGGCGTATCCGAGGTGCAGGCCACCCTGGTCTCGCTGGCGGGCGAGCGCGAACGCACTCGCGCACTGCAGGCAGCATGCACCCTGCACGAACAGCAGGCCCAACGCAACGACACGCTCGTCGCCCTGGGACTGGCCGACGATAGGCAGGCCCTTGATCACCGGCGAACCCTGTTGGTCACGCAATCCGAACTGAACCTGGCCCAGGGCAGCCATCTCCTTGCATTCGTGACGCTCTACAAGGCACTGGGTGGTGCTGCGCTGGACGATCTGCAAAAGGCAGCCCCATGATCGCCCTGGCGCGCAAGACCCTCATTCACGAATGGCGGCGCTTCGTACCCGTCGTCATGGCAGTGGGATTTTCCGGATTGATGCTGGTCGTTCAGGCGGCCCTGGTGCTGGGCATCTTCGGGACGGCTGCGATATATGTCGAAGAATCATCGGCAGACATATGGGCCGGCTACCCCGGCACGCAAAGCGTGAACTACGGCAGGCAGATTGGCGCAGACACCGAGATGTGGCTGCGCATGAACCCCGAAGTCACGGCCGTGGAACCCTATCTCTGGGTCGATGGCGACTGGACGGCCGAACGGGCCGGATCCGGCAGCATGTCGATCTACCTTTCCGGCATTGCCACCCACGACAACGCCTTGATGTTCGCCCGGCTGCTGCCGGGAGAACTGCGAAAGCGCCTGCTTGAACCGGGTGCGGTGATCGTGGACAGCGCCGATCGCGAGACACTGGCCACCGACGAAGGCGGCCACGCCTGGATCAACGGACATCGCGTCACCGTCGTGGCGCTGTTGCCGGGGCTGCGCGGCCTGGGCGGCGCCAACGTCCTGACCTCGCTCGATACGGCGCGCACCATTGCCGGCACGTCGGCGCACAGCGGCAGCACGTACTTCGTCGCGCAGCTGCACGATCCGGCCCGCGCCGACGCCGTGGCTGCACAGCTGCAACAGGCCGGCACGAGCTTCGGTCCCCTTCAGATATGGACGGCACAAGAATTCGGGAACCGCTCGCGGCAGTACTGGCTGCTGGACACGGGCGCAGGCACCGCCGTGCTGTTCATGGCCCTCATCGTCTGTCTGGTCGGGGCGGTCATCACCAACCAGTCCTTTGCGGCAGTGGTGGCGAATTCCGCAAGGGAATATGCCACGCTGATGGCGCTTGGCGTGAGCCGCCGGGCACTGGCTGGCGTCGTGATCGAACAGGCCTGCCTGGTGGGCGGGCTGGGCATGGCGCTCAGCGCCGTCGCCAGCACCGTGCTTCTGTTGCTGGCCAGAATCTATCACGTGCCAGTGGCCATGACCCCGTCGGCAGCCCTGGGTTGCGCCGTACTGGTGGCCCTGATGGCCCTGCTGTCGTGTTGCACGGCCATACGCAATCTCATGCGTTGCGATCCGACTCTTTTGCTGCGTTAACGGAACAGGACATGAACACGAACATCCCCTTGCCCCACGCTCAAATGCCGAACGGTCCGAGCCTGGAGGCCATCCGGGTAAACAAGTCTTTCCTGTGCGGCACCGTCAGGGAGATCGTGCTGCGCGAGCTGTCCCTGGCCATCTACCCGGGCGAACTGACGCTGGTGTCCGGCCCCTCCGGTTGCGGCAAGAGCACACTGCTTTCCCTGCTCTCGGGTCTGCAGGCGCCCGACAAAGGCAACACCCGCGCCCTGGGCCGCGACCTTGCCACCATGAACCGCAGGGAGCGAGAAGTCTTCCGGCTCAATCACACCGGTTTCGTCTTCCAGGGGTTCAACCTCTTTCCTGCGCTGAACGCGCTGGAGCAGGTTCAGCTGCCTCTGGGATACCTGGGCATGTCCAGGCGGCAAAGCGCCGATCTGGCACACCAGGCGCTGGAAAACGTAGGGTTGCAGCACCGCGCGAACATGCGTGTGGCGCAGTTGTCCGGCGGCGAAAAGCAGCGCGTGGCCATTGCGCGTGCCATCGCCAACCAGCCCAAACTGCTGTTTGCCGACGAACCGACCAGTGCACTGGACGCCCGCAGCGGCCAACGCGTGGTGGACATCCTCCACCGTTTCGCCAAGGAACATGGGGCGACGGTGCTATGCGTCAGCCACGACCCCCGATTGATCAGACAAGCCCATCGCGTCGTCGACATGGAAGACGGCGCCATATGCAGTGACCAACAGAACATCGCCATACGGACAACTGAGAAATGAAGGACACGAAAAAGAAACGGCACTCGCCGATGCGCACACTCTGCATCCTGGTGGCCGCCCTGCCCCTGCTGGCATGCACCGAACCACGCGACACCCACGGCACGACCGCCCCTGCCGGTCAACACGCAGTCGAAAGCCCGCGCACCATCGCCGTGGCACGCGGCAAGATCGCCGTTGAAGGCGGCGTCCTGGCACTCGCCCCTGCGACATCCGGCGTCGTGAGCATCATGCATGCTTACGAAGGCGATCGGGTGCAGGCCGGTGATCTGCTCATGCGCCAGACAGATGCCTCGACATTGGCCACGGTGCAGACATCAGAATCGGAACTGCATCTGGCCCAGACCATTCTGACAGCACACGAGGCCCGCCTGCCCGAACTGCGGCGCACCGTTGCGCAGTATGCCAAGGCTGCGCGTGCCGGTGCCGCGCAGCCGCAGCGCGCCGACGAGGCCGCCCAGCGGTTGCGGCAGGCGCTCTCCGATGTCGCCATTGCCAAGGCCCATGTCGAGGTGTCCAAGCGTCGGCTTGAGCAAGCCCGCGCCGCCCTGGTGCAACTGAACCTGATCGCGCCAACGAATGGCACGATCGTCGACGTGATGGCCCAACAAGGCGTCTATCTGCCGGCAGGCGCCCCTGCGCTCAGCGTGCTGCCCGATCGCTCGCGCATCGTTCGCGCCGAAGTGAACGCCGCATTCGTCTCGGCGTTGCGCGAAGGCATGACCGCCGAGATCGTCGCCGAGATCGACGGCGCCGACGCGCCCTTGCCTGGCGCTCGCCTCAAGCACATCAGCCCGGTCTACAGCCGCCAGAGCCAGCTACAGGAAGACGCGCAGCGCGGCCCCGTCCATGTCGTGAACTGCATCCTGGAATTCGAAACACCCGTCCAGGCGCGTGTCGGACAACACGTGCGAGTGATCTTCAAGGGATAACGGTTGCGGGGAAGAAGAACGCTCAGTACCAGTTGGCGTTCCAAGCCGGGAGGGAAACCTGACTGCTCATTGATCGGTCATGGAGAACCAGTGGGAAAACCGCCTCATGAACAGACGCAGCAAAGGATTACGCACATACACCGCATGGCGCGTGGGTGTGAAGCTTGCACCCAGCAAGGTTTTCACCTCGCCTGCCGTCACACCCGCCACATAATGACTCAGGCCACGCTCGAGCGCATACTCCAGATTGACGATCCAGCTCACGAAATAGAGATTCATCTCGCGTGAAGCCGGATAGGACAGACCCACATACTTGTCCACCAGCCGCCCACCGACCTCGAAACAGAGATTCCAGCCCAGCAGGTCGCCGCTTTCGGCATGCCGGTACTCAAACACGAAACCACCGCTGGTCTCGTTGCGCAACAGCGCCGCAAAAAACGGCAGCGTCAGGCAGTCGAACCTGATGTCGCTGTTGTCGTGCACCTCGCGATAAAGCGCGTAGTAGGCCGCCACCAATGCATCGTCGGCAAACGCCTCTCCCGTCGCGATCCTCTGCACGGTCATCCGTTCACGCGAGCGCAGCCTGCGCTGCACATAGCGACGCGCGCTCTTGGGCAGTCTGCCCAGGTAGGTGTTGACGTCGGTGAAGTCGATCGGCACATAAGCCAGGGGCAAGCCCTCGACCATGAAGAACCCCTGATTCAGACAGGCCTGCAGAATGTCGTCGGCCTGGTCGTTGGCGGCCCTGGAGAGCAGGGGCGAATCATGCGGAAGGTCTTTGACGACGGTCATCGCATGGCGGTGCCCCATCTCGCGGCGCAGCTTGCGAACCAGACGGAAAGCCGAAACACCCAGCGGCAACGGTGCATACTCGGTCACCGGACTTCCGGCAAACGCCACACGCGGACGCAACCAGCGCGACCACCAGCCATATCCTGGCAGACGGCTTGCCTTCGCCCTCGATGTGTCGTCGGCTGCCGTCAACAGATCGAAGACGGCAGAAAACACGGGCATGGGCTGCTTCGCCAGCACCTGGAAGTCCTCGGGAGGATGCTCCAGGAAACACGCGAGCAGTGCGCGGGAATCCAGCCCGTTGATCAGCGCTTCGCCGGACGTCGGACCGTTCTCGTGCGATGGATCAACGGAGCCTGCGCCCCCGTATGCCTGGCTGCCCGCGCAGCGTGTGAACCACTTCGAAGGGTGGGTGTCTGGCACCGAATCGCCAGACGAGGGGTAACGCCCTTCGTCGGCAGGCAGGTGCGCGGTATCCTCGGCCATGAACGCAAATCTCCATTGAGTAGACATGGACGATAGGCGTGCATGGTGGAAGTCTCATCGATGATTTATGGACGCTTGATGGAGCGCCCGGGCCATCGCGGGGCAGGTGGCCTGAAAATGCCGGTAGCGCCGGTAGTGACGGTAGCGCAGACAGCGCCGCGCTATTCGGCCTGGCCTTCCCGCGCCGGGCGCAGCACGACATTCTGGCTGATGCGGCCGATACCCTCGATCGTGCTGACGACGCGCTGGCCTGGTTTCAGGAATTCTCGTGGCGAACGTCCGAATCCTACGCCGGACGGCGTTCCCGTGAAGATGAGATCCCCGGGATACAGCGTGACAATGCGGCTGAGTATTTCAATGATCTCGGTCACGGGGAAAATCATCTGCCCCAGTGTGCCGTCCTGTTTCAGCACGCCGTCGACTTCACACGTGATTCTGTTGCTCGTCAAATCTCCCGCCTCGTCTGCGGTCACCAAAGCAGGCCCGACAGGGGAGAATCCGGCGAAAGACTTCGCAAGCCCGAATTGCGGAGCCTGGCCGACAAACTGTACCTTGCGATCTGAATAATCCTGTCCTACGGTGAAGCCCGCCACATAGTCCATTGCCTGAGTACGCGACACATCGCGCGCTTGTTTACCCATGACCACGACCAGCTCCACCTCCCAGTCGACGTGGCTGTCCTCAGGAACCGCCACCGTGCCGTGCGGCCTCGCCAGACTGCTTTGCCACTTGGCAAAGACAGGCGGAAATTCCCGGTTGACGGCCAGGCCGGTTTCGGCGGCATGATCGCTGTAGTTCAAACCGATTGCAAAAACCTGCCTGGGGGCAGGCGAGACCGGCTTCAACGCGTCTTCGGAATAAGGGACCGTGGACGACGGTTCATGAGCCGAGCTCCAGGCCAGAAACGCGGACCAGTTCTCGTAAACAGTGGTGATGTCGGGTCCGTAGGCGCCCCGGCTTTCGGTCGCGATGTCATAGCACCGCGCCCCCGGCAGCAACACAGTGGCACGGTCGTTCAGGTTGGCAATTCGCATGGGTGTCCTTAATGGCAGCGATGGTGATCCGGAAGATGGATTACGTGATGGGCCCGATCTGCCACGGCACGAACTCGTTGTACCCGTAACCATGCAGTTCGCTGCGCGTACGTTTGCCCGACGCCACGTCGATCATGAGTTCGAACAACTGGACGCCCATATCCGCCACGGTTTCCCGGCCACTGATGATGGCGCCACAGTTGAAATCCATATCGTCCTGCTGTCTGTTCCACAGCGCATCATTCGATGCAATTTTCAATGACGGCGTCGGCGCACACCCAAAAGCGGAACCCCGGCCGGTGGTGAAACAGATCAGGTTGGCGCCCCCCGCAACCTGGCCGGTCGCAGATATCGGGTCATATCCCGGCGTATCCATGAAAACCAGACCACGCTCGCGGATCTGTTCGGCATATTCGTAGACCTCGTTCAGATTCGAAGTGCCCGCCTTCGAAATGCCGCCCAGTGACTTCTCAAGAACCGTCGTAAGACCGCCGGCCTTGTTCCCCGATGACGGGTTGTTGTTCAGCGTCGCAAAATTCCGCGCACAGTAGTCCTCCCACCACAGAATCCTGTCGACGAGCTTCTTGCCTACCTGCTCACTGACGGCGCGCCGGGTAAGCAGATGCTCCGCCCCGAAGATTTCCGGTGTTTCCGACAGAATGGCGGTTCCACCGTGGCTGACCAGCAGGTCGACGGCAACGCCCAATGCGGGGTTGGCCGACATGCCCGAATAGCCATCCGAGCCGCCGCACTGCAGGCCGACCACCAGCTTGGAAAGCGGCACAGGTTGCCGCTTGACCAGATTTGCCTGTTTCAGCATGGACGTCACGAGTGCGACGCCCAGCTCGATCGATTTCGATGTACCGCCGCTTTCTTGCAAGGTGAAAGTGCGCAGGCTGTCTGATACCTGCAGATTCTGTGACTCCAGGATCAGCGGGATCTGATTCGTTTCACATCCAAGACCGATGATCAGCACGGCTGAAAAATTGGGATGCCTCGCGTAGCCGGAGATCGTCCGCTGCAACATGGCCAGGCCCTCACCCTCAGGATCGACGGCACACCCTATGCCGTGCGTCAGCGCGACGACACCATCGACGTTGGGATAGTCGGCCATTGCCTCAGGGTAGATGTCGCGGCGAAATTTTTCGGCAATTGCACGCGCCACCGTCGCCGAACAGTTCACCGAAGTCAGGATTCCGATGTAGTTGCGCGTGGCGACCGAGCCGTCGGATCTGACGATTCCCTCGAACGTCCGTGCATCGTTTTCCGGTACCGCGGGCTTTGAATCCTGACTGTAGGCGTAGTCGCGCGCAAAATCGCCCATCGCCAGGTTGTGCGTATGGACATGCTCACCGCGCTTGATCGCCTTGCTCGCAAAACCGATGATCTGGCCATAACGCCGCACCGCTTCGCCCTCGGCGATATCGCGGGTGGCCACCTTGTGCCCGGCGGGAATGAGCCCTGAAACCCTGACCTGCTCAGCGTCCAGGTAACTGCCGCCTATCAGTTGCGTTCGTGCAATGACCACATCGTCTTCCGCGTTCAGGCGGATGACCGGAGAGTCCGTGGCAAGGCGTGTGACGGGTGAAGACATGCTTTTCCTTGGTGCAAGTTTTGGATTCAGGCCTGCGCAGACTGCGGTGTCGCCGCAGGGGAATTTGCCCGGACAGCCACACCGTTCATATGGCCCAGGACGTCGAACAGTCGAGGCACATAAGCGTCCCCATAGCCCAGATTCGTGGCCAGCACATAGAGCTGCCTGACCGACTCGGCCACAATGCCCGTGGTCTGGGCCTTCGTGCTCAATTGGGTGTAGGACCACATATCCTTGGCGGCATTGCGAAGGGCAAAGCGCTGCCCCGAGTCGTCGCCTTCCAGCACATAAGGAATGAGACGATCGAATGTCTTGCTGTGCGCTCCGCTCAATCTGCACAAAGCGGAGAACTCACCCAGATCCAGGCCAACCTTGGCGGCCGTGCACATGGCTTCGGCCAGAACCGTCGCGTTGGCCTGGGCGATGAAGTTGTGAATGAGTTTCGCCCGGTAGCCCGAACCCGCTGCTCCCAGGTGGTGAATCGTCTCGGAATAGGTTTGCATGATCGGACGCACACGCTCCAGCACCGCGCGTTCGCCGCCAACCAGGACGTTGAGCTTGCCCTGCTCGGCCTCTTTCGGTGTGCGATTGACCGGTGCATCCAGGAACGCCGCGCCCTTCTCGGCCAGCGCCTGAGCAATCTCTTCTGCAAGATCCGGGTCGCTGGTGCTGCCATCGATGACCGTCAGACCACGGTGGGCGCCCAGCAGCAAACCCTGGTCCGACCAGATGGCACTGCGAACCTGGGGTGAGCCGGTCACGCAGATCAACACCACATCGCAGGTCCTGGCCATTTCTGCCATCGAACCCACCTCCGTTGCGCCCAGCGTCACCAATGCGTCCACGTTGGTGCGACTTCGGTGCACGACGACCGACAGGGCAAAGCCATGCTTCAGAATATTCTTCGCAATGGCGCTACCCATCATTCCCAAGCCCACCATGCCGATTCGCAATGCGGGCGCGTTGTTCACTGTGCTGTCCATTTGGATTCCAATCCGAGAATGCGGGGCTTACTTCCTGTCGAAGGCAGTAATCACTTTTTCGATAGCGGCGGCAATCTGCGCAACGTTCTGCGCCGACATTTTTTCGTTCCACCATATGCACACGGT
>JAEYZR010000137.1 GCA_023427945.1 Pseudomonadota bacterium | reverse complement strand
ACAGTGAGGGCTGGCAGCCGCCAGCCAAGGAGCACAGACATGAAGGGGCCGTCAGATCAGCCCGCGACTCGGGGACGCCCGCGCACGATCACCCGCGAGCGGATCGCAGACGCTGGTATTCGGATCGGTCTGCCAACCATCACGTTCGTTGGCGTGGCAGCTGAGTTGGGCGTGAGTCACATGGCGCTTTACAGGCACGTGCCCAGCATCGAGGAGCTCAAGCACCTGGTCGCCGAGGAAGTCTTCAACCGCTGGCAGATTCCCTTACCGGGTGATGCCAGCCGCGATGGATTGAAGGAATATCTGAGTGTCTTCGCCATCTCGGTGCGACAGTTCGTCAAGGCCCATCCGGGGGTGACGCCTTACGTCATACGCAGACTGGCGGCGACGCCGTCCATGCTTGCCAAGATTGACGGCCATCAGCGTCATATTGCCGAGGTCTACGGTTTGACGAAGGATCAGGCCCGCAGGCTTTTGGCGACTGTCGCATTTCACTGTATGACCGCGGCGGATACGGTGTATTCGGTTGCAGGAAAAGAACTGACGCCGGAGGCTGATCGCCTCGCGGAACAGGCCGAAATGGAGGCTGAACTCCATCAGGGCATACAGGTTCTCATCGTCGGAGCGCTCGTCATGCTGCACGACGAGCGCGCAGGCTCGACGGCCTAGTGCAAAGCGATTGCTTCGACTCGACGGCCTAGTGCAAGGCGGTTGCTTCGGTTCGATGGCCTAATGCAAGGCGATGCTCCGACCAGATGATCAGCTACGCGGTGCGACAGTCGCGGTTGCCGCCTTGACCATCCGCTGCAGCACCGGCTGAACCGCCTCGGCGCGCTCGGGCAGATAGTCGAAGGGCAGTGCTTCCTGCATATAGCTGGATTGCGTCATCTCCAGCTGGATGGCGTGAATGTTCTGGTCGGGCCGCCCGTAATGGCGCGTGATGTAGCCGCCCGTGAAACGCCCGTTCAGCACGCTGGTGTAGCTTTCCCGCCCGACAGGCTGTGCTGCCTGCAGGACGGCCTGAGCCATCGCTTCACTGCAACTGCTGCCTTTTCCTGTTCCAAGATTCAGATCGGGCAGCTTGCCCTCGAAAAAGCGCGGCAGCATCGAGCGGATCGAATGCGCATCCCACAACACCGCCACGCCGTGCGCGGCGCGCATGGCGTCCAGTGTTTCCCCGAGCTTGGCGTGGTAGGGCTCCCAGATGGCCTGGCGCCGCATGGCGACCTCGGCGTCGTCGGGTACGAGTGACGGGTCGCGGTACAGCGGTGTGTCATCGAAGGTATCGACCGGACACAGGCCGGTCACGCTTTGGCCGGGGTACAGGCTGCTGCCATCGGGTGGACGGTTCAGGTCCACCACGTAGCGCGAGTGGGTGGCAATCAGGACCGATGCACCCATTGCCTGGACGAAGTCGTACAGACGCTCCAGATGCCAGTCGGTATCGGGCACCTGTTGCGCTTCGTCGGTCAGGCGTGCGTTGACGCTCTCCGGCACGTGCGTGCCTACGTGCGGCATGGACACCAGCAGGGGCGCCGTGCCGGCAATGAATCGAAATGCAGGTTGGTCCGTATGAAAGTCAGCCATTCTTTGCTCCTTTTTGTATTGCTTGTGCCAGCAGATACGCCGGTCAACTGTTCGCCAGCAGCGTTTTGCGTACTGCGATAAATGCCTGCGCCGCCTCATCGTGCATGGCGTGGCGGCCTGCCTGAACGCGCTCTTTGCCGGACACCCACACACGATGCACGGCAGAGCTTCGGTGGCTTGCAAAAACGTGTGCTGAAAGCTGGTCCTGAGCCGCCAGCCCGGCAAGCGCCAGGTGTTGCGGGTCCAGTTCGACCATATCGGCCTGCTGTCCTACCGCAAAACCTGCCACGGCCCGGCCGCTGGCCTGAGCGCCACCGGCAACCGCTGCCAAGGTCATCGACGTGGCGACATGGGGTTGCGACGCATCGCCCAGCACGTTGCGTTGATGTGTCGCCAGTCGTTGGCCGTACTCAAGCAACTGAAGTTCTTCGGCCGCGTTCACCGTGACGTGGCTGTCCGAGCCGATGCCCCATCGTCCTTCGGCATCACGCCAGTTCGACATGTCGAACAAGCCATCGCCCAGGTTTGCTTCAGTGGTGGGGCACAGCCCGGCAACGGCGCCCGACAGTGCCGCATCGCGTGTTTCATCGGGTGTCATGTGGGTGGCATGGACCAGGCACCAGCGCGCATCGACGTCCACGTTGGAAAGCAGCCAGCGCACGGGCGTCTGGCCACTCCATGCCACACAATCCTGCACTTCCTTGATCTGTTCGGCGATGTGGATATGGATGGGGGCGCCGGGATTGATCGCGTCCAGACCGGCCAGGGCCTCCTTCAAGGCGGGTGCAGGTACGGCGCGCAAGGAGTGTGGCGCAAGCCCCAGAGCCGTGCCTTGTGCGGCACAGAGCGGGCTGAGCGTATCCAGCAGTTTCAGCATGGCAGGCGTATCGTGCAGAAAGCGACGCTGTCCTTCGCTTGGCGGGGTGCCGCCAAAACCACTGGTCTGATAGAGCACGGGCAGCAGCGTCAGGCCGATGCCGGTGCGCCTGGCGGCCCGTAGCAGCGCCAGCGCCATCTCGGGCCTGTCGTAGGAACGCCCCTGCTGGTCGTGATGCAGATAATGGAATTCGCAGACGCTGGTGTAGCCTGCTTCCAGCATCTCGACGTATAGCCAGGTTGCGATTTTCTCGATTTGATCGGGTTCGAGTTGCGACGCGATGCGATACATCAAGTCGCGCCAGCTCCAGAAACTGTCCTGCGCTTGTCCACGATATTCCGTCAGTCCGCCAAACAGCCGCTGGAAGGCGTGCGAATGCAGGTTTGGGATCCCGGGCAGGAGCACCCCTGCGGCGCGTGGCTGGTTTTCTGTTGGTGCGACTCCCGTCTGCACCTGCTGCAACTGTCCGTGCTCATTCCAGTGCAGGCTGACATCCTTGGTCCAGCCTGTGGGCAGCAGGGCGTCGGCGGCCCAGATGCTGTTCTTGCTGCTCATGCTTCACCTCCCGAGGTGTGGGCCGTTTCAATGTTCATGGGGGCGCGGGTGTTCATTTCGCCACTCCTGCACGGTCGGATGCGCCGATGTCGCGCAAGGCAACAGTGAACAGATCCGTCTGTGGCGAAGCGGAATCAGGCGTCACCGTCCATGCGTTCGATTGCTGGCTCCACCAGACGCCTTCACCCGGCGCCAATGTATGGTGCGCGCCTTGTGCATCCTGCACGTGCCATCGCCCGTTGACGGCCAGCAGCATGCCGGCGGTGGCAGCGGTCAGGCGACCTGTGTCATGCAATACGACCACATCGGCCTCGATAAGACCATGACGACTCATGACGTTGAGGTCTTCGCATGGCCCCCCAACCAGTTTGCTGAAAATGGGCCATGCGCCATCGAACGCGTAGGGCGCCAGCGCCTGTGTCAACGCATGCGACGGCGACGACGCCGCGTTGCCGCCATCGTTGTGCGCAGCATCCTGCGGCACCAGCAGGACGCCTTGTCCCTCCAGCAAGGTAATCACGCGATCCACCCCGGGGAACGGGGAGAACGCACCGTCGCGATCGATGCGCGCCACGCTGATGCGCCACAGGAACGACTCCATGTCCGCCTGTGGCGGCCAGCAAGCGATCTCACGCGTGGTCCCGCCGCCGTTTTTCCACGGCACGGCGTTGAGCGTTGCCAGGTTGAAACGCGTCACGGGTTGCACGGCATCGACGCTCGCTGGCGCAGGCTCGCCATGCTTCGCCAGGGGGGCGGCAAGAACAGGTTGGCGATCAAGGGCTTTCATGATGTTTCCTCGGAAAAACGATGACATCTGGACTGAATCGAAAAGCATGTCGTCTGGACTGAATCAGTCCGGGTGCAATAGGCGTGAGACGCGAGCAGCGGCGACCACCACCATCTGGGTGAATTCGTCTTCGCGTACTGTTCCTCGTGCCGTGGGCGCCATCAGCGTGATGCAGCCTGCCAGACGCTGGGAGGCACCGAACACGGGGGCGCTCACGCCCCACACTCCCTCGTCGATTTCGTTGATGCTGCGCGCATAGCCCTGCCGGCGAATCTCGGCCAGTTGAGTCGCGTCGGGAAGCTGTGTGTCATCGGGTTCGTCGCGCCAGCGTGCCAGCAGGGCATCGCGGCGGGGGGCGGGCAGATGCGCGAGCAGGCATTTGGCCGTGGCCCCTTTGCGCAGCGGCACGCTGCGCCCCTTCTCGAATGAACAGCGCAATGCCTGGGGACTTTCCAGCATGTCCAGGCAGATCGCCCGGTCATTGACGGCGACAATCAGGCCCACGCTTTCATGCGACTGATCGACCAGGCGTTGCATTTCCATGCGCGCCATTTGCATGAGGTGTGATGTGGCGTCAAAGCCTTGCGCCAACTGCAATCCCATCGGGCCCGGCGCGTAACGCCCATCCTCCTCCTGCACAAAACCCCACTGCCGCAGTCGCGCGAGCTGGCGGTACAACGAACTGCGCGGCAAGCCCGTCATGTGGGTCAGCGCCAGCGCCGAAATCGGACCATCCGCCTGGGCGATGCTTGCCAGGACCAGCAGTACGCGGTCTTGCACGGGCGGAGGGAGCGGAGTGGGTGACATGGTGTTTCCAGTATGAGGCTGGTTGAGAGGTGCAGCCAAGACGTGATTCCCATTTTCCGGGAATGAGTAAATATTTCTGTTGTAGGTGAGAGTAGGTCAAAACCATGGAAATTATTGGTTTTCAGTTATTTACTCTAGATCGGGGTGGTTTGAAGAACGAGTCCTTCGAAATATAGTCCCAGATTATGGGAGGAAGGCTAGAACGTCGTTGCGCTGTAGTCGGTGATCAGCCCGGCACCCGCGATCAGCCTCAAAACCAGCCCAGCACCCGCGATCGACCGCAAAACCGGCCCACCAACCGCCTTGCTCGCGGCAGATTATGTGTAGTCCTTTCCTGCCAGCGTTAAACTCCGATGCCTTCGACATGTCATGGCGCATTGCGCCACACCATTGCGTAACATGAGGATCCGCACATGAGCATTCACTCACCCACCGTTCGCCGTATGACTGTGCCGCAGTTCGCCGCACGCAAACGAGGCGAAAAAATTGCCATGTTGACGGCCTACACGACACCTATGGCGCGCAACATGGATGGCCATGTCGATGCCATCCTGGTGGGCGATTCGCTGGGCATGGTGGTCTATGGCATGGATGACACCCTGGGCGTCACTCTGGACATGATGATCAATCATGGCCGGGCTGTCGTACGCGGTAGCAAGCAGTCCATGGTGATCGTGGATATGCCATTCAACAGCTATCACGAGTCTGCCGCACAGGCGATGCGTAATGCCGGGCGCGTGTTGGCCGAAACCGGCGCGCAGGCGGTCAAGCTTGAAGGCGGGGCGGAAATGGCCGACACCATCGCCTTCCTGGAGGCGCGTGGCGTACCCGTGCTGGCACACATCGGCCTGATGCCGCAGCACAAGAATCGGATGGGAGGGTTCACGGCCCAGGGGCGCACCGACGCGGGCGCCGATCGCATTTTCAGCGACGCGCTGGCGGTTGCGCGTGCAGGGGCGTTCGGCATCGTCATCGAAGGGGTCGCTGAGTCGCTCGGGCGGCGCATCACCGACGCTGTCGACATTCCCACGATAGGCATCGGCGCATCGCCCGCCTGTGATGGCCAGATCCTGGTGGGTGAAGACGTGCTGGGAATGTTCGACGATTACAAGCCGCGTTTCGTCAAGCGCTACGCAGCGGTGAACGAAACAATTGTTCAGGCTGTCCAAGCCTACGTAGGCGACGTGCGCTCAGGAGCCTTTCCTGCGCCCGAGCATTGTTTCGGGTCAACGGTGCAAACACCTGCGCATAAGTAGCACGGCGTTACTGGGCAGTATGCCCAACTTTGTTACGATAGCCCCATTACCGCCAGTGGCTTTGCCCACTGGCC
>JAEYZR010000075.1 GCA_023427945.1 Pseudomonadota bacterium | reverse complement strand
GTTTCACACATACGGCTTCCCCGTTTTGACCACCAACTGTTCGAACAACTACGGCCCCTTCCATTTCCCGGAAAAATTGATTCCGCTGGTGATTCTCAACGCCTTGAACGGGCGGCCATTGCCCATTTATGGTGACGGACAGCAGATTCGTGACTGGCTGTATGTGAAGGATCATTGTGGCGCCATCAGGGATGTTTTGAATCGCGGCCGACCGGGCGAGACCTACAACATCGGGGCCCGCAATGAACAGACCAATCTTGACGTGGTGACAGCTATTTGCCGACTGTTGAACGAGCTTCAGCCGCGTGTGGACAAGCAGTCTTATGAGGCGCAGATCGCCTTTGTGCCCGATCGACTCGGTCATGACCGACGGTACGCTATTGATCCCACGAAAATCGAACATGAGTTGGGTTGGCGTCCTTCCGAAACATTCGAGTCCGGTCTTTTGAAGACTGTCGCCTGGTATCTGGCGAATGATGAGTGGGTAAGCGGCGTCACGTCTGGCGCCTACCGCGAATGGGTCAAACGTCAGTACGGGGAATGAAGTGATGACCCGAAAGATTCTGTTATTTGGAAAAGACGGTCAGGTTGGCTCTGAGCTGTTGCCTTGCCTGCAGGACGTGGGAACTGTAGTTGCGATGGGCCGCCTGGAATGCGATATGAGCGATGACGCGCAAATCGCCAGTGCGGTGCACGCTGTTCGGCCTGATGTGATTATCAATGCAACGGCCTACACGGCAGTGGACAAAGCGGAGCAGCAAGTCCTTCAGGCCGAATTGATCAATGCCAGGGCAGTAGGGACGTTGGCCCGTGCAGCGCGAGATTCAGCCGCTCTGCTGATACATTATTCGACTGATTACGTTTATGCGGGCGACAAATCTGCCCCCTATGTAGAGTCAGATGCCACCGGGCCTCGTTCGGTCTATGGTCGCAGCAAATTGGCTGGCGAAGACCTGATTCGCGAGTATTGCCCCGCGCATTTTATCTTCCGAACCAGTTGGGTGTTCGGATTGAATGGTGATAACTTTCTCAAGACTATTCTTGGGTTGATTCAGCAGCGTGATTCATTGGGTGTGGTGGCCGATCAGCATGGTACGCCTACTTCGGCAGATCTGATTGCACGCACTACACGGGAGATTGTCGGGAAATATCTCGAGCCTGCGTCGTTCAATCCTGAGAGATTTGGCACCTACCACCTGGTGGCCGATGGTGTCACGACTTGGCACGGTTACGCCAGACTGATTGCGCAATTAGCGCAGGAAATGGGACTCGCGACCAAGATTAAGCCCGATTCGATTGCGTCACTTTCGACACAACAGTATCCATTGCCCGCGCCCCGACCTGCCAACTCACGTCTGGATACAAGCAAGCTGAAGTGGGCTTTCGGTCTTGAGTTGCCTCGATGGGAAGACGATGTGCGCCGTGTTCTTGAACAGTTGCTCCAACGGTAGCGGCAACTCATTTAAAGAGAGCTAGAAATGTCCGCTGACATGCCCACAACTATTTTGATTACGGGTGCCACTGGCGGTATTGGTGGTGCTCTGGCTCTGGCATATGCGGCAGCACAAAGAACGCTGGTGCTGCATGGTCGCAATAGTCAGCGCCTTTCTCAACTGGCCAATGAGTGTCGTGATGCGGGTGCAACCGTTTTTACGGCGTGTTTCGATCTGGCTGACACCGCGCGTTTACGAGATTGGTTGATCGAGATGGACGCACAATGTCGCCTGGATCTCGTGATTGCCAACGCGGGTATGAACATCAATATGGGGCCAAACAACAGCGGGGAGCAGTGGGACGCCGTACAGGCCTTACTGCAGGTCAATGTGATCGCAGCGATGGCGACACTGCATGCGGTTCTCCCCGCCATGCGGGCCCGAAAATCCGGTCAGATCGCCCTCATCAGCTCGCTGGCCGCATGGCGTGGCCTCCCCGAAACGCCCAGCTATAGCGCCAGCAAAGCTGCCGTCAAAGCCTATGGCGAAGCCATGCGCGATGCCGTGGCAGCGGATGGTGTGAAGATCAACGTGGTGATGCCCGGCTATGTTCACTCCCAGATGGCCTACGACATGCCAGGCCCCAAGCCTTTCATGTGGCCGGCGGCCAAGGCTGCAAAAGTGATCAAGCGCGGGCTGGCACGCAACAGTGCCCGGATCAGTTTTCCGTTCCCGCTCAATTTCGGGTGTTGGTTGTTGGCAGGCATTCATCCTGCCGTGTCAGGATGGATCTTGCGCCGTCTCAATTACGGCCATTGACTCGTCGGTGTGAGCGTCGAATCGCTTCGACGCCCGTCAGGCCGGTATTACAACAGTGAGTCGCGATGATCCTTCAGGTACATGGCCAATCCGAGATCATCTGAAAGACCGAGCTTTTTCATCGCGCGTCGTTTGTGCGAACTGACTGTCTTCTTGCTGCGCATGATGTGACTGGCTAGCTGTCCAACAGAAAAGCCACTGGCCGTCAGGCGCATGACTTCAAGTTCGCTCAGCGTGAGGTTGTCATCGCTCATTGCCGGTGCACCGCAGTTTATCTGGTCTTTTTCCAGATAATGGAATCGATCAGGGCGGCTGTATACCTGGCGCAGCAGGGCAGGCAGGTTGCCCAGCAATTCGCTTTTCGAGACATGAGCATTCGCACCGCATCTGAACGCAGTGTGCCGCACATGTTTTGAGCGCCCCGCGGAAAGCACCACGAGCGCCAGACCGGTGTGCTGTCGGCGCAGGCGCTTGATGAGGTTGGCACCGTCGTCGCGTTCGCCAGGCAGATGAAAGTCCAGAATGAGCATATCGCAGTGGTTGTCCGCCAGATACTTCTGCAGGCACGCAACGGTCCTGCTGACGTTGACGACGTGCAAGTCGCGATACGGGCGCAGCAGCGTCTGGATATGGGTGTAGATGATGGGATGGTCATCCAGCACTGCGATCCGTATCGGGTGTTCTCGCTGGATAGCGGACTTTTCCTGGGCCGGGCCGGCAGCGCATGGGGACTGGGAGGCTTCGGTTGTGGACTGATCAAGCATTTGTGTATTCACCATTTAGAAAGTTCATGCACGTCACCATGAGCGTGCATTTGTCTGAAAAAAGGTCGACATCCACAGTTTGTCACCAGGTTTCGTACTGAAACTTCAGCGACCCCTAAATCAAACGATTCGTCTGATACGGTTCGACTGTTATGCTTGCCAGCGTTCAGCATCCTGACGTTTTTTGGAAGTGTTGAGAGGCGTTTTGATAGATCCCTTCATTCTGTGGTTGACGAGTACGTTCGTGATTGGGCTTGCGATGTCCTTTCTGTTGGAGCTTGCGTTATCTCCTCGACCTCGCGCACCTTGGCGACGTCCCGCGGCCAGTGTCGGCGTGCACATCGGCGTCATGATGGTGGCGTATGGGTTGGAGCTGGCGCTGTTTCGCCGCCCGGTGTTCGCGATGCTCAACGTGCTGTCCATCCAGGCCGTTCTCGTGCTGGTCAGCCAGGCCAAGTATGGAGCGCTGCGCGAACCGTTCGTCTATCCGGATTTCGAGTATTTCCTGGACGCGATCAAGCATCCACGCCTTTACTTGCCATTTTTTGGACGGATCAAAGCGCTTGCTGCCGGCGGTGGGTATGGGGTGATGCTATGGGCGGGATTGACCGTTGAGGACTCTTTAACAGGCGCTGCAGGCATGTGGGTGGCTTCGTTTGCCGACTGGATGCAAGAGGACGCGGTGCAGGGTCCGGTCG
>JAEYZR010000070.1 GCA_023427945.1 Pseudomonadota bacterium | reverse complement strand
GTACCACACCGTCGTGCTGACAGCAGGATCGCTGCGATACTGATGACGGCCAGTCGCAAGGTCGAAGTTCCACTCTTTGTAGACGTCGGACAAAAAGCCTGCCGCATCGCGCTGCACGACCTCCACGCCAATACCGACTTCCAGCAGCGATTGCTGAATGAACGTGGCGAACGAACTCACGTCTTCGCCCCAGGGTGCTGCCAGCAGGCGCAGCGAGAAGCGCTTGCCGTCGCGGCCCTTCTTGTAGCCCGCCTCGTCCAGCAATGCGTTGGCGCGGGCCACGTCGTAAGCGTAATCGGGTGCGCCCGTCAGAAAGAAGTCGGACGACGCGGGGATGGGACCACGGCCACGCTTGCCAAAACCGTAGAGCATGTTGGAGACGAAGAAATCGGTGTCCAGCGCGTGCACGATGGCGCGGCGCACCCGCACATCGCCAAGCTCTTTGCGCCGCAGGTTGAACTCCACCGTGTTCTGCACGGCATTGCCCTCGTTGCCCTTGGTGGAAACGGTGAACCGTGGGTCACCCTTCAGGCGGTCGATATCGGAGAGTGCAAGCCCGGTGTAGTTGCTCATCTGAATCTCGCCGGATTCCAGCGCGGCGGCAGCCGTGGCCTTGTCAGGAAGAATACGCCAGACAATGCGGTCGAGATAGGGCAAGCCTGCGCGCCAGTAGTTGGGATTGCGCTCTGCAATCACGAACTGGCCACGTTCGTAGCGTGCGAACCTGAACGGTCCCGTGCCGATCGGGGCGGTGTTGGCCGGATTGTCGAGAATGTTGGTGCCTTCATACACATGCCGGGGCGACACGTAACCCAGGTCTGGCAAGGCCCGCAGCAACAGATCGAGCGGCATGGGTCGCGAATACTTGAAGACGGCGGTGTGCGCGTCCGGCGTCTCCACGGCGTCCAGATAGAGCTGCAACGTGGAACCATAGTTCAGGTACTTCTTCCAGATCTCCATCGCCGTGAACTGCACGTCGGCTGACGTAAACGGCTTTCCATCGTGCCAGCTCACGCCTTCACGCAACTTGAAGGTGATGGTCTTGCCGTCTGGCGTGCTTTCCCATGCGCTGGCCAGCACCGGCACCGGCTTGCCCTGGGCATCCAGGTCCACCAGCGGCTCGACGATCTTGCCGCCGATCTGGTAGACATCGACCGACGCACGTATGGACGGGTTGAGCACACGCTGTTCGTTAGGCGCGTGCACGGTAAGCGTACCGCCACGCCGGGGCGTTTCTTCAGCCCAGGAAGCGATAGGCAGGGCGATGGCGGCCGCGAGCACGGTGCTCGCGGCGATGAAACCACGGCGATTCATGTCAAAAGTCATGGGTCAGGTACCGAGAGAGAGAACGTTGGATGGCGAAAAGGGAGAAGCAACAAGCGGAAGGGAAGCCACACCTGGCACAGCCGCCATGAGCGCGCGCGTGTAGGGGTGGCGGGGTTCACGCAGCACCTGCGCGACGGTGCCGCGCTCGACGATCTCGCCGGCCTGCATGACAACGATGTCGTCGCAGATCTGCGCCGCCACGCGTAAGTCGTGGGTGATGAAAACGACCGAGAGCTGCAGACGACGGCGCAGTTCAGCCAGCAGATCGAGGATCTGCGCCTGCACCGACACATCCAGTGCCGACACGGGCTCGTCGGCCACGAGTACTTCCGGTTCCAGCGCGACAGCACGCGCCAGACCGATCCGCTGGCGCTGCCCGCCCGAAAACTCATGGGGATAACGATCGACTGCGCTGGCTTGCAGGCCAACCATGTCGAGCAAGGCGATGGCACGCGCACGCGCCTGACCGCGCGGCATGCCGTGCGTGATCAGCCCCTGCGCGATCAGATCGCCCACACGACGCCGCGGATTCAGCGACCCATAGGGGTCCTGGAAGACCATCTGGATACGACGGCTCTCCTTGCGCCATGCACGAGCAGACAGTGAGGCGTAGGGGCTTTGGCCCAGCTCGATGGTGCCTGCATCAAGCGATTCGAGTCGCATGAGACAGCGCGCCAATGTGGATTTTCCTGAACCGCTCTCGCCAATCACGCCCAGCGTTCGTCCACGAGCAAGCACAAGCGACACGTCCTTGAGCGCCTGCGTATGGCGGCGCCCGCCGAACAGGCTGCGCGACACGTAAGTCTTGTTCAGGCCATGCGCCTGGAGGGCGAGCGGCGGGTTGGACGGGTCACCACTGGACGATGATCCGTTTGCCTGAAGACTCGAACCATGCGGTACGGCTGCGAGCAGACTTTTTGTGTAGTCGTGCACGGGAGCGTTCAGCAGCGTGACCGCGTGGCCGCACTCGACCATCTGCCCGTGCCGCATCACCATCACCTGATCGGCAATTTCGGCAACGACCCCGAAATCGTGGGTGATTAACAGCACGCCCATGTTCTTGCGGCGCTGGATATCACGAATCAGGGCCAGAATCTGCTTCTGCGTGGTGACATCCAGCGCGGTGGTGGGTTCGTCTGCAATCAACAGGTCGGGCTCCAGGGCAAGCGCCATCGCAATCATCACACGCTGGCGCTGCCCCCCGGAAAGCTGATGCGGCAAGGCACGCAACATCGACGCTGACGCTGCAATACCGACCTCTTCGAGCAGACACGTCACGCGAGCCGTGATCTCAGCGCCGGACAGATCCGTGTGGGCACGGAACATCTCTCCAATCTGTTCGCCTATGGTGCGCAGCGGGTTCAACGCCGTCATCGGCTCCTGAAAGATCATCGCGATCCTGTTTCCACGAATGCCGCGCAGGGCAGCGTCATCCAGGCCGAGCAGATCTTGGCCGTCAAAAACGATGCGCCCGCTACCGGGGACGACGTCTTCGGGCAGCAATCGCAAAATGGCGTTGGCCAAGGTCGATTTACCGCTACCGCTTTCACCCACGACGCAGACGATTTCGCCGCACCGCAAGGTCAGCGACAGGTCTTCGATCGCCCATTTTCTGTCCGCGCCAGGCGGCAGATGCACGCAAAGGCGTTCGATATGCAGCAGATCAGTCATCGCCGTTTCAACCTCGGATTGAACGCATCGTTAAGCCCCTGCCCCACCAGAGAAATGCCCAGCACGGTCAGCAGAATGGCGACGCCAGGAAGCGTGACGACATACCACTGCTGACGCATGACGTTGCGGCCTGTACCGATCAGATTGCCCCATGAGGGGACGTTCGGATCCGACAGGTTCAGAAAGGCCAGCGCGCTTTCCAGCAAAATGGCGCTGGCCATGATCACGCTCGAGTAGATGATGACGGGCGGAAGCGCGTTGGGCAGGATCTCGCGGAAGATGATGGCGACATGGCCCTGTCCCAGGGTGCGGCTCGCCTGAACGTATTCGCGATGACGCAAGGTCATGAACTCGGCTCGTGTCAGGCGTGCCGTAGGCGGCCACGACACCAGGCCGATCGACACCGTGATGGTGACGATGTCCGAACCGAACACGGCAACCAGGACCAGCAGGAGCAGAAAGCTGGGAAGAATCTGGAACGCATCGGTGACACGCATCAGGACATCATCCAGCCAGCCGCCGAAGTAGCCGCCGATGGCGCCGATGAGCACGCCGACAGTCAGGGCTAGAAGCATCGCAACCAGGCCGATGACCAGCGCCATTCTTGCGCCATGCGCGAGTTGGGCGGCAATGTCGCGGCCCGACTGATCGGTTCCCAACGGGAAGGCGGCATTCTCCATGGGCCATTGCAACGGACGGCCAGCCAGGCGCAAAGGATTACCTGGGTAGACCCAATCGGCGCACACGGCAACAACGACCACCAGCACGAGCAAGACCAGGCCGATCACCGCGGCAGGATTGGAAAAATAGCGTTTGAACGTGGACATCATGCGTTCCCGTTGGGCATGATGCGCGGGTCGAGCAACATATAAGCCAGATCGACAAGGAAGTTGATCGCCATGACCAACAATGCGGAAATGAAGACGATGCCAAGCAAGGTGTTGAGGTCGCGCTGCACCACCGACTCGTAGGCAAGCCTGCCCAGGCCGGGCAGAGCGAAGACACTTTCGATCACGACCGACCCGCCGAGCATCGCGCTGGCCTGCAGCCCCACCAGCGTCACCACGGGCAACAAGGCATTTCGCATGGCGTGGCGCACGATCAAGGTGCGCGGCGCCAGACCTTTGGCCTTGGCCGTGCGCATGAAATCCATCGTCATGACTTCCATCATCGAGGCGCGCATCACGCGCAGGTAGATGGCCAGAGAGATGAGCGCCAGCGACAAGGTGGGCAGCACCAGGTGGCTGGCGATGTCGACGAAACGCTCCCAGCCGCTCAGACCTGAGCCTATGTTTTCGTAACCGCCTGCAGGCAGCCAGCCCAGGCCGACAGAGAAAACAATGATGCTCATGACGGCAAACCAGAACGATGGCGTGGCGTAGAACACCAGTCCAAGCGTGGAGATCAGCGTGTCGGGCCAACGGTTGGCATTGAGTGCCGCCACGCAGCCAATCGCAATGCCGACGGCCAGCGACAGAAACAGGGAAGACGCCATCAGGAAAAGCGTGGGCGGCAGTCGTTCGAAAATGACCGTGGCCACCGGTTTGCCATAGATGGCCGACATGCCCAGATCGAACTGGACAAGCCGCAGCAGATAACTGCCAAGCTGGGCCGTGGCAGACAGATCCAGACCGTATTGCTTGCGCAAGGCCTCGATCATGGCGGGGTCTGCGCCCCCGCCGACCTGCGCCAGCAAGGCGTCGACCGTGTCACCCGGCGCAAGCTTGAGCAGCAGGAACATCAGGATGACGATCAGCACCAGCGCCGGAACGCTCGTCAACAGGCGGCGCAGAACCAGTCGAAACAGAGGGAGGGAATTCATCGAGCCACACAGCCATTTAATTATGAAAAATATTAAATGGTTGACAATTGCATTGCAATGCAACATTCCCTCTGATTAGTAATAACGATATGCCGAATTACCCTAATTGCCTCTTAAAAATGGCGAAAATCATGATTCTTGACCAATGGCCATAAATCTAAAATAATTCAACACATGAATAATTTAGAACAATTAGCCGATGATCCCCCCCTGCGTTCGGTACGCGCCTTCGAGGCTGTCGCGCGCCTGGGCACGGTGACCGCTGCCGCTAAGGAGCTGTCGGTATCGCCTTCGGCCGTCAGTCATCAGCTGCAGTTGCTGGAACGTTTTCTCGGGTTGGCGCTCACCCAGCGCGAGGGCCGCGGCCTTGCACTGACCGATGCCGGACGTGACTACTATCGATCAGTGCGCTCCGTTTTCAGCGTGCTGCGGGGCGCGACGGAACAGTTGCGCGATCGCAGCGGCCTGGTGGATGTGCACCTGAGTGTGATCCCGCTCTTCGGGACCGGATGGCTGATTCCACATCTGCCTGAATTCATGGCGCTGCACCCGGATTGCGAAGTCAACATCAGTTATGCGAATCACCAGAACTACCATAGCGATTCGTCAGATCTGTCCATCCGGTTCGGGCACGGGCAATGGAATGGCTATGAAAGCACGCGCATCATGTCAGGAGCCGTCGCACCGGTCTGCCACCGCAATTTTCTGCCGCGCATCGATATGACAGACCTCCCCGCCGCCCTGCTGAAAGTGCCCTTGATTCACGACCAGGAGCGATCCCTCTGGCAGCAATGGTTTCAGATGCAGGGCCTGCCTGCGCCCAACCGGCTGGGGGGAACGTTGCTGGAGGACGGCCTGCTCGCCCGGGCCGCGACCAAGGCCGGCATTGGCGTGGCGCTGCTGCGTCCTGCGCTGCTCAAACGGGAGCTCGAATCAGGAGAACTGCTGCGGCTTTCCGATCAGTATCTGGACGACGGGCGCGACTATTATGTTTGTCATCGCACGGGCGTGGCGCTGACGCAGCCCGAACTGGCGATCCGAGCATGGCTGCTCGGTTGATGGGATGACGACTATTTTTCAGGGAAGTTGGCCCGCCCTACTGGATTCGAACCAGTGACCGCTCGCTTAGAAGGCGAGTGCTCTATCCAACTGAGCTAAGGGCAGAACAGTCTTGCGTGGCGCAGCCAGACTGTGGCCTGGCGGCAACGCTCCGACGGGCCATAAGTGTACCAGTGCCCGGGCCGGCTGGGCGTATCGCCGCCCGGACAGATCGCATTACAAACCTATATACCGCGCTCGTGACCGCATGATGTACATTTCTCGGTCATCCGGTGCGCTCCGTCTTGCCCCGTCTCCCTGTGTTCTTGTTACGCGCCCAATCATGGTCAATCCCGTGCAGTGCCTTCTCGCCTCTCGTCTGTTTCGCGCTGCAGTCCTGGGCGCCGCCCTGACGTTGCCGGCCCTCGCCTCGGCAGGCGTTGCCTACAGTCTGGATCGCCCGTCAGCCGCTGCGGGCGATACGGTGCGCGTCACGGCCACGTTCTTCAACGACACCGCGGCCGGCGCCACCTTCGACGTGCCCAGCCAGATCATCCTGCAATGGCGCGGTGCAGACGGCACGATCGCGCGCACCGTCGCCAGGTCTGCAAGCGGGCGAGCCAAGCTGAATGTTCCTGTCAATAATTTTGCCCAGACCTACTGGGAAGCCGTGGTGCCGGCCACGTCGCGCGGACTGCAGGCCGTGTCCATCGAGGGCGAGAAGGTGCTGCTGGCGCTGGACACTACCGGACGCGACTCGGGCACGCCGGCTACGGCAGCGGCGATAGTGCCGGTCACCGACCCGAAAACCGGCGCTCCGTTGCCCGATGCACAGGTGACCCGTCTGGGTGCGGCGCCGAACTACGGGCCTTCGCCCGAAGATGCAGCGCGTTATCCGCAGCGCGTGGAGTCGCCCGCATTCGTGCGGTTCCGATCGTCCATCTCGGAATATGAGCCGGTGTATTTCAGCCTGGGCACGCGCGAAATGACCACGGCACGCTTCCAGCTGAGCGCCAAATACCGCCTGTTCAATCCGACACCTGGCCAGGAGCCCGGCTTTGCGGAAAACCTGTATCTGGCCTACACCCAGCGCTCGCTGTGGGATCTGCAAGGCGACTCCAAGCCTTTCATCGACACCACGTTCAACCCCAGCGCATTCTGGCTCAACGACAATCTCTGGACCTCGGAGAACCAGAACTGGCGCGTGGGCAGTCAGGTGGGTGTGGAGCATCGCTCAAACGGCAAGGACGGCGATGACTCCCGGTCGGTGAACAACACGTTCCTGCAGCCTTCGCTGTCCTATCGTTTCGATGGCGGCAGCACCCTGGCTTTTTCGCCGCGCCTGCGCCAGTACTTCAAGGTCGCTCGCGAGAACAGCGACTACTCGGACTACGCCGGGCATGTGGACTGGAACCTGCGCTTCACCCATTCCACGGGCGCCGTGGCCTCGGTGATGTACCAGCAAGGCGATCGCAAACGGCGCACCACGCAACTTGACTTCGCGTGGCCGCTGAAACAGACCTGGCTGGACATGAACGGCTATGTGCACCTGCAGTACTTCAACGGGTATGGAGAAACACTGCTGGGCTACAACGAACGCAATCGTTCGCAGTTCCGCATCGGGCTCTCGCTGGTGCCCTGAGGCACCCGCAAAGGTCAACGCCCGTTGCGCTCGCGCCAGGCGGCGAAATCTATGGATGTTTGCGCCTCCGTGGCGGGATAGAGTCCGAGGATCGAACGACCCTCGCGCACTTGCTCGGTCACGAAATCCTCGAACGCGGTCATCTCCGTCGCCTCGGCCGCAATCTCGTCGGCAAGATGCGCAGGAATGACGATCACGCCGTCGGCATCACCCAGGATCACATCGCCGGGGAAAACCGGTGCATCGCCACACCCGATGGGCACGTTGATGTCGATGGCCTGATGCAAGGTCAGATTCGTGGGGGCCGAGGGACGCTGGTGAAAAGCGGGAATGCCCAGGCCCGCGATTTCCGCGGAATCCCGGAAGCCGCCATCGGTGACCACACCGGCCACGCCCCGCACTTTCAGGCGTCCAACGAGAATGCCGCCCGCCGAGGCCGCACGGGCGTCGCGACGGCTGTCCATCACCATCACCGCGCCGGCAGGACATGTTTCGACCGCCTTGCGTTGGGGATGCTCGCGATCACGGAACACTTCGATGCGGTTCAAGTCTTCGCGCGCTGGCATGTAGCGCAGCGTGAAGGCCTCGCCGACCATGGATTCGGTCAGCGGTCCCACGGGACGCACGTCCTGCATCATCTGATGGTTCAGCCCACGCTTGAACAGGCAGGTGGCCACAGTGGCGGTGCTGATTTTCTTGAAAGCCGCGCGTGTCTGCGGGCTCAGGCTTGATGGGGGATGGGACACACTCACTC
>JAEYZR010000408.1 GCA_023427945.1 Pseudomonadota bacterium | reverse complement strand
GTGCTGGCACCGTGTACCAGGGTGTCGCCTCGGATCTCGAGGCTCTGCGCGGTCAGCTTGCCCGCTGCGCTGATGTCTTTGGCACCTTCCAGATTATGTGGCCCGCCTTTCCCATCCAGACGAAGTGTCCCGTTCATCCTGTTGCGGCCACTCGTCTTCAGGTACTTTTTACTTTCGGGCAACGTATCGGCGCGCCAGGCGAGCACACCAGCGACCTTGGTAGGGTTCGAGACCGGAATGGGCACGGATGGGGCGCCGCCGTCGGGAAATGCGAAATGCAGGGGATTCTCCGGCCGGGAGTATCCCCCATGACCTTTCATGACACGCACGGCACGCGACAGGGCCACGTAATCTGCATTGTCGCCGCGCGAAACAGGTTGATCGATATAGGCTAGCCCCGTCAAGCGGCAGGGGATGTCGGCCTTGCGGTCCGATGGTAGGCAACCCTCGGGAAAATGGACCTTGAATCGATAAGACGCACCGGCCACGACAGGCGGTACATTGGCCACCCCTTTTATGTTCAGCAGGCGTATCAGCTCATCCGCAGTCGGCTCCAGCGCATTGCGCACGCCCGCTACCTTGGGTTGATCCGATGCCAGTTCAGCGTAGTGGCTGTTCACATAAGCCTCGAACCCCGAACCCAATACGTTGAGTGCATACCCGATCTGCTCCCCCCTTTCCAGACGACCCTGCTCCGTCAGTCTTTCCACGTAGAGCGTCAGAAGCGCAGCCGTGACGAGCAGCAGCACCATTGAGGAGACCATCGCAAAACCTCGCTGCATCACGATGGTAACTCTTGAGAAACCGCTACGACTCGCCATCTGGGGCCGAAGCGCTGGAATACCAACCACGTAAATCCTTGATAAAAAACCAACCAATAAAAAACGATAGCTATTGCACTACCAGATTAAAGAGTGCCCGATAGCCCGAGATGCGTTCTGCAGAAAGTTGGGGCGGGAAAAATGCCGGATGCATGATTTGCACCTTGGGTATTTCCGCTACATTTTTCGCTACATTCTTCCGTAGCATGCGACCTTGTGAAATCCCGAATTGCCAAAGACCGAACTCTTCCAGAGGTTATCTTCGGTCCACAGTATCGAGCTGCCTACGACGTCCCGGCAATAAATCCATTTACCCATATCAAAATAGTGTTTGACCAATTCCTGCAAGAAACCCGTGGGCGCATTGAATTCGATATATTCAACCTGGGGGCCTCGCTGAGTATTAGTCCACCTATTGCTCTGATTACAAAACAGAATTTCCCCGAATTCGGATATCCCGATCGAAGATTTATTCTCGCAGCTACCGCCGATAACCCGATAATCGGAAAAATTAAGCTCCTTGACTTTGGGAACGCCCAGGATTGTTGCGTTCCCCCATACCGTCATGTTTTCGTCTACCTTCATATTTCCCAATACCGACGTATTGCCCCCTACCGACAGTCGCCCCTGTATCGTGCCACTACCTCCCAGCAGTATGTTTCCCGATGCCGTGATGTTTGCAGCCCCCGCCACATCATGAGGTCCGCCTGCGCCATCCAACCGAAGGGTCGCGTTCATTCGGTTGCCGCCATTGGTCATCAGACGCTCCCGATCTTCGGGCAAGGTATCGGCCCGCCAAGCCAATATCCCGGCCTGCCCGGTGGGATTCACGACAGGAACAAGCGCTCTTGAGGCGGAGCCGTCAGGAAATGAGAAATGCGATGCATCTTCTGTTCGGGAATGCCCACCGCGGCCATGCATCACGCGTACTGCCCGCCCCAGCATGACATAGTCAACCTTGGCACCCCGCATCGCGGGTTTGTCGATATAAGCCAGGCCCACCGGACGGCAAGCCGTATCAGAGAGCTTGCGAGCCGGCGTGCAGGTGGCGGGATAAGACACCTGGAATCTGTAGGACCCGCCCACAATGACCGGCGGCACGGGCGCAACACCCCGGATGTTCAGCAGACGGATGAGCTCTTCTGCCGTGGGCTGCAGCGCATGCGCTACACCCGGTACAGAGGGGTTTGTCTGCGCCAGTTTCACGTAGTTTGTGTCGAGATAGATGTTGAACCCTGCCCCCAGCACGTCCAGTGCGTGTCCGATCTGCTCCCCTCGCTCCAGACGAGCGTGCTCCGATTGCCTTTCGACATAGAGGGTCAGGAGTGCGGCCACCACAAAGACAAGAAGCGTCAAAGAAACCGTTAGATACCCCCTCTGCGAGCCTACAGACTGCTGGCTCCGAGCATGCTGACTCATTGCTTGTAAACGGAGATTCCGGGTAGCCATAGACGTTCCTCTCACAAAAACCAATCACGGAAAAACTCACAGGGCCCATGCCGCGACACATCCCGCCAGCGCAAGATGCGGCCCGAAGGGCTGGGGTGATGACCACTGCGTACGCCCTGCAGCCACCAGGCAGCCCGTGACCGTCAGTGAAGACAGCACCGCGCCACACATGATCCAGGGCAGCGCCTGCAGCCCCAGCCAGGCGCACAGCGCCGCCACGAGCTTCAGGTCGCCATCTCCCATGCCATCGTGGCCGCTCAGATATCGATAGCCACGCGAAATCAGCCAGAATGTTCCATAGGCAAGCACGACGCCGTTGACGGCATCTTCCAGGCTCACCCGCAGCCCTTGCGCGTTGAACAGCAGCCCCAGCCAGAGCAGAGGTTGCGTCAGACAGTCGGGCAGCAGCTGGGTGTCCCAATCGATCAACACCAGCATGAGCAGGATCGTGAACGCAGTGCCATACGCAAGCAGTTCGATGCCCGGACCAAATGCCCAGCCCATGGCGGCACAGGCCCCTGCAAGAATCGCCTCGACCCAGAGATATCGAGCACTGATCGGCGCCGCACAATCAGCACAGCGCCCCCGCAGCAGAAGAAACCCGATGACAGGCACGTTGTGCCAACACCGGATGGTGGCGCCGCATTGCGGGCAGGCCGATGGGGGCCACATCAGGGAAAAAGTCTTTCGGGGCTGATTCTCCTGAACCGACGCGCATGGCGTCGCGCAGGAGTCGGCGGCCATCACCTCGTCGTCAAGCAGCCGTTCCTGCTGCCATGCCGCTTGCAGCATCCGGGGCAGGCGAAAGGCCACGACATTGACAAAGCTGCCTATGCACGCCCCCACGATGCCGGCACCGACAGCGGTTGACCACTGGACGTCGTCGTGGACGGCCAGTACCGCAAACAAGGCGAACAACAGTGCGGTCGAGACCACACAAAAAACGACTGTTTTGACGGAGCCTGTCATCGCGGCCTACATCATTCCGCTTTGCGCGGCGTCGCCCGCAGCCATGCCGATCGAAATCATGCCCAGCAGCGTGAAGATGATGAAGATGCCGACAGAGATCAACAGGACATTGCGCACCATTGCTGATCGTCTGTTGATGGACAGCGAGACTTCCTCGATGGTGGTCAAACCGATCTTGCGGATGCCGCTTTCGAAGTTGCTGCGTTCTGCGTACTCGCACACGCGGTCGTAGATCTCGTCAGAGAAGATTCCCGTATCGATGGCACGCGTGACATCGTGGTCGCTGCGCAAGGATAGGCGGATTCTCGCCAGATGCCAGCGGGTCCAGCCATCGGCGTGCCGCATCATCAGCGACAACGCGTCGTAGGTGGAGACGTTGGCCTCGGTGAGCGCTGCCAGCGACATCAGGAACTCGCCAGAACGCACGTCACGATAGATCGAGTACGGGAGTAAATAGCGGTCGGCCTTGATGCGCAGCGAACCGGTCCAGCGACCGAGCGAAAAGAAGAACATCATCGCGACCAGCACCGGCGTGCCGTAAATCAAATACCAGTAATTCATGACGACTTGCGAGATGTCGTAGAGCGCTTTTCCCACGGGCGGAAATGCCTCGGGCGGCATGATCTCGGTCATGATGGGCATCATCTTCAATGCCACGACCATCTGAAACACCATCATCACGACGAGCAGGAAGATCGGCAACGCGACCGCCGCCTTGATTTTTCGCCGGTTGCTCTGGCGCAAGTCGACGACCTTCGCCAGAAAGCGCAGGGCATGCGGCAGATTGCCTCGCTCGCCTGCACCGATGACCAGCATGTCCTCCTTGGGAACCGATCCATCCCAGGTGTCGCGCAGGCTCATCGTGGCGGCGCGATCCCGCCACAGCTCATACAGCGGGGCAATCGCCAACTTGCGGCTATGCGCACGGCTGTAGCGGCGGCGGAACAGTTCGTAGGGATTGGCACCGTCTGCCATGGCGTCTGCAAAATCGCCGTAAAACCGGGCGCGCTGCCTGGTAAAGATGCGACGTGCGCGGCCCAGCCCTTGATAAGGCTTACGCCGGGATGCGAGAGTGGCTCCCAGGGAGCGAAGACGTTTAAGCATTGTTTCGAAGAGATTCCATTTCGTCGCGATACTTGCCCAGGCGATAAAACGCGGATTCGATATCGCGAGGATCGATCGTGCCGCACGCCATCTTGTGAATGGCATGCTCCATCGCTGTACGCCCGCGCATGTCGGGCACTGAAAAATCGGGATTACGCATCTCGCGCCACGCCTCTTCGGCCTGCCAGTGCCTGCCTTCTCGCATCAGCGACAGAAGGTGTTCGCTGACTTCGCAGACCTCGGCGACAACGGTCTGCCCCAACGTGCCTCTGCCGCCGCACCGGGTACACCCCGGCCCCTCGACACAGACGTGGCGTGTGTCAACGCCGAGATCGGCGATGGCACGCAAGGTGTCCGGCCCGAGCACCTCCAGAGCAGGAACCCTGCATTGAGGGCACAACGTGGGCATCAGTTTCTGATAGACCATCGCACTGAGAAACCGGGGAGCGGCCACAGCGGCCAGTGGCATGCCGATTTCCTCACTGGTCAAGCGCGGAACGACGCCAAAGCAGCTCGATGCGTGTACGGTGGACAACACCTGGTGCCCGGTTTCGGTCATCGACTTGGCGAACGAACCGGTCTCCCGATCTCGCACCTCGCCCGGCATGACTTTGTCAGGATCGCCCCGAAGCACCACCTTGGCCGCCGCACCAAACGGCGTCTCTCCAGTCGAGAACGCTTCCGCCTTACGCTGAATGGGAATCTGCGTGACGTGCGGCTGGATGTACTCAACCGGGTCTTCGATGGAGTAGAACTTCTTGCCCGAATCACGCTCGTAGGTCATCAGCGTACGCAACGTCGTGGACTTGCCGGACCCGGTTTCGCCTGCAACGATCAGCAGGCCTGGAGAGCGCTGCACCGCGTCTTCCAGCATCCGGATCTGGTCCTCGGAATATCCCAGTTGCTCAAGCGTCAGGATGTCGGCCTCGACGACCTCGTTCAACAGCACGCGGATGATGATATCGACACCGCGGTTTTCTTTGATACTCTGGAAACGCAGTTGATACTTGCGGCCCTTGTAGGTGAACGGGACAGAGCAACTCTGGTGATGCATGCCGTCGAAATGATTATGGCTGCGGCTGCTCGGGTCGGCGCGGGAGTTGTAGGTCGCCGAAATGGCGTCGATCATGGCGCGATAGTCGCGAGCCAGCTGATCCTTGAGATCGGGATCACGCAGCTTCCCGTGGACCCGCAGACGTACCTGCACCTGGTCGTCACCGCGGAATTCGAAATGCACGTCGGAAGCGTTCGCCTCGATGGCGCGCCCGATCACCATGTCGAAGTTTCGATAGGCGCCCGTAACGAGCTCGTTGCCGTTTTCCTGCCGCACGGCCCGCTGTTGCAGGCGGGACTGCACCAACAGGTTTTCATCGGTCGAACCCACGTAGACGCCCTGCCGTTTCAGCCTTACCGTACTGGCTACCGCCACGTCGAAGCGCTCGAGCAGATCGGTGCGGCTCAAGGCGTTATAGGCGTCGCGCTCGATCAGCAGTAGATATCGCTTGGACTGCGTACACACCAGAACGATCACGCCTTGCTCGTAGCCCGGTACGCTCAGTCCGAGATCCTGCGACCACTTGTGACGGCGCAGATCCTCTACGTCGAGGGAGGCCGTAGGCAATACTTTTGCGCCACCCCCCGAGTCGCCTCGTGGCGAACCGCCCCCGCGCGCGGCGCCAAACCAACTCCGTCCAGCCATGATCATTCAACTCCCATGGCCTGCTTGCGATCTGGAGAACAGATAGATGCGTGCCTGCTCATCATCCTTGTAGATATCGACGTAATCAGGCCCTATGTCCGACAGAACCCAGCCGGCCAGGGCATCACCACTGCTTGCCAGCTTGGCGTATTGCCTGTCCAGACGGATCAGGGCCCGCGCCTGTTTTCCCGTACCCGTTATGTAGATCAGCTCGAACTGTGCGGGCCCCATCTGTCCTGCATTGGCAGGGCGCTTGGGTTCTTCGGACGACGCAGACTCAG
This sequence comes from Pseudomonadota bacterium, assembly GCA_023427945.1. GTDB lineage: Bacteria > Pseudomonadota > Gammaproteobacteria > Burkholderiales > Burkholderiaceae_B > Schauerella. The sequence continues at coordinate 2,458 of JAEYZR010000408.1, read as the reverse complement.
CCAAGCGCTCTTCCAGAAGCCGGAGGGCGTACTGATCCACGGTTTCGAGCGGCACTGCGGCGGGCGTCTGTTCAGCGGTCTCTTCACCAGCAGAAACAGGCGGCACAGCGGGCTTTGGCGCCACAGGCGTGTCGGCGGCCGCACACGGACTGATCCAGATAATGGAAAGCAGAGCCAGACAAACCGCAGCGAACGAAGTGTGGGTGGATGATCTATTCGACATAGTAGTAACCTTTGGCGGTAAACGATGGTTGAGCGGCGGCGACATCGATTTGCAAAGACTTCAGCACCATGTTCCCGGATTGCACGACCAGCCCCGTCATGGAATCGAGGAATGCGAGATCGCCAGCAAGCGACCATGCGCCTCGCTTTGCGATGCTCAAGGAGGCAGCGGAAGCCACCGATGCAGGCACCGGAATGATGGGCGACGCCGGCTCAAGTACCGGCGTCATACCGTAATCCCCCAGTGTCTGCATGCGCGCAGCGGTGCGCGATGAAAACTCCGACTCACTGATGGGGTGCACGTCTATTGCTTCTGGCGTGGCCATGTCCAGCGCCACGGTTTCGACAGCCCGGTCCAGCCCTTCAAGCTTGACGTTCGTCAGTGTGGCAAGCATGGCCGTCGCATCGGCGCCCACCTGTCGACGGCGGTCAACCACGCACTGAGTGTCACCGCAGGTGATCGTCATGGCGCGCCAGCCATGGACGTCTATGGGTATATTGCGTACCGCAGTTTCCACAGCCCGGACAAAACGTGAACCACCATCGGTGGTCTCGGCAAGAAGTGCTCGGGTGAGCCGGTCCTGGAAAGTCTGGGTAGCATCGACAATGGGTACCTCGAGCTCGTCTTCGGATGTCGCCCACCACGCCGTCGCCGCGCCGACGATGGCGACGGCAACGAACAACATGACGGGCAAAGGTTTGACCTTGAACGATGCGGACGACTTCGTCGAGGCGATTGCAATCTGCTTGAGATCGCGTTGGGCAGCACCGGCGAGCAACTCTTCGATGGAGATCGCTTTGTCGATGACCAGGTTCGGCAAGGCCGCGGTGGCCATGCCCGCGACCGTCACTTCAGAGAGACCACCGCCCGCTAGGAAGCGGCCGATTGCGGCCGATGCCTGCACCGCATCGAATACGTCGTCCAGTTCGGGCCTGTCGTCGCGTACGCCAACCAGAACGACCTTGTTCGGATCATCCGGATGCGGATGCACGAACAGAAAGCTCCTCTGCTTGAGTACCATCCCCACCAGGCAAAGGAACGAATACGTGGCATGCAGCGGTTCGGCCCCGGGTTCGGCCTCGTCATGCACCAGGCCAAGCGTACGCGCACCCATTTCGCCGGCAAACACGGCATAACGCGAAACGGATCGCCGCGCCAGAAGTGTGCGGATTTCCTTGGACTCGCGTTCGAGGCCCAGCAGCGGCTCCCAACGCAAGCCGACATGAAACCTTTCGACTAACAGATGCGTCACCGCTACACCCCCTCGACCAGTTCGGGTGAGATGAGGATGACGACCTCTTCGCTATCCTGGTTGGCGTTTTTCGTGCCGCCCTGGTAACTGATCACACCCTGCTTGCCCGTACTGTCGATGTTGCGTCGGAAGCCGCTGAGCACGAGCGTGTCTCCCGACTTCAACGACGCGCGCTGCATGGTTTGAATGGCGCTGGTATAAGGCGCGTCGATGGCGATGCTTGCGATCTGGGATGCGGCACTCCCCTCGTCCTTTTTGGACTTGTCGCCCTTTTCCGCGGGAAGCAGGCCTTCGCTCAGGTCTCCCGACCCCCGTTCATTGGCATTGAAACGCTCCATTTTCTTCAACTCGGACAGGTCGATCTGGACCTGGAGCATGATGCTGCGGTTTTCCATGATGGTGGGCAGCAGATTCATGATGAATCCGGTGGTGAGGACATCCTGCTCCATAGTGATCACCGAAGCCGAACCCAGGCTGCCTGGCGTGAGCGATGTCTTGGAAATGAATCCGCGGTTTTCCGTGACGGCGACAGGCGCGGGCTGGTTGTTGAGCGTGACGACATTGGTGTCGATCACCGTCCCGACTCGACCCTGTGCGCTGAGCGCCTGGACAATGAACTTCGAGCTGGCAAAGCGCCCGCCGAATACCTGGGCGCCGACCCTTCCACCGGCCGACCGTTCGATGACCGAGGAACCGCTCGGTCCGTTCAGGCCGATGAGGTTGTTGCCATCCATGCGATAGAGCAGCGACCAATCGATACCACTGGCGGATTGCTCGGTCAGCTTGACCGAATAGACCTGCACGCGCAGGCCGACCTGTCTGCCCAGCACGGCATTCTCGGCATCGACGAACTCTGCGACCCGGTCAACGACCTCGGGCAGATCGGTCACCGTGATCGAATTCGTCATGGACGATGTGCTGACCTGGCCTTCGTCGGACAGCATTCCCGACACAGTGCCAAGCAGTTCTTTCCAATAGTCCAG
>JAEYZR010000393.1 GCA_023427945.1 Pseudomonadota bacterium | reverse complement strand
GTATTCGGTTGACGGCTGGGCTGCCGGTATCGAGGCGCCGGTCGGGCCGTGGGATCACGATGTGTGGTGAAAATCAGACGGTGAGCTCGGCCACACCCTGTGACAAAGCGCAGCCGGACGCCGACATGCTTACGCGGACAAATCCCTATGTGAAAATGGCGCATCCTTTCAGCGCAGCGGGCGCCGGAAGATCCTTGTTTAGGTGGTAATGGCATGGATGTACTCGCGACACGTGGAAGATGGGCTCGCGCACTTTTCTGCGCGGTGACGTTGACGGCACTTTGGGGGGTACCCAGTGCACAGGCGTTTGACTTCCAGGATGTGGACAAATCTGCAAAGGAGCTCTCCCAGAAGGGCTATGAGGCTCCCAGACCAAACTTGCCTGAAGCGCTGTCCAGCCTGAAGTTCGCTGGTTACCAGGAAGTTCGCTATCGTGCCGACCGGCTGCACTGGCGGGAAGCGGGAACACGCTTCCAGCTGGGCTTCTATCATCAGGGCATGCATTTCAATTCACCCGTCAAGATCAATGAGATCGATTCGTCAGGCGTGAACGAAATCAAGTTCAACGCCGATGACTTCGACTACGGCAAGCTGAACCTGGACAAGGCGGCTGTCGCCAACCTGGGTTTCGCCGGCTTCAAAGTGCTCTATCCGGTCAACAAAGAAGACAAACCAGACGACGAGCTGGCCACTTTTCTGGGAGCCAGCTATTTCCGTGTGATCGGCAAGGGACAGATCTATGGTCTGTCGGCCAGAGGCCTGGCCATCGATACGGCAATGCCCTCGGGCGAGGAATTTCCGGCTTTCCGGGAATTCTGGATCGCGCGCCCTTCCCCTGGCGATCGCCATCTGGTCATCTACGCCCTGCTTGACTCCCCCCGCGCCACCGGTGCGTACCGTTTCACCATCCGCGTAGGCGAAGATACCGTGGTCGACGTGAAGTCGCGCATCTACATGCGCGACAAGGTCGAGCGCCTGGGCCTGGCGCCATTGACCAGCATGTACCTGTACGGCTCCAACCGCCCCTGGAGCGCACCGAACTATCGCCCTGAACTGCACGATTCGGACGGACTGGCCATGCACAGCGGTTCGGACGAATGGATCTGGCGTCCGCTGAACAATCCGCGACGCCTGGCCGTGAGCGCCTTCTCGATGGAGAACCCGCGCGGCTTCGGGCTGTTGCAACGCGGACGTGAGTTCAGCCGCTACGAGGATCTGGACGACCGCTACGAATTGCGCCCCAGCCTGTGGATCCAGCCTGATGGCGACTGGGGCAAGGGCAGCGTGCAACTGGTGGAAATCCCCACTGGCGACGAGACCAACGACAACATCGTCGCGTTCTGGGTGCCCGAGACTCAACCGGAGCGCGGTACCCCGCTGGACGTGAACTATCGGATGATATGGACGCTGGACAACAAGCGCACCCACACCACCGATCTGGCATGGGTGGCACAGACGCGGCGTTCACGTGAGGAGGCCAAGGGGCCCGATCTGATTCGCCGTGCCGATGGCACCGTCACCTACATTGTCGACTTCGTCGGCCCCAGCCTGGCGGCGCTTCCGGCGGACCGCGCTTTGCGTGCGCAGGTCTGGGCGGACAACAATGGCGAGATCACCGAGGCCAGCGTGCGTCCCAACGAGGCCACCGGAGGCAAGCGACTGACCATCAAGGTCAAGTCCAAGGACGGCGAGAAACCGATCGAAATGCGTGCCACGCTGATGGATGGCGACACCACGCTCACAGAGACCTGGTCGTACCGGGTACCTATGAATGCTCAACCGGAAAAGTAACGCAGAAGCGCTGGACGACGCCCCCGTGGAGTATCGCGGGGACGACGTGTTCCTGAACACCGCACCAGAACTGGCCAGGACGCCTATGTCGCCCGAGCCCTGGATCACCAATCCATTGGTGCGAGGCTGGCGTCGCCTGCGTACACGCGGCAAGACGTCCCGATACAAGGAGGACCCCAACAGCGCCCGCCCCAGCGGCTGGCGGCTGGCCGGGAGCCGCCGCCGTCTGTGCCTGCTCGTTGCGGTGACGCTGCAGACCGTGATTGCAACCTACTACATGCGCACGGTGCTGCCCTATCAGGGCACGCAGTTGCTCGAAATGGCCATCCTGGCACTGTTCGCCCTGCTTTTCCTGTGGGTCTCGGCAGGGTTCTGGACCGCCATGATGGGCTTTCTGCAACTGCTCATAGGCCGTGATCGCTACAGCATTTCGGCCAGCAGTGTCGAAGACGGTCCGATCGATGCTTCGGCACGCACGGCTCTGGTCATGCCGATCTGCAATGAAGATGTCGACCGGGTGTTTGCCGGCCTGCGCGCCACATTCGAGTCCATCGGGCGCACCGACGTGGCCGATCGTTTCGATGTCTTCGTGCTGAGCGACAGCTACAAGGCCGATGTGGTGCTGGCGGAACAGCGCGCATGGGTCGAGCTGTGCAATACGGTCGGGGGCTGGGGCAAGATCTTCTATCGCCTGCGCCGGCGCCGCGTCAAACGCAAGAGCGGCAACATCGACGATTTCTGCCGTCGATGGGGAGCACAATACAAGTACATGGTGGTCCTGGACGCCGATAGCGTGATGAGTGGTGCTGCCCTCAAGCACCTGGTGCGTCTGATGGAGGCCAGCCCCGATGCAGGCATCATCCAGAGCGCACCGCTGGCGTCGGGCATGGACACTCTGTATGCACGCATCCAGCAATTCGCCTCACGCGTGTATGGGCCGCTGTTCACCGCCGGGATGCATTTCTGGCAGTTGGGCGAGTCCCATTACTGGGGGCACAACGCGATCATCCGTCTGGCACCCTTCATGCGCCACTGCGTGCTGGCCCCGTTACCGGGTCGAGGCTCGTTTGCGGGGGACATCCTGTCGCACGATTTCGTGGAAGCGGCGCTCATGCGCCGCGCCGGCTACGGCGTCTGGATTGCCTATGCCCTGCCCGGCAGCTTCGAAGCGCTGCCGCCGAACCTGCTTGAAGAGGTCCAGCGTGATCAACGCTGGTGCCAGGGCAACCTGATGAACTTCAGGCTGTTCCTCATCAACGGTTTCCATCCCGTGCACCGCGCTGTGTTTTTGACGGGCGTCATGTCATATCTGTCGGCGCCGCTGTGGTTCCTGTTCCTGGTCTTGTCCACCGCCCTGCTGGGCGTGCACAGCCTGACCGAGCCCACCTACTTCGTCGAACCCAATCAGTTGTTCCCGATCTGGCCGCGCTGGAACCCTGGCCAGGCAATGGCGCTGTTCTCCACCACTGCCGTCCTGCTTTTCCTGCCCAAGGTGCTGGGCATTCTTCTGGTGTGGGTGCGTGGCGCACGCCTGTATGGCGGGCGCAAACGCGTCGCCTACAGCATGGTGCTGGAAGTTCTTTTCTCCATGTTGCTGGCTCCGGTACGCATGCTGTTCCACACGCGCTTCGTCCTGGCGGCGTTTCTGGGCATTTCCGTCAAATGGGTGTCGCCATCGCGCGATAACAACGAAACGACGTGGGGCGACGCGATCCGGCGTCACGGCACCCAGACCCTGCTCGGCCTTGCCTGGGCCGCTCTGGTGGCGTGGCTGGACCCGGTCTTTCTGGTGTGGATGTCGCCCATCCTGCTGGCGCTGCTGTTGATCATCCCCTTGTCGGTCTATTCAAGCCGGGTCGATCTGGGTCGGCAAAGTTATCTGGCTCGACTGTTCCGCATTCCCGAAGAGACACAGCCGCCAACCGAGCTCCAGGCAACGCGCCAATATACGGCCATCGCTCGACAGGACAGCGTGAAGGTCTCCTTCAGGGATGTGATCTATGACGCACCCACCCACACCCTGGCACGCGCGATGGGTCGGGCGCGCCACCAGAGTCTGGCGATTCAGGATCGTGCGCGTGAAGGCGTCGTGGCCAACGCCGTCGCTGTAGGTTTGGACAAACTGACCGAACCGCAGAAAATCAGGCTGATCAACGACCCCTGGGCGCTGGCGAAACTGCGGGAGCGGCTGGCAGGCCGCTGACGCAGTGTCGGCAAGGTTCTTGGATTACAGGCGGGGCAAGAGTTGTTCCAGAGGTAGCGCCCCCGCCGAACGGGTGCCATCTTGGAAGAAGATGGCAGGCGTGCCACGCACCATCAGCTTCTTGCCCAGCTCCAGCACCTCTTGCAGCGGCGCATCGCACTCGGCCTTGGCTGGCACCCGACCACGCAGCATCCAGTCATCCCAGACTTTGTTCTGATCCTTGGCACACCAGATGTTGCGTGCTTTTTCCGTAGAGTCGGGCGACAGGATCGGGAAGAGATAGGTGTAGACCGTGATGTTGTCGACGTCTTCGAGCGTCTTGCGCAACAGCTTGCAGTAGCCGCAGTTGGGATCTTCGAAGATGGCGATCTGGCGCGATCCATCGCCTTTGACGTGTTTGAAGGCGAGGTTTTTCGGCAGGTCGGCAAAATCGATGGCGCTGAGTTGCTCCAGGCGTTTGGCGCTGACGTTTTCCCGCGTCCTGGCGTCGATCAGCGGACCCTGCATGACCCAACTGACATCGCGGTCGGTATAGATGAGATCGGTATCGATCTGCACCTCATACAGCCCGTAGGGGGTAAGGCGCACGGAGGTCACGTCCATCCCGTCAAAGCGCGACTCGACCTGCTTGGCCACTTGCCTGGCAACCGGATCACTGGCCCAGTCCTGTGCATCCGACGCGGCGGCCTTGCCGTCGCTGGCCTTGGCTGCCGGGACGCCGGCCTTGTCGGAATGGCTGGAAGCCGTTGTTTGTGTTGCGGGAGCCGCCACGGCGCTGACGCACGAAGCGAGTGCCACTGCGACACCGAAATGGCGCAATGTCAAGATTGAGAATATGGGGTGATCGTTCATCAGGGTTCCATCAGGAGCGGCAGGCGTGCTCGACCAGGATACGTTTCAAGGCGGGCACGGCATCGACCCAGGTCAGGCCGGCATTTCTCAGCATGGCCACGGGTGCGGATCGCAGTGTAAAAAGCTTGTGCAGACCATCTGTAACGACCCGCATGGCAGCCACAGGTTCCGCACGCGCACGACGATATCTGCGCAACACCTGCATATCACCCAGCCCACGAAACGCCTCGCGCTCGGCCAGCACGCGGGCAAGCTCCCGGACATCGCCCAGGCCGAGATTCAGGCCTTGCCCTGCCAGTGGATGCACGCGATGCGCGGCGTCACCCACCAAGGCCACGCCCGGAGCAATCACCTCGGCCTGTTCGACCGATAACGGAAAACCATGTAGTTCGCTATTCAGGCGCATGGTGCCCAGGCGCTCGCCGGCCACGCGCGCCAGCATGGCCGGAAGCCGCTGGGCGCGCTCCTGTGGCAGCAGCGACTGGACGTCCTGGGCACGCGCTTGCCGCACCGACCACACCATGGAGACCTGGTGGCCTCTGGCGGTATCGGGCAAGGGAAGAAATGCCAGCACACCGTCCTCGCCAAACCATTGGAAGGCGGTGTCCTGATGCGGCAAGCTGCAATCGAGATGGGCCACCAGCCCGACATCACCATAGGGCGTTGCCCGGTGCGACAGGCCCGCCATCTTGCGCAAGGGCGATGCGGCGCCGTCGGCGCCGATGCACAATTCGCACGCGATGGTCTGACCACGCGCAGTGACCACCTCGCCGGTGCGCCATTGCGCCACGGTGTCGTCGATCCACTGCACGCCCGACCAGGCAAGCACCTGGGTCATCACTCGCTCGATTTCGCCGGACTCCACGATCCAGGCCAGGTGCGAACTTGCTGCGTGCCAGGCGTCCAGATGCAGGCGCGCCCCGGTATCGCCCTCGATCTCCATGCTCGTCACCGGTGCAATGCGCGAGTGATCGAGCGCATCCCATACGCCCAGTTCACTGAGGAATTGCTGACTGGCCGGCGAGATTGCGTAGACCCGTGGGTGGTAGGGATCGCCATTTCCGGACGGCCGTGCCACCGGGCGTGGCGCGATCAATTGCGTCTTGATGCCGGCGCGTGCGAGCGCCAGCACGCTGGCCATGCCCACGATACCCGCGCCGCAGACCACGACAGGCTGGCTCATCGTGCGCTGGGCTCCCCGGCTTGCTTGGGCCAGAGCACCCACATCTGGCCACGCTGCTTCATGCGCCCGGCCTGTTCGCCTGCAGCATCGCCCGAGCCCCAGTAATAGTCTGCCCGGGCGGCGCCCTTGATGGCCGCACCGGTGTCCTGGGCGAAGACGAGCCGGTTCAGCGGGTTGCTGGATGCCGGGTAGGTCGTAGACAGGTAGACCGGCGTGCCCAGTGGCACGAACGAGGTGTCCACGGCGATCGAGCGCCCTGCGCCCAGCGGGATGCCGTAGGCGCCCTTGGGGCCGAGTTCGGGATCAACGATGGTTTCTTCGCGGAAGAACACGACCGCGGGATTGGCATTGAGCATCTCGCGCACGCGTTTCGGATTGCGCGTCGCCCAGGCACGAATGTTCTGCATCGAGGCCTGCTCGAGCTTCAGCTCGCCCTGGTCGGCCAGCCACTTGCCAATGGATGCGTAGGGCTGCCCGTTGTGGTCGGCATACGCCACGCGCAGCGTCGTCCCGGCGCCGGGACCATCGGTGAGCAATACCCGCCCGGAGCCCTGAACCTGCAGAAAGAATGCGTCCACGGGATCGTCCACATAGACGATTGCCGGCGGTTTGTTGGTCGAGTTTTCCAGTGAGGCGCGGGTGTCATAAGGCACGACACGGCGACCTTCGAGTTTTCCGCGGACGCGCTTGCCGGTCAGTTCGGGATAAATGCCGCCCAGGTCGATGATCAGCAGGTTGTCCGGCACCGTATAGAGCGGCCACTGATGGCGCCCGCCCTGCTTGCGCGATCCGCGCACGAGCGGTTCGTAGTAGCCGGTGACCGTGTTGGCGGCCGGCTTGGCGTCGGGGCCCAGCAGGCGCCAGGGCTGCAGCCAGGTCTGCAGGAAGTTTTTCATGGCGGCGCTATCGCCGGGCGCCGGTGCGAGCGCTGGATCTGCTGCAGCGGCACAGACAGGCTGCCAGGCGCGCGGCGTGGCACGCGCAGGCGTGGTCAGGCTTCCGCCGGTGGGCCGCATCAGGCCCTTGCAGTTGCGGATGAACAGCGCCCAGGTCTGGGAGAGATCGTCCTGGGCGTAGTTGGGCAGATCGGCCCAGGCCGCCCGCTGGAAGCGGCCACCCAGGGTGCGGGGCGCGGAGTCGGGCAAGGATGACAGGGCAGGCACCCGCAGAGGGCCGTCCACCGAGGGCGCAGCAGCACCTGGCGCAGGCGAGCCGTCAGGACCTGGCGCGGTATCGGGGGGCAAGTGAGTGGTCGAACATGCTGCCAACAACGACAGCAAGGAAAGAGAGAGAATTCGTTTCATGTTGCCCATAAAGTGAAGACTTAATGCAGAGTGCGTGGCATGGCCAATACGAACTCTTGAATGGTCACTTCGAAGGGAATGCCGTTTTCCCCCACACAGTGATAGGTGCCACGCATGGTACCTACCGGCGTCGTCAAAGGACAGCCGCTGGTGTATTCAAAAGTTTCGCCGGGCGAGAGCAAGGGCTGCTGCCCCACGACGCCCAGCCCGCGCACTTCCTGCTCGCGCTGGTTGCCGTCGGTGATCACCCAGTGCCGGCTGATGACCTGCGCCGGACGCTCGCCGGTGTTGGTGATGCGCACCGTGTAGGCAAAAACGAACTGACCTTGCCCCGGATCGGATTGCTCGGGCACATATTTGGGCGCAACGTGAACAGTGAGGTCGTAGGGTTTCAATAGCGTACTTTCCGCAAGGAGGGTCGGAACCTGTCAGGACAGAGGCCGGGTCGGCAAATTACAATGATTGCACATTTCGTGTCCGACATTGTGGAACATCATGACCCAGGCTCCCGCCCGCAGCACCCGAATCGCCCCCAGCATCCTCGCCGCCGATTTCTCCCGACTGGGTGAGGAGGTGCGCAATGTCGTCGCTGCCGGGGCCGACTGGATCCACTTCGACGTGATGGACAACCATTATGTTCCCAACCTGACGATAGGGCCGATGGTGTGCGAAGCCATTCGTCCCCATGTGGACGTGCCGATCGACGTACACCTGATGGTCGAACCTGTGGACGCCATCATTCCGCAGTTTGCCCGCGCCGGGGCCAACATCATCACGTTCCATCCCGAAGCCTCGCGCCATATCGACCGCAGCCTGTCGCTCATTCGCGAAGCGGGCTGTCAGGCCGGCCTGGTGTTCAACCCGGCAACGCCCCTGTCGTTCCTGGATCATGTGATGGACAAGGTGGACGTCATCCTGCTGATGTCGGTCAACCCGGGCTTCGGGGGCCAGAGTTTCATCGCCTCCACCCTCCCCAATCTGCGCGAAGCGCGACTGCGCATCGACCGCCATATGCAGGAGGGTGGCCAGCCCATCGCCCTGGAGATCGACGGCGGCGTGAAGGTCGAGAACATCGCGCAGATTCGGGCTGCAGGAGCGGACACCTTCGTCGCCGGTTCCGCCATTTTCGGCAAGCCCGACTACAAAGCCGTGATCGACGCATTGCGCCAGCAGATCGCCCAAGCCGAATCGGTGTCGGTATGACCACGGCCGCCCTGCCCGTCAAAGCCGTGCTGATCGATCTGGACGGCACGCTGCTCGATTCCATCCCCGATCTGGCAGATGCCGCCAATGCCATGCGCGAAGAACTCGGCATGGCGCCGCTATCGGTCGAGCGGCTCACCACGTTCGTCGGCAAAGGCGTCGAACATCTGGTGAGGCGCACCCTGGTGGGCGACCTGCAGGGCGCAGACCCCGACATCGCCCTGTTCGAACAGGCACGTTCCGTGTTCTTTCGCCACTACCACGTGTTCAACGGCAAGCGCGCAGCACTGTACCCCGGCGTGATCGAGGGGTTGCAGGCCATGCAGGCGCAGGGTCTGCGCCTGGCTGTGGTGACCAACAAGCCCGAACAGTTCACGCTTCCCCTGCTCGAACGCACGGGCTTGCGTGACTATTTCGATGCCGTGGTGAGCGGCGATACCTGCGCGCGCAAGAAACCCGACCCCATGCCCATGTCGCATGCCTGCGCCCTGCTGGATGTCGCACCGGCAGCCGCACTGGCCATAGGCGACTCCGGCAACGACAGCCACTCCGCACGTGCGGCGGGCCTGCGTGTGCTGGTCGTGCCCTATGGTTACAACGAGGGCCACGATGTGCGCACACTCGAAGTCGATGGTATAGTTTCATCGCTTCTGGAAGCGTCACATTGGGTCACGCAGGCAAACAGCCGCCAGAATGAACAGATTTCCATCACCACAAAATGACTCGTCCCGTGAACCTGCAAGTGCAAATCGGCGCCTATTGGCGCTGGTGGCGTTTGTCTTCCGGGTGGCAATGACCTTTCTCCCGGCCAATGTGCGCTTGTCACACCATTAGCCGATAGAAGCAACCTTATTCCAAGCCCGGAACCAGATCGCTGGCCGGGCTTTTTTGTTGCCCGCCCGGAAAGCAGATTCCTCAGCCACGTTTCACCACGCATAAGACGCCAGAATATGACCGAAATCGAATTCAAAGCATTGGCCGCGCAAGGCTACAACCGCATCCCCCTGATCAAGGACACCTACGTCGATCTGGACACCCCGCTGGCCATCTATTTGAAGCTGGCCCACAACACGCCCCAGCGCGGCCAGATGAGCTGCCTGATGGAGTCCGTGGTCGGTGGCGAACGTTTCGGACGGTACTCGTTCATCGGATTGCCGGCCCGGACCGTGATCCGCGCCACCGGACGTACGACCGAAGTATTGACCGACGGTAAGGTCGTGGAGACGCACGAAGGCGATCCGCTGGCGTTCATCGAGTCCTATCAGGCCCGCTTCAAAGTGGCGTTGCGCCCGGGCATGCCACGTTTTGCGGGCGGGCTGGCCGGGTATTTCGGCTATGACACCGTGCGCCACATCGAAACCCGCCTGGGACCCGCCGTGAAGCCCTTCCCGCCGGGCATGGGCGATGGCACACCGGATCTGATGCTGATGCATGTCGACGAACTGGTGATCGTGGACAACCTGGCTGGACGCACGTACCTGATGGTCTATGCCGACCCCGCCCAACCCGAGGCATTCTCCCGCGGGCAGAAACGCCTGCTCGATCTGCGCGCCAAGCTGCGCAAGCCGCCAGAGCTGCCTTACAGCCTGGCCAGCCTGCAGACCGAGGCCCGGCGCGATTTCAAGAAAGAGGACTACCTGGCTGCCGTGGCCAAAGCGAAGGAATACATTGCCGCGGGCGATCTGATGCAGGTGCAGGTCGGACAGGTCATCGCCATGCCGTTTCGCGATGCCCCCCTGTCGCTGTATCGCGCCTTGCGTTCCTTGAATCCATCGCCCTACATGTACTTCTGGAACTTCGGCGACTTCCAGGTGGTGGGCGCTTCTCCGGAAATTCTCGTGCGTCAGGAAACGGTGTCGGAAGAAGGCAAAGAACAGTCCAAGGTGACGGTACGTCCCTTGGCCGGCACGCGGCCACGCGGCAATACTGCGGCAGAAGATGCTGCGCTCGCGCAGGAACTGCGTCAGGACGCCAAGGAGATTGCCGAGCATGTGATGCTCATCGATCTGGCTCGCAATGATGTGGGTCGCATCTCGGAGACCGGCAGCGTCGAGGTGACCGACACGATGGCCATCGAAAAGTATTCCCATGTCATGCACCTGGTCTCCAATGTGACCGGCACGCTGCTGCCCGGAATGAGCAGCATGGATGTATTGCGCGCGGCATTCCCCGCAGGCACGCTCACCGGCGCGCCCAAGGTGAGAGCAATGGAAATCATCGATGAACTCGAACCCGTGCGCCGTGGCATCTACGGCGGCGCCGCAGGCTACCTGAGCTACGGTGGCGAAATGGATGTGGCGATTGCCATCCGTACTGGCGTGATCAAGAACGGGACGCTTTTTGTCCAGGCCGCCGCAGGCATTGTTGCCGACTCCGATCCGGAAAAAGAATGGGCCGAAACCGAGGCCAAGGCGCGGGCCGTGCTGCGCGCGGCCGAACAAGTCCAGCTCGGCCTGGACGAACCCATCTGAGGCGGCACCGGGGCTGGCACCCCTGTGCCAGCCCAGTTCAACTGCTCATCATGTGGAAATGCATGCTCCATATGATCCAGATCGACAAGGCGACGACGATGAACAGGATCACCAAGGTGAAAACGAAGCTGATCAGGTTCCATCCACCTTCGGACGATCGGTTCATGTGCAGAAAATAGATCAGCTGAACGACGATCTGCACCACCGCAAAGGCCACCAGTATCAAAAGCGTGGCCGGACGGGAGAACACGGGATTCATCACGAGCGCAAAAGGGATGACCGTGAGGATGGCGCACAGCAGAAACCCAGTCAGGTAATTCCTGGAGCTGCCATGCGATTCTCCGGCTCGGGTCGTGGTGGTATCGGACATGATCAAAAGGCTCCGAACAGATAGACAAAGGTGAACACGCAAATCCACACCAGGTCCAGGAAGTGCCAGAACAGACTGAGGCAGGACAGGCGGGTGATGTTGTTACCGGTGAGCCCGCGTGTCTTGACTTGATGCATCAGGACGGCCATCCATATCAGACCGGCGATGACGTGCAGACCGTGGGTGCCCACCAGGGCAAAGAACGACGACAGATAAGCACTGCGCGTCGGCCCGGCTCCGTTGTCGATCAGGTGGTGGAATTCGTAGAACTCCATGCCGATGAAGATCGCGCCAAGCAGGAAGGTAACCGACAACCAGCGCAAGACAGCGCTCTTGTCGTGCCTGTGCAGGGCCAGCATCGCATAACCATAGGTGATGCTGGAAAACAGCAGCACGAAGGTTTCGGTCAACACGAAAGGCAGCGAGAAAAGCTCCTGGCCCGTTGGCCCGCCCGCAAAGGCCCCGCTGAGTACAGCGTAGGACGCAAACAGCGAACCAAAAAGGATGCAGTCGGACATGAGGTAGACCCACATGCCCAGGACTTTCATGCCGCCCTGGCTGTGCGAGTGATCATCGTCATGCGCGTGGTCCGTGTGCGCGCCGCCCAGTTCGATACTGGGAGTGCGCGGCTGGTGATGTGTGATCGTGGACATGTTCAACCCTTGTACTCGAGCGCGTTGATGTGCAGTGTCTCGATACGCCTGACCTCTTCGGCCGGAACGTAGTAATCGGTGTCTTCGTCATAGGAACGCCAGATCAAGGTCACGATGGTGGCGATGAAACTGACACCGGCGAGCCACCAGATGTGCCAGACCAATGCGAAGCACAGCGCCAGGATCCAGGCGTTCAGGATGAACGGGATACCGGAATTGCGAGGCATGTGGATCGGGTCGTATTTTTCGGGCGGCGGTGGCAGGCCCCGCTTCTTGGCCTCGAGGAAAGCATCGATGCAGTCGACCTTGGGAACCACGGCGAAGTTGTAGAAGGGAGGCGGTGACGCCGTGGCCCACTCCAGCGTCCGTCCGTCCCACGGGTCGCCAGTGATGTCGCGATTGTGCTTGCGGTCACGAATGCTCACCACGATCTGCAGCAACAGGAAGATGATGCCGGCCAATATGAACAAGGCCCCCACGAACGCCACGTGCAGATAGGGCTCCCATGCCGGGTTGTCATGCTGGTTCAGACGACGGGTCATGCCCATGAAACCGAGCATGTACAAAGGCATGAACGCCAGGAAGAAGCCGATCAGCCAGCACCAGAACGAGTAGCGGCCAAGGCGCTCGTTGAGGCGGAATCCGAACACCTTGGGGAACCAGTAGTAGATGCCCGCGAAGTATCCGAACAAGGCACCGGCAATGATGGTGTTGTGGAAGTGCGCCACCAGGAAAAGACTGTTGTGCAACACGAAATCGGCACCCGGGATCGCCAGCAGCACACCGGTCATCCCGCCGATGGTGAAGGTCACCAGGAAAGCGATCGTCCAGAGAATGGGGACGGTGAACTCGACCCTGCCGCGATACATGGTGAACAGCCAGGTGAATATCTTCACGCCAGTCGGCACAGCAATGAACATGGTCATGATGCCGAAGAAGGCATTGACGTTCGCACCCGATCCCATCGTGAAGAAGTGATGCAGCCATACGACGAACGACAGAACGCCGATGGCCATCGTGGCGCCCACCATCGAGACATATCCGAACAGTTTCTTGCGTGCGAACGTGGCCGTCACCTCGGAAAAAATGCCGAATGCCGGCAACACCAGGATGTAGACCTCAGGGTGCCCCCATGCCCACACCAGGTTCACATACATCATCGGGTTGCCGCCGAGCGTATTGGTGTAGAAATTGAAGTCCAGATAACGATCCAGCGTCAGCGCACCCAGGGCCACGGTCAGAATCGGAAAGGCCGCAATGATGATCACGCTGGTGACGAACACCGTCCAGGTGAAGATGGGCATTTTCATCAGCGACATGCCGGGCGCACGCATCCTCAGGATCGTGATGAAAAGGTTGACCCCGGTCAGCAAGGTTCCTACCCCTGAGGCCTGTAACGCCCATATGTAATAGTCCACCCCCACGCCCGGACTGAATTCGATGCCGGACAAGGGCGGATACGCCACCCACCCTGTCATGGCGAATTCGCCGATGCCCAGGGACAGCATCATGAGCACGGCACCCACGGCAAAGATCCAGAAACTGAAGGCGTTCAAGAACGGAAACGCCATGTCTCGCGCACCGATCTGCAGCGGGACGACGATATTCATCAGGCCGACGATCAAAGGCGTGGCCACGAAGAAGATCATGATCACGCCGTGGGCAGTGAAGATCTGGTCGTAATGTTCCGGCGGAAGAAAGCCTGCGCTGCCCGGTCCGGCCACCGCAAGCTGCAGGCGCATCAACAAGGCATCGGCAAAGCCCCGCACCAGCATGACGATGGCAACGACCACATACATGATGCCGATACGCTTGTGATCCACGGTCGTGAACCAGTCGCGCCACAGCCGTCCCCATTGCCTGAAATAAGTGATGATCGCCAGCAACGCCGCAGCACCCAGCACCATGGCGATCAGGGTCACCACCAGAATCGGATCGTGCAGCGGGATGGCCTCCCATGTCAGTTTTCCGAACATGATTTGCTTACTCCTTTTGTTCTTCGGCTGGCTCGGTGCGCAGTGAGATCTGCGGCGTGGCGTTTTCCCCAACCCCGATGAATTGATCGATGACCTTCTTGAACAGGCCGGGCTCCACCTTGGCGAAATGCACGACGGCATTGCCGTGGGATGGCTTGGCGATACGCTTGAACGTGTCGAAGTCGAACGTGACCGGCGCGTTGCTGCGGACCTGCGCCACCCAGCGCTGGAAGTCCTCTTCAGAGGTTGCCGAGGCGATGAAATTCATCTTCGAGAATCCATTGCCGCTGTAGTTACCGGACATTCCCCTGAACTGGCCAGTCTCGTTGGCGATCAGGTGCAACTTGGTGCGCATGCCCGCCATCGCATAGATCTGCCCGCCCAGTTGCGGAATGAAGAACGTATTCATGGTCGAGTTCGACGTGATGTCGAACGCCAGCGGACGATTGGCAGGAAACTTCAACTGGTTGATCGTGGCTATGCCTAGATCCGGATAGATGAAGACCCACTTCCAGTCGGTGGCGATCACCTCGATGTTGATGGGTTCACCGGGTACGTCCAGCGGCTTGTAGGGATCCAGTGCATGCGTCGAGCGCCAGACAATGACCGAGAGGGCCGCGACGATCAGGACCGGGATGCCCCATACAACCACTTCGATCTTCGTCGAATGGGACCAGTCAGGCGTATAGGTGGCCTGCTTGTTCGTCGAGCGATAGCGCCAGGGGAAATAGAACGCCATGAAGATTGCCGGCACGACGACGATCATCATGAGCGCAATACACAGGACAATCAGGTCGCGCTGCGCGATACCTACGGCTCCTTTCGAATCAAAGAGTACCCAGTCGCATCCGGAAAGACCCAGGGCAGCAAGTGCTGTGAGCGGGTAACGGATGCGGTGCCAGCAAGTGTTCATCATGCCCAGACCTTCTCGAATAGTTGTGCTACCGAACATAGGCGTACAAGTTGGCTTGAATGCGCCTGTACGCTGTCTTGCATGGAGAGTAGAATCAGTCAGCATAAGGGCGCGCCTATGGCTCATGCCCATACAAAATACATAGAAGACAATCAATTCCATGCAAGAGCGCAATATTGTATGGCAATTTTGCATGGATTGGAAATCAAAGGGACGGGCATTTCCTATGAACAGCCACACACCGTCAGGTCGCAAGCTGAAAAAAGCGAACAAGACCTGGATCCAGCCGCTTCAGGACGGCGCAGGGGCGCGCTACCAGCAGATCACTCAGCAAATCGTGAATGCTGTGCGCGACGGTGTGTTGCGTCCGGGCGATCGCCTGCCCCCGCAGCGGGACCTGGCACAGACGATGGGGGTGGACCTGACGACGGTGACGCGCGCCTACACCGAAGTGCGGCACGCGGGCCTGCTCGACGCGCATGGCGCGGGGGGGTCCTATATCGCCAACACCCTGGCCGAGAGAGACCAGACGGTCGATCTGGGCATGAACATCCCGCCACTTCTGGGCAGCGATGCCTTCGCGCAGATGATGCGCACAGGCATGGCATACGCGCAGGACCATCTCAGTGATGGCACGCTGATGAGCTATCACGTCGGTGCCGGCTCCAAGACTGACCGCGAGGCAGCTGCCGCCTGGCTCGAACCCGCCCTGGGGCGGCTGAGTGCCGACAGGATTCTGGTGTGCTCCGGTGCACAGTCGGCGCTGAGCGCGATTTTGCTGGCCCATTCGCAACCGGGCGACGTGATCGCCGCAGAGAATCTGACCTACCCAGGACTGCTGGCTGCAAGTCGCGTCCTGCAAAGAACCGTCGCACCCGTGGCATCGGATCACGAGGGCATGCTGGCCGAGGACCTGGAGAGAACGTGCAAGACGCACCACCCGAGGTTCATCTACCTGGTCCCGACCATACACAACCCCACCGCCACGACCATGTCGGCCACCCGTCGCGAGGCGATCTACGCCGTTGCCGCACGATACGGCGTGGCGATCATCGAGGACGATCCCTACTGGCTGCTTGCCGGCGACGCCCCGCCGCCGATTGCCACGCTGGCCGGACGCTCGGAAAAAGCGCCGGTTTTCTATATTTCCACGCTGTCCAAGTGCCTGGCGCCGGGCTTGCGAACCGCCTACGTCGTCATGCCACAGAGCGAACCGATGGAACCGATGCTCGACGCCTTGCGCGCCGTCACATTGATGACCAACCAGAGCATGGTGCTCATGGCCACGAGCTGGATCCGCAACGGCCAGGCGCGTGAGATGCTCCAGAAGATCAGGCGCGAACTCGAGCAGCGGCAAAAGCTTGCCGCCCGGATCTTGCCCGGCATTCTGCATGCACATCCGCATGGCCTGCACCTGTGGCTGACATTGCCCGAAAAACTCGCGCAATACCGGCTGATCCAGTTTGCCCAGGAACAGGGCCTGGGCGTTGCCAGCTCCGATGCCTTCTGCGTGCAGGAACCCGCCCCCAATGCCATTCGCCTGTCACTGGGCGGCGCGCGCGACCAGGGAAGCCTGACGACAGCGTTGGAAAAGCTGTCCGAGATTCTCGGCGTGGCAACCATACAAGTCGGGAATCGATCGGTAATCGTCTGACCCAACACCGGCACTATCCTCCTGCCGCCTCGCCCAGATCCATGCATTGGATCAATGTATGCAATAATTACGCATAATGTATGGATCTCAAGCAAGGCCCATGTCCACGCCTGACCCCGTCAAACGAAAATTCCGCTCGGTGATGAACCTGTGCGGCCTGTTCGTGCTCGTCATGCTTGGAAGCCTGATCTGGGTCTGCTCCAGGCCGCAAACCGAAGCCATACAGGCCGCCGAAAAACGCTCGATCCTCGCCTGCAGGACGCAGAGCACCGACATGGCGCGAACGGAGATCTTCCGTATGGAGCGGCAGAAGGCGTGTGCAGAGATGGAAAAACAATACCTGCGCAAATTTCAGGAACGCCCCTGACAAGGTTTTGTCCTTTCACCGAGCATCGTCGTGCATCCGTACAGATCCAGCCCGTTCCTGAAGCGAAACGCCAGGAAGATTTTCATCGCCCTTGGCGTGGCAGCCATGCTTGCCATCAGCACGGCATTATGGAGTTACTTCGGGCTTGCCGGCGCCAGCAGCTTCTCGGAAGAGGCCATCGTCTTCGACGACTCGAATCTGCGCCTGCCCGACGCGCTGGCGGGACCGACGGGACGCATACGCCTGGTCCATTTCTGGGATCCCGCCTGCAAAGTCTGCAACCGGGAAACCGGTGCACATTTAAGCTACCTGATCAGCATGTATCGACGTGCAAACATCGATTTCTACAGCGTCAGGAAACCCGGAACGACTGGAGAACTCCCCACGTTCCTGCAAGGCAAACTGATCGCGCTGGAAGGCATCGAAGGCATGGACGACATCCCCGCCAGTCCTTCTGTCGCCATATGGGATGCCGCTGGACGCCTGGCCTATGCAGGCCCCTACAGCCTGGGCATGGTATGTACGTCGGCCAACAGCTTTGTCGAACCGATCATCGACAGACTGGTTGCCGGCGAAAAGGTCGAACCTTTCAGCATGCTGGCCGTGGGCTGCTATTGCCGGTGGAAAAAATAATACTGACGAGCGAGTGCAGATCGCCGCGTCAGGCTTGCATGGCGGCCTCGGCGAGCGCAAGCTGCACAAGTCTTCGAGCCTTTGCGCGCACGCAGGCGTAGTCTTTCGAGGTGGACGTCGACGTCAGGTGCCCATCGACCCCGACAGCCAGAACGCCCTTGACGAACCACTCATTGAAATTCCCCAGCGTGATCCCGCCGCTGGGCATGAAAAGAGCCTGCGGCAGCGATCGCGCAATCGTTTCGATATAACCTGGGCCCAACGCACCGGCCGGGAACATCTGGACGATGTCCGCCCCACAGCTCAAGGCGGTCACGACTTCGGTGGGCGAAAATGCGCCCGGGATGGCGACAACGCCATACTTCGAACACATGCTGATGACATCGGGATCGACCGCCGGTGAAAGCACGAACCCCGCGCCCACCTGGATCGCCGATCTCGCCGTTGCCGAATCCAGCACAGTACCGGCACCGACGATGACGCCGTCGACTTTCGCCAGACTCTCGATCACGTCGAGTCCGCACGGCGTCGTCAGAGCGATCTCCAGACAGGTGATGCCACCCTCGATGCAGGCCATCGCAGCGCTGAAAGCGACCTCCGGATCGTCTTCACGGATCGTGGCAATTATCTTGGAGGCTCCGATATGGTTGAGAACGTCCAGCTTTTTCATTGCAGTCATTGCTTCCGGCAGGAGAAAGGCATACGCCTTTGCATCGCCCCCGGCAGGACCAACCCAAAGCATATGGGAATATTGTATGGATATATCTTTATATTGTATGTTATTTTTCTCAATCTTGTATGCTATTAAGCATATAAATGCGGAAATGGATGGCGCCCACGCCCTTCGGATCGGGCAGACAGAAATTTTCCAAGTGCTGAACCCGGCCGGCGCACAAGTGATATGATTGCCCGCAATGCAAAGCGTCTGGCACCACGTCAGACGACTGTCTAAAAACGATCAGGTCTTCTTTTCAGATGTTTTATTCCGCGACGTCCAATCTCCGTTGGTGGTGGCGCTTCTCTTAGAAGCGGCACGTCGCTGCGGCACTGCGCCGCACCTTGCCGCCAAACCGGCAAGGCTCAGAAACATCGCGCTCCCGGCTAGGCGGCTCCAAATTTCGAGGAGACTGCTTTCATGCCTGCCATTTCTTGCTCATCCAGCCTGTTCAAGTCTGTCATCTTTCGATGGCGGGACGATATCTGCGGCGTGGCAAACGTTCGTCTGGTCTTCGCTCAGGCCACACGGGATTCGCATGACCGCCCCCTCCGCGTGTGCGCCCGGCGCCACGACATCTCGGATTGAACGCCGGCTCGAAATGAATATATGTTTGAAATCAAGGGATTATGATGGCCAAGCTTTTGATGCTCGATAACTACGACTCGTTTACCTACAACCTCGTGCAATATTTTGGCGAGCTGGGTGAAGACGTTCAGGTGGTGCGCAATGACCAGATCACACTCGATGAAATCGCCGCCCTGAAGCCGGCCCGTATTTGTGTGTCGCCGGGGCCATGCTCACCGACCGAGGCAGGCGTGTCGCTGGACCTGATCAAGCGTTTTGCCGGGGAAGTGCCCATCCTGGGCGTGTGCCTGGGCCACCAGGCGATCGGCGCGGCGTTCGGCGGCGACATCGTGCGTGCACCACAGATCATGCACGGCAAGACCATTGAACTGAGCCATACCGGCACTGATCTTTTCACCAACATTCCCTCGCCTTACACCGTCATCCGCTACAACTCGCTGACGATCGATCCCAAGACCCTGCCTGACTGCCTGACCGTGACGGCCACGGCTCAGGACGGCGATATCATGGGCGTGCGTCACAAAACCCTGCCGGTGTATGGCGTACAGTTTCACCCCGAGTCAGTCCTGAGCGAGCACGGCCATGCCCTGCTCCAGAACTTCCTGAACCAGTAAGGACTGCTCGAGTGAAAGCCGACTCTACCCATGTTCGCGAGACAGACATCATGATCACCCCCACCGAAGCGCTGGCCCGATGCATCGATCATCGCGAGATTTTCCACGACGAGATGCTGCACCTGATGCGTCTGCTGATGCGTGGCGAAATGTCGCCCCAGATCGCCAGCGCATTGCTGATGGGCCTGCGCGTCAAGAAAGAAACCGTCGGGGAAATTGCGGCCGCGGCACAAGTCATGCGCGAATTCGCCACCCCCGTCAAAACCGGCATGGAAGATCAGTTGCTGGACATGTGCGGCACCGGCGGCGATGGCAGCCACACATTCAACATCTCGACCACGGCCATGTTCGTGGCCGCAGCCGCTGGCGTGCCCATCGCAAAACATGGCAACCGGAGCGCCTCGTCATCGTCGGGCAGTGCCGACGTGCTGGAAGCGCTGGGCGCTAACCTGACGCTTTCGCCCGAGCAGGTGGCGCAGTGCATCAAAGAAACCGGAATCGGTTTCATGTTTGCACCTGCGCATCATGGGGCAATGAAGAACGTTGCGGCAGTGCGCAAGGAACTTGGCGTGCGCACCATGTTCAACATACTGGGCCCGCTCACCAACCCGGCCGGCGCACGCAACCAGTTGATGGGCGTATTCCACTCAGATCTGGTCGGTATTCAGGTGCGTGCGCTGGAGCGGCTGGGCTCCAAGCATGTACTGGTGGTGCATGGCCGCGACGGCATGGACGAAGCGTCACTGGGGGCGGCGACCCTGGTCGGCGAACTCAAGGACGGCGTGGTACACGAATACGACATCCACCCCGAGGACTACGGGCTATCCATGATGTCCAATCGGTCCATACGCGTGTCCAATCGCGAAGAGTCGCGTGAGCTTGTGCTGGAGGCACTGCAGAATGTGCCTGGCGTTGCCCGCGACATCGTGGCGTTCAATGCCGGATTGGCCATCTATGCAGGCGATCGCAGCGACTCCATCGAAGAAGGTCTCGCACTGGCCTTCGAAACGATTGCAACAGGCGCCGCACGCGCCAAACTCGAAGAATTTTGTGCATATACTCGGAATCTGAACACATGAACGACATTCTCGCGAAAATCCTGGCCGTCAAGTCAGAGGAAATCGCCACCGCACGTCAACTCCGCAGCGAATCCGAGTTGCTGCGTGAAGCACGGGCACGTCGTGATGTGCGCGGCTTTGCACGCGCCATCGAGGACAAGATCGCATCGGGCCAACCCGGCGTGATCGCGGAGATCAAAAAAGCCTCGCCCTCCAAGGGCGTGATTCGCGAGCACTTCGTGCCGGCCGAGATCGCCGCCAGCTATGCCGCCAACGGCGCGGCCTGCCTGTCCGTCCTGACCGACGTACAGTTCTTCCAGGGTAGCTACGACCATCTGCGCCAGGCCCGTGCGGCCTGCAGCCTGCCGGTGCTGCGCAAGGATTTCATCATCGACCCCTATCAGATTGCGCACGCACGCGCCCTGGGCGCGGACTGCATTCTGTTGATCGCCGCGGCCCTGACGCCTGCCGGCATGCGTGAGCTGGAAGCCTGCGCCATCGAGCTGGGCATGGATGTGCTGGTCGAAGTACACGATGCCGCCGAACTGGATATCGCCCTGACATTGGAAACATCGCTGCTGGGCATCAACAACCGAAACCTGCGCACCTTCGAGACGCGCCTGGAAACGACGATCGAACTGCTCGACCGTATTCCTGAAGGCAAGCGTGTGGTCACCGAAAGCGGCATCATGACCGCCGATCACGTACGCCAGATGCGTGGGCAAGGCGTGGATGCATTCCTGGTCGGCGAGGCCTTCATGCGCGCGCCCGACCCGGGTGTCGCACTGGCTCAGCTCATCGCCTGACATGACGCTCGAACTGCCTGTTTTTGCAAATGCCCAGGCCGACCCGGCGCTGGACAAAAGCGAGTTCAACACCCGGCAGGCAGAGCTGCGCACAGCGCTGCTGCGTGCCCAGTACGAGCAGCTTTCCCGCGGCAAGCAATCGTTGCTCATCGTGGTGGCCGGTATCGATGGCGCGGGCAAGGGTGCAACGATCAATCTGATCAACGAGTGGATGGACCCGCGTCACATCCGCACGCTGGCCTTTGACAGGCCCGACCCCACCGACCAGTTACGTCCGCCGATGTGGCGCTACTGGAACGCGCTGCCGCCCAAGGGCAAGACGGGCATCGTCTTTGGTTCGTGGTATTCCATGCTGGTGCGCGAAGCCGCACGCAAGCGGCCGCGCGCGGCGCGCATCGAGCGACTCGCCCTGGCCATTCGCCGGTTCGAGGCCATGCTGGCCGCCGAGGGCACGCACATTCTGAAACTGTGGTTTCACCTGTCGCGCAAGGCGCAGTCCGATCGCCTGAAGCGATTGCTGGCCAACGAGCAGACGGCCTGGCAGGTCACACCCAATGACCACAAGGTCTACAAAAAATTCGACCGGCTCTGCCTGGCTGGCAGCGTCAGCATAGGCCTGACCGATCGGGCGCACGCCCCCTGGCACATCGTGCCCAGTGCCGATGACAACCTGCGTTCGATCCGCACGGCCGAGCTGGTGCTCGATGCGCTGAAGTCCGCTCCAGCGCGCGTTCGACCCGAACCCCACACGGAACCGCGTGCACGGGTGGTGGTGACCGACAGGGTGAGTCTGGCGCCACCTGACGAACCGGTACTGGCCAAGGACGATTACGACGAACAGATCGGGTTGTGGCAAGGGCGGCTCGCACAGGTCGTGCGCAGCGATGCGTTCAAGAAGCGCTCTCTGGTGCTGGCATTCGAGGGGCAGGATGCCGCAGGAAAAGGCGGTGCCATCCGTCGCATTGCCAACGCACTGGATGCTCGCCAGTACGAGATTCATCAGATATCTGCCCCCTCGCAGGACGAACTGGCTCGCCCCTACCTCTGGCGCTTCTGGCATCGCCTGCCGCGTCACGGACAGGTCGGCATTTTCGACAGATCCTGGTATGGGCGCGTGCTGGTCGAACGCGTCGAGAAACTCGCCGCGCCCAGCGCCTGGCGGCGTGCCTACGACGAAATCAACGATTTCGAAACGCAGTTGTCCGCCAATGGGGTGATCGTCCTGAAATTCTGGTTGGCCATCGATGCCGACGAGCAACTGGCCCGCTTCAAGGCGCGCCAGCGTTCGCCCTTCAAGCGCTTCAAGATCACGGCAGACGACTGGCGCAATCGCGAAAAGTGGGATGCCTACGTACGTGCCGCGAACGAAATGCTGGCCCGCACCGACCAGCCCCGTGCCCCCTGGCACGTGATCGCTGCCAACGACAAGCGTGAAGCGCGCCTGGCGGTCCTCAAACATATCGTATTGGCCCTGGAAGATGCCTGCTGACACTTGCCCCCTGTGTACCCCGCCCGCAGACGAACTGATATGGCGCGGCGCGGGGCTCAGAGTCATTGCCGTTGCCGATGCCGATTACCCCGGATTCACGCGCGTGATCTGGAACGGCCATGTTGCAGAAATGACCGACTTGCCACAGGCTGACCGCGACACGGTCATGCGTGTGGTCTATGTCGTCGAAGAGGTGATGCGGCGCATGCTTGCACCCGACAAGGTCAATCTGGCGGCGTTCGGCAACATGGTGCCGCACCTGCACTGGCATGTCATTCCACGTTGGCGCGATGACCGGCACTTCCCCGACGCCTACTGGGCGCCGGCGCGTGTGCAGCCAGGTCAGGAACCCGAAGACTGGGAGCGCCAGCGTCAGGCGCGCGAACAAAAGGTGGCGTCCTATCAGCAGGCCCTGGTGGCTGCACTTGACGCGCTGGCTGCCCCGGCGATCCGCCCATGACCCACGTATCGAGCACCGTGGACAACCGCTTGCGCGAGACGGTCGAATCACTGGCGGCGACCTTGCCCAAGGACTGGCGCGAAGTGTTGCAGGCCCCATCGGTGGCCGTCGAACTCGCGCGCGCAGGCGGCCACGTCGATCAAGCCGTGGCCAGCGGCACGCATGTCTATCCGGCCGACCCGTTCAAGGCACTGCGCCACTTGTCGCCTGCCCAGACGCGGGTGGTGATTCTGGGGCAAGATCCCTATCACGGCCCCGGCCAGGCGCAGGGCCTGGCGTTTTCCGTCCCGGACACCGCAAAGCGCCCGCCCAGCCTGCGCAACATGTTCAAGGAGCTCGCCCGCGAGTACCCCGGCGAGCCCCCCATCGTGGGCAATGATCTGCAGCCCTGGGCTGAACAAGGCGTGCTGCTGCTGAACACCTCACTGACCGTAGAGGATGGCCGTGCCGGCGCGCATGCCAGGAAAGGCTGGGAAGCAGTTACCGATGCACTGATCGCCCACGTCGCCCGGTCGGGCCCCAAAGTGTTCATGCTCTGGGGCGCCCACGCCCAGGCAAAGGCCGCGCTATTGCCCGCCGCGAGCCATCACCTCGTGCTGTCCTGCAACCATCCTTCACCTTTGTCGGCGACACGCCCCCCGGCGCCATTCATAGGCTGCGACCATTTTCGCCAGGCCAACATGTGGCTGACCGACAACGGCCATCTGCCCATAAATTGGTTCGCATCGACATTGACACTGGACGCACCCCTGCGTTTACCCTTATAATTCTGGCACTGCAACAAATCCCGTATTCGGCATAGGCCGCCTGTCGCTGACACTCATCGTGAAATGACCCGTTTAACGGTCGCACGACATCAGCAATCAGTCTGCCATCACGCAGACGCTTTCATGGCGCCAGGGTTCAACATCACCAGTTTATCTGGTCGAGCCAGGCACTTTGAATGAATGCCGAACACCATCGATTCCTGACCTTCCTTTCCTTACGCGAAGCATGAAATTGCTTCTAAGCGCATGGTTGATCCGGTCGAAACGATGACCTATCAACCGTAGTCTCGTGTACGGCCCACAAGGCCGATACAGACGAAATGCGCCGCCCATTTGTGTTGGCGCAAAGGAAAGTCATGTCTTTCAAAGAACTCGGGCTCTCGCCCAAACTGTTGTCCGCCCTGATCGAAGCCGGCTTCGAATCGCCCACGCCCGTGCAGGCTGCAGCCATTCCGAAGGCACTGGCAGGTGAAGATCTGATGGTGTCGGCCCAAACAGGCAGTGGCAAGACCGCAGCCTTCATGCTGCCGGCCCTGAATCGCATCGCCGCCATGCCCGCCAACAAAGGCGTTGGCGTGCAGGTTCTGGTGTTGACCCCCACCCGCGAACTGGCCCAGCAAGTCACTGACGCCACGGCCCTGTATGGCAAGCACCTGACCGATCTGCGCAGCACCACAGTCGTGGGCGGCATGCCCTATGGCG
>JAEYZR010000391.1 GCA_023427945.1 Pseudomonadota bacterium | reverse complement strand
CTTCCAGACCCATCGTGTGCGTGACGAATGGCGCAAGATCGATCTCGCCGCTCATCGCATCGTCCACCATGCCCGGCAGTTCCGAACGCCCTTTTACGCCACCGAATGCAGAACCCAGCCAGCGGCGTCCCGTCACCAGCTGGAACGGACGAGTGGAGATTTCCTGTCCGGCGCCGGCCACGCCGATCACCACCGACTGTCCCCAGCCGCGATGCGCACACTCCAGCGCAGCACGCATGACGTTCACGTTGCCGATACATTCGAAAGAATGATCGACGCCCCAGCCGGTCATTTCCACGATGACCTGCTGGATCGGCTTGTCGTAATCCTTGGGGTTCAGGCAGTCGGTGGCCCCGAAGGTCCGGGCCAGATCGAACTTGGCCGGGTTGGTGTCGATGGCGATCACTCGGCCGGCCTGCGCCTTGCGCACCCCCTGGATGACCGCCAGGCCGATGCCGCCCAGGCCAAACACGGCGACACTGTCGCCCGGCTGGACCTTGGCCGTATTCTTGACCGCTCCCAGCCCTGTGGTGACGCCGCAGCCCAACAGGCAGACGTGTTCGTGGTTGGCCTGGGGATTCACCTTGGCCAGCGACACTTCCGCCACGACCGTGTACTCGCTGAACGTCGAGCATCCCATGTAGTGGTAGATCGGCTGACCGTTGTAGGAGAAGCGCGTGGTGCCGTCGGGCATCAATCCCTTGCCCTGCGTGGCGCGAACCGAGACGCACAGGTTGGTCTTGCCGGATTTGCAGAACAGACACTCGCCACACTCGGCGGTGTACAGGGGAATGACGTGGTCGCCCGGGCTGACGCTGGTGACGCCCTCTCCCACTTCGACCACCACACCGGCACCCTCGTGGCCAAGCACGGCAGGAAACACGCCTTCGGGATCGTCGCCGGACAGCGTGAACGAATCTGTATGACAGACCCCGGTGTGGGTGATCTTGATCAGGACTTCGCCCTTGCGCGGCGGCTCGACATCGATTTCAACGATTTCCAGAGGTTTGCCTGGTGCAAATGCGACAGCGGCACGAGATTTCATGGTGAGGTCCTATTCAAATGGCGTCATACTGATGGGGAGTATGCTAGCACGATACTGCAGGGGGGTATGCGAGGGTCAGCCGTCAGACTGCTGGGGCGAGCCGTCCTGGCGGCGCACCGCGAAGATGGCCGTCGCTTTCAGCACGCGGCGCTCGCCCACCATCAGATCACAACTGGCAAAAACCAGCCGGCTTCCCTGCTTGTCCATCGTCACGTGGGCTTCGAGCCAGTCGCCCTCCTGCACAGCGCTCAGGAACTCGAGATTCATCTGGGCTGTCACCACCCCACGCTTCGCCATGCGCGAAATGTTGTAGCCCAGCGCACTGTCGGCCAGTGTGGCGAGCATGCCACCGTGCGCATTGGCGTGCATGTTCATGTGGTCGTTGACCACATGCAGCGCAAGCACGCGAGTGCCATTTTCCTGCGCACGGAAATAAAGGGTGCCCACGAGCGTCACGAAAGGGCTGCTGGCGGGCAAGGGCTCAAAGCCCTGAGGAATCAGTTTGGCATTCATCGTCATGATCGGACTCGGGGTGCCGCGCAGTTTTGAACGCTGCGCCGGGTGCCCCGGCGTTCGCTTGCGCGTACGAGAATTGTAATCCCGCCTTGATCGCCGCTGACTCACGGAACGTGGACGAAAAAAAGCGGCCGATGAGGCCGCTGTTGTGCTTGCCTGCACAGAGCCGCTGTTTCACATCGGCTCTGTGCGGTGACGTCTGCTCAAGGTGCGAACGCCAGCCCGGGCAACCATGTCGCCAGCGAGGGCACCAGCACCACCATGCCCAGTACAAACAGCAGGGCCCCGACAAACGGCCCGCTTTCACGCACGGTCGCCATGAAGCTCGTCTTGGCAATACTGGTGGTGATGAACAGCAATATCGCCACGGGCGGCGTCAAGCCGGCGATCTGGGTGATCATGATCATCAGAATGCCCAGTTGCATCGGATCCAGTGCGAAGTGCTGCCCGATGTAGACAATGGTGGGCACCAGCACGACCACGACGGCAAGCCCATCGAGCAGCATGGTCAACAACAGCATGAGCGCCAGCAGAATCAGCAGCATGACCATCGGGCTTTCGGTGATCCCGCGCAGGTTGGCCAGCATCAGGTCATTGAAGCTCAGATAGCTCAACATCCAGCCCAGCGCCCCTGCCATGCCGATCACACCTGCCACCATCGCAGTGGTGATCGCGGCATCGACCAGGATCAGGAACAGATCCTTCCAGGAGATGGCGCGATACCACAGCACACTGACAGCCAGGCTGTACACGCATGCCACCACGCCTGCTTCGGTCGCCGTGAAGATGCCGAAAAGAATCCCGCCCATGATCACGAACGGCGCCAGCAGTGCCGGCCAGACTTCGAGCGTGGCCCGGGCGATCTGGCGCAGGGTGGCGCGTGGCAGCACGGTGCGCAGCTCTTCGTACCTGGGCAGGTACGACAGACCGTAGATCACCACCATGAGCGTGATCGCCACCAGGATGCCGGGCAGAACGCCCGCCAGGAACAGGCCGCCGATCGACACACCCGTCATCGAACCATAGATGATCATGGTCATGCTGGGCGGAATGATCGGGCCGATGGTGGCCGATGCCGCAACGATCGACGCCGCCAGCCCGGGCCGGTAGCCAGCCTTGCGCATGGCCGGAATGACGACCGAGCCCACGGCAGCCGCTTCGGCCGTCGACGATCCGGACACGTTGGCCATCGCCGTGCAGGACAGCACGGCGGTATGGCCCAGACTGCCGCGGATGTGACCGACGATTTGCTGCGAAAAGCCGATCAGGCCTTCGCTCAAGCCACCGCGCGCCATGATGGAGCCGGCCAGTATGAAATACGGCAGGGCCAGCAGGCTGAAGGAGTCGAGCATGGCGAAGGACTTCTGCGCCATCAATGCCGGGACCAGCCCGTCGAGCAGGCTCACGCCAGCCAGACTGACGCTGGCGATGGCCAGCAAAATGGGTACGCCCAGCATGACCAGTACGAGCAGCCCGCCGAATATGAAGATCAGCGTCATGGCGCCACCTCCACGTCGACATGGCGGCGCGCAATGAGTTTGACCGACGCACACAACGTGAGATAGGCCCCGCCGATCAACATGCCGCTATAGGCCCAGGCCATGCTGATGCCCAGCCCGGCACTTTGCTGATAACGCGCCACGCTCATCAGCTTCCAGGTCAGGAACACGAACGCCAGCCCCAGGATCAACCACAGGAGGTCGGTCACGAAACCCAGGACGGTGGCCAGCCGGGGCGGCATCATGTCCACCAGCACGTCCACCCGCAGATGGGACTTGCGTACGTAGGCAACAGGTATGGCGATGAACACCGCCCATATGAAAGTGAACTTCTGCAGCTCTTCACTCCAGCTCAATGAGCTGTTGAAGAGGCTGCGATTGACCACCTGCATGGTACCCACCACCACCATCACGGCAAACAGCACCGCCAGCAATGCCAGCGCCACGTTGTGTATATATCGCATTGCGAACTCCAGCGAAACGAGGGCTTATCGAGCGTCGCGAATCTGTTTGAGCAGGTCCTCGGCCTTACGGTCGGCAGCGAACTTGTCCTGGATCTTCACGGCACGCTCCTGGAACACGGTCGTGTCCACTTCGGTGATCGTCATTCCC
>JAEYZR010000350.1 GCA_023427945.1 Pseudomonadota bacterium | reverse complement strand
GTATTGGAATGGTCGATCCCGGCGCTGACCTACAAAGACGACGACCTGTCGCTGTCCTTTTCGGGCATGAAGGGCGATGGCGATTTCATGCGGGAACAGCGCAAGTTCATCGGTAATCTCAGGGTAGAGTTGATCCGCATGGCAGGCGGGTCGGCCGACGACCATGCCGCGTTGACCATAGAAGGCTTGAGTGCCGGGCTGAACACACGGCGGGGCACGTTCGATCTGGGTGCGGGGCAATCTCATATGCACGCCGAACATGTCCAGATCAAGGCCCCGGGCAACAGGTTCGACGCAGAACTCGACAACGCGGGCTATCGGGTGGTGATCGAAGAAGACGGCAAACACGTCAATCTGGAACTGGTGCTGGGCACTGAAACCTTGAAAGTGAGCCATGCCAATCTGGGCGCCATGCGTCTGGTGGCACGCGCCCGGCAACTGGACGGCCAGGCGGTCGCCACGATCACGCGTGAGTACGATGCCATGTCGGCGGGCCTGGTCACGGGTTCCGATGATGCGGGGGCGAGACAGTACGAAAAGTCCACCGCCACCCTGATCCAAGCCGGCAAGCAACTGCTTGCGGGCGATCCTGTGCTGGCCATCGAGCCCCTGCTCTGGAAAGGCGACAAGGGCGAGCAACGCGCGGCGCTGAGTGTGCAGCTCACGGCACTGCCGGCACAGGGCAGTGCGCGTGAGCGCGCGCTGGGCGCCGTCAAACAGGTCGATGGCTTTTTCAATCTTTCACGCCCGATGGCCATCGACATGGCGACCAAGGTGATGGTCGAGCAGGTCAAGATGACGCCCGATGCCGCCCGCGAACTCGTGACCGCACAGATCGACCAGGGGATCGAGACGTTGCAGGATCTGGGCGTGGCACGCCTGGAGGGCGACAAGGTGATTTCGCGGCTGATGTATGCCGACAATGTCGTCGATCTGAACGGCGAAAAAATGTCCCTGGACGAGTTCTTTGCCAAGTTCGCCGGTTCGCAGTCGGCACTCGATCCGGAACTGTCCTCCGATCAGGACGAAGACGTCGAAAGCGCCGAAGAGGCTGATGCCGATGTGGCAGAAGACGCAGTCGCTGCCGCTGCTGAGGCCGCTGCCGATGCCGCGGTCGCGGCAGAAGATGAGGCGTTTGCGCATGCAGATACTTCGCTTGCGGGTATCGATGTGCAGACGCTGAGCGGCGTGCTGGATATGCTGGGTCATACCTACAGCGTGGGGCGCGACGACGTGGACGATCCGCTCATCTCAGTCGACCCGGGCAACACCGGCGCGCGCGAGATCCGGGTGGAGTTCTACGATTGCGGGCCCGCAGCCTGCGAGAATATCCAGCTGGTCACCAATTTTCCCGCCGCGAAGGTCTCGTTGACGGCCGTCAACGCGTTCAATCGCGAGAATCGCTGGGTACGCGTGTATCTGGACGATGACAACGAGCCGACCATCGAGATGGACATCGACGGCATCGGAGGCATCACGCAGGGAGCGCTGACACGTCAGCTCATGGTGTATTTTTCCATGATCGAGGAGTTCAGGACCTCCCTCGGCATCAAGCCCTGAGCATTGCGCAAGCCTCTCAGCGCCAGTATGTCTGGCGCACACCGCAAGCGGTGAGCGTGCCATAGCAGACAATGCCCAGTGCGACACCCAGGAAATGGCCCTCGATGCCCATGCCCAACAGGTTCGCCAGGGCCCAGCCGCCAAGCGTGGCCACGCTGATACGGGCGAGAGCGCCATACACGGGCCAACGCATGCGGCCTGCACCCATCGCGGAAAAATACATGGCCATGCCCAGGCCATAGACGCCAAACACGGGTCCGATGATTCGCAATGCAATCGTCGCGACCTCCACCACGGCGGGGTCCTGGGTGAAGGCGCGGGCAAACTCGCTGGCGAAAATGGCAACGCCAAAGCCGATCGTGGCGGTCACGCCAAAGGTCAGGCCACCGCCCAGCCAGGCAATGCGCCGGGCATTCGCCCAGTCACGCGCACCGACTGCGCTGCCTATCAGCGCAGTCATCGCTGAACCGACACCAAAGGCCAGGGGCACGACAAAAAATTCCAGCCGTGCCGATATACCGTAGGCGGCCACGGCATTGGTGCCAAAATGCTTGATCTGACTGGTCACCAAAATGGTGGTGAGATTGCTGATGGTGGCCAATCCGCATGCCACCAGGCCCACGGAAAGCACGCGGTTCAACAGCTCCCCCGATATCGGGCCGCGCAAGGCAGGCGCGAACCCGGCGCCACCTTGCAAGACGACGATGCCCATGATGAGTGCCGCCGTGGCGAAGCACACCGCGTAGGCGATGCCCAGCCCTGCCAGGCCCAGACCGACAGGCTCGGCAAGTACCCAGCCCAGAATGGGAACCACCAGCCACGTGAGGATGAGAATGCGGGCGGCAAGCCGGTGGCGCTGGCCACCCCGCAGGATAGAGCCCAGCGTGTTGGCCAGCCAGGCGGGTATCGCACCGGCGCCAAACAGCCATGCGGCATAGGGCGCACCAGCGCGGGCGATCTCTGGTCCTGCGATCAGGGTGAAGATCGCGAGCGGGAAGATGGCCAGGGTCACACTGAACAGCACTCCGGCGCTCAGGGCGATCACCAGGGCATGGCGCACCAGGGCCGATGCTTCGTCGGTGCGGCCCGCGCCCAGGGCTCGGGCGATGGCCGAGACCACGCCTCCGCCCATGGCGCCTGCCGACATTTGCTGCAGCAACAGTGCAAAGGGCAGTACTACCGCCCAGCCTGCCAGCGCAGCCGTTCCTTGACGCGCCGCCAACCATGTTTCCGCAAGCTGGGCGAGTACCTGGAACATGGCCAGCACCGTGGTCGGCGTGGCCAGCACCATGATGCGTTGCAGCAGTGCTGGCAGGCCTTGGGGTGGGGGGGTGGGCGAGGTGGCAGGGCCTGCGAGAGTTTGCACCATGATGTCTCTGGGTTAAGGATGTTGATCGCCATCCACATGGTCTAGATGATAGTCCTGCGCACTGAAGGCGTGGGCGGCGAGCACAGCGCACCGATCATGCGCACCGTCGGGCTGGCGCAGGCGCGAGGGCGGGCGGTTGTCATGTTTTGGCCCGTGCAACCCTGTGGCCGACAAGGTGAACCGGTATGTAAAAGGTGCAACCTGAAAGGGTAAACCCGAGATCGTTTTTGATGCAATCTGCCTATAATCCGCCGCGATAACTCCAGTTTCGACGAGCGAAATCATGGCAAGCACGACAGTTGGTGTAAAGGTTGACGATGCCCTGCGGGCGAGGTTGCGGGCTGCCGCCGAGCGCGTGGGCCGCACCCCTCACTGGTTTGTCAAACAATCGCTCCTGGCGTATCTGGAGCAGGTGGAGAGCGGCAGAATCCCGCCTGAACTGTCGCACCTCGCCGGATACGAAGGGGTTCAGGACGAGGTTGCTACCGAGCACGATCCCTTGGTGCTACCTTTCATGGAATTCGCCCAAGGCGTCGCGCCCCAGTCGGTGCTGCGTGCGGCCATCACATCGGCCTATCGCCGCCCCGAGCAGGAGTGCATCCCGCTGCTGATCGGCCAGGCCCGTGCGGCGCAGGGAGCGCGCGTACAGACACTGGCGACCGACCTGGTGAATGCCATGCGCAGCAAACGGCGTGGCGGCGTGGTCGAGGGATTGATTCAGGAGTTTTCTCTTTCCAGCCAGGAAGGCGTGGCGCTGATGTGCCTGGCCGAGGCGCTGTTGCGCATCCCTGACCGGGCCACCCGCGATGCCTTGATCCGCGACAAGATCAGCCGGGGCGACTGGCACGCGCATGTGGGCCAGTCGTCCTCGTTGTTTGTCAACGCGGCGACATGGGGGCTGGTACTGACGGGCCGCCTCGTGACCACGAGCAGCGAGCAGTCTCTGTCGCGTGCGCTCACCCGCATGATTGGCAAGGGCGGGGAGCCTCTGATCCGCAAGGGTGTGGACATGGCCATGCGCATGATGGGCGAGCAGTTCGTGACTGGCGAGACTATCTCCGAAGCCCTGGCCAACAGTCGGAAATTCGAAGCGCGAGGCTTTCGTTATTCCTACGACATGCTGGGTGAAGCCGCCACCACCGAAGCGGATGCACGCACCTATCACGACGCCTATGTCCAGGCCATCCATGCGATAGGCAAGGCCTCCAACGGTCGGGGCATTTATGAAGGCCCGGGTATCTCCATCAAGCTTTCTGCGTTGCACCCTCGCTATAGTCGCTCGCAGCACGAGCGGGTCATGGCAGAACTGTTGCCGCGCATGCTCGAGCTTGCCCGTCTGGCACGGCGCTACGACATTGGTCTGAACATCGATGCCGAAGAGGCGGACCGGCTGGAAATCTCGCTGGACCTGCTCGAAGCGCTCTGCGCCGACAGTGCGCTGGCCGGATGGAACGGTATCGGGTTCGTCATTCAGGCCTACCAGAAGCGTGCGCCGCATGTGATCGATTACGTGATCGATCTTGCCAGGCGTTCGGGCCATCGCATCATGGTGCGACTGGTGAAGGGGGCTTACTGGGACAGTGAAATCAAGCGCGCACAGGTCGATGGCCTGGAAGGCTATCCGGTTTTCACGCGCAAGGTTTACACCGATGTGTCCTATCTGGCCTGCGCACGCAAGCTGCTCAATGCGCCCGAAGCCGTCTTTCCGCAGTTCGCCACCCACAACGCGCATACGCTGGCAGCCATCTATCACATGGCGGGCCAGAATTTCTACCCCGGCCAGTACGAGTTCCAGTGCCTGCATGGCATGGGCGAACCGCTGTATGAGGAGGTCACTGGCCCGGTCGCGCAAGGCAAGCTCAATCGTCCGTGCCGCGTCTACGCGCCTGTCGGCACGCACGAGACCTTGCTGGCCTATCTGGTGCGCCGCTTGCTGGAGAACGGGGCGAACACCTCGTTCGTCAATCTGATCAACGACGATGACGTGCGCATCGAAGACCTGGTTGCCGACCCCGTCGAGGTGGCCGCCAGGATACAGCCGCCGGGCGCGCCGCACGAAAAGATTCCCCTGCCGCGTGACCTGTATGTGGCGTCAGGCGAGCAGCGTGCCAACTCTGCGGGTCTTGATCTGTCCAACGAACATCGGCTGGCGTCGCTTTCCGCGGCCTTGCTGGCCAGCGCGGCGACGAACTGGCAGGCTTTTCCGATGCTGGACGATGCGGGCGAGCCCTATCCGCCAGAGCGTGCGCAGCCTGTACGCAATCCGGCCGATCACCGCGACATGGTGGGCACTGTCGTCCAGGCCGATCAGGCCGATGTCGACAAGGCGCTGCTGGCGTCCTGCAATGCCGGGCCGATCTGGCAGGCCACCCCTGTCAGTGAACGCGCCTTGTGCCTGCGACGCACCGCTCAGATGCTCGAGCAGAACATGCAGCCATTGCTGGGGCTGATCGTGCGCGAGGCCGGCAAATCGCTGAACAATGCCATCGCAGAGGTGCGTGAAGCGGTCGACTTCCTGCGCTACTACGCACTGCAGATCGAGCGCGATTTCTCCAATGACACCCATCGCCCGCTGGGCCCGGTGGTGTGTATCAGCCCCTGGAATTTTCCGCTGGCCATCTTCCTGGGGCAGGTGTCCGCAGCGCTGGCGGCCGGCAATACGGTGCTCGCCAAGCCGGCCGAACAGACGCCCCTGATCGCCGCCCAGGCCGTCGCACTGCTGCATGCGGCGGGTGTGCCACGCGGTGCGGTGCAATTGCTGCCGGGCCGCGGAGAGACCGTAGGCGCAGCGCTGACAGCTGATGCCCGGGTGCGCGGGGTCATGTTCACCGGCTCCACGGATGTCGCCCGGATGATTGCGCGCACGCTGGCCGAGCGCCTGGATGATGCCGGCCATCCGGTTCCGCTGATCGCCGAGACGGGCGGCCAGAACGCGATGGTGGTGGATTCGTCGGCGCTGGCCGAGCAGGTTGTCTTCGATGTGCTGGCTTCGGCCTTCGATTCGGCCGGCCAGCGGTGCTCGGCCCTGCGCGTGCTGTGTCTGCAGGAAGAAATCGCCGATCGCATGCTGGACATGTTGCGCGGTGCGCTCTACGAATTGTCGGTGGGCAATCCGGATCGCCTGACCACCGACGTGGGGCCTGTCATCGATGCCGACGCCCAGAACGCTCTTGCGCGTTATGTGGAGAAAAAGCGGGCAGAAGGCCATCGCGTCGAGCAGGTGTCTTTGCCCGCGGCCTGCCGCCACGGAACGTTTGTCTCCCCGACGATCATCGAGCTCGACAGTATCGAGGCACTCGAACATGAGGTGTTCGGGCCGGTTCTGCACATCGTGCGTTTTTCGCGCAGCGCGCTGGCACAACTGATCGACAGTATCAACGCAACGGGTTATGGCCTGACATTCGGGGTGCATTCACGGATCGACGAGACCATCGCGCAGGTCACTCAGAAAATCCATGCGGGCAACCTGTACGTGAACCGCAATGTGATTGGCGCCGTGGTGGGCGTGCAGCCCTTTGGGGGAGAGGGGCTGTCCGGCACCGGGCCCAAGGCGGGTGGCCCGCTCTATCTGCTTCGCCTGTTGAGCAAGCGTCCGGCGGGTCTGCCGCGCATCGATGGATTGGCCGGTGCGCAACCCTGGAGCGTCACGCTGCCCGGACCTACCGGTGAGACCAATACCTGGTCGCTCGTGCCGCGCGGCACCGTCCTGTGCGTGGCGGCTACGCGCGAAGGTGCTCAGGCCCAGTGGCAGGTGGTCCAGCAAAGTGGCAACCGGGCGCTGTTTGTCGAGACCCCCGTGATCCAGGAGTTCCTGCGCACGATCCCCGATGCCGCAGCGACGACGGTCGCCGATGCCGAGCTCGATCATGCGCAATACGATGCGGTCCTGTTCGAAGGCGACAGCGACGCACTGCTGCATTTGAACCGCCGTATCGCCGCACGTCCCGGCGCCCTGATTTCCGTACAGGGCCTGACCTCTGAAGACCTGGCGCGTGGCCAGACATACGTGATCGAGCGCCTGCTTGCCGAACGCTCGTTGAGCGTGAACACGGCGGCCGCTGGCGGCAATGCAAGTTTGATGACGATAGGGTGAGGATGGGCCTCTCTCTGTCGCCAGGCAGGAACGCGAGTCTTTCACACCAGGAGATTCGCGAAGAGTAAGGTCGCGTCATCAGGCGCGACTTCAGGAAATCGTCCAATAGGCCGCAGATCCGGCCACGGAGGGAGCACCATGAAAGCACAAAAAGTCGTACATACACTCACGGGCTGCGCCGCAGTCGTCGCACTGGCCTTTGCATCGACGGGCGTCGCCCAGGCAAAGGACATTCGCTTCGGCTTTGCCGCACCCCTGACCGGGCCGCAGTCGCATTACGGCGAAGACATGCAGAATGGCCTGACCCTCGCGCTGGAAGAGGCCAACAAGCGTGGCATCGTGGTCGATGGCGAACCCGCCCGTTTCGTTCTGGTCTCCAAGGACGATCAGGCCGACCCGCGCGTGGCCGTGCAAGTCGCGCAGCAACTCGTGGACGACAACGTCGCAGGCATCCTGGGACACTTCAATTCGGGCACTACCATCCCCGCCTCACGCATCTACCATGATGCGGGTCTGCCGCAGATCGCAATGGCCACGGCTGCCGAATATACCCAGCAGAACTACGAAACGACGTTTCGCATGATGACCAGCGACACCCAGCAGGGTTCGGCAGTGGGCAAGTTCATGGTCGATAACCTCAAGGCCAAGAAAATCGCCCTGATCGATGATCGTTCGTCGTATGGTCAAGGTCTGACCGATCGCGTGGAGCAAGCGGTGAAGGCCGCTGGCGGCACGATCGTTCGCCGTGAGTACACCACCGACAAGGCCAACGATTTCACCTCCATCCTGACCAACATCAAGGCTGCCGCGCCCGATGCCATCTTCTTCGGTGGCCTGGACGCACAGTCGGGTCCCATGAAGCGCCAGATTGCCACGCTGGGCATCAGCGCACCCCTGGTCTCCGGCGAGATGACGCGCAGCGATACGTTCATCAAGCTGGCGGGCGATGCGGCCAATGGCACCTATGCTTCGCTTGCCGGCGTGCCCATCTCAGACATGGCAGCGGGCAAGACGTTCGAGCAAGCCTACGCGGCGCGCTTCAACAAGGCACCTGGTGTCTACGCGCCTTATGCCTATGACGGCGCCTGGAACCTGGTCACCGCCATCGAGAAAGCCAAGACGGCCAATCCCGAGAAGTACTTGCCCGAGCTGGCCAAGCTCTCGCGCAGCGGCGCGACCAGCGAGCACATTGCCTACGACGACAAGGGCGACCTGAACGAAGTGGCCGTGACGGTCTATGAAGTGAAGAACGGCAAGTGGGAAATGGTCCACACGATGGTGAGCAACGGCAAGTAGCCAAGGCTCGAAGGCCGGCGGCGTGCCGCCCGCCTGTTTACGATGAGCCGGGCCGATCGCGTCCGGCTCATCGTGTGCCCTAATTTTCTCAAGGCGCAGCATGGACATCTTCATTCAACAATTAATCAATGGCCTGACGCTGGGCAGCGTGTATGCGCTGGTCGCGTTGGGCTACACGATGGTGTATGGCATCATCGGCCTCATCAATTTCGCGCATGGCGACGTGGTGATGATAGGCGCGATGATCGTGACCATCACCGTCAGTGCGCTGGTAGGCGCCGACCCCAATGCATCGGCCTGGTTCGTCCTGGGCGCAGGCATTCTCGTGGCGGTGCCCGTGTGCATGATCGTGGGCTGGACGGCCGAGCGCGTGGCGTATCGCCCCTTGCGCCGAGCCCCACGACTGGCTGCGCTGATCACCGCCATCGGCGTGTCCATCATCCTGCAGAACCTGGCCATGATGATCTGGGGCCGCAATTACCTGAGCTTTCCCCAGATCATCGTGCCCGAGGTGTACACCATCATGGGCGCGCGCATCAGCGGCCTGCAGGTGGCCATCATGGTGATCGCAGGCGCGCTGATGGCCGGCCTGACCTTCGTCGTGCATCGCACCCGGCTGGGCACCGCCATGCGCGCCACGTCGCAGAACCGCGAAGTCGCGGGTCTGATGGGTGTGAACATCAATACCGTCATCTCGGCGGCATTCCTGATCGGTTCGGCGCTGGCCGCCGTGGCGGGCACGATGATCACCACCTATTACGGCGTAGCCCAGTACACGATGGGCTTCATGCTGGGTCTGAAGGCGTTCACCGCCGCCGTGCTGGGCGGCATCGGCAATCTTGGCGGCGCGATGCTGGGCGGGCTGCTGCTTGGTGTCATCGAGGCGCTGGGCTCGGGCTATATCGGTGACATCACCGGCGGGTTCCTGGGCAGTCATTATCAGGATGTCTTCGCTTTCGTGGTGCTGGTGCTGGTCCTTATATTCCGTCCTTCGGGCCTGATGGGTGAACGAGTGGGAGACCGCGCATGACACTGACCGCTTCCTTGAATCGACGCACACCCACGCGCACCCTGGTCGGCATCGCCCTGATCGGTGTGGTATTGGCCATCCTGCCGTTCGTGGTCGGACTGGCCGGGCAGGGCTGGGTGCGCATCATGAACTTCGCATTGCTGTACGTGATGCTGGCACTCGGCCTGAACATCGTCGTGGGCTTTGCCGGCCTGCTCGATCTGGGCTATATCGCGTTCTATGCCGTGGGCGCGTACACCTGGGCACTGCTGGCTTCGCCACACTTTGGCCTGCACCTGCCGTTCTGGGCGATCCTGCCCATATCGATTGCCGTGGCCGGGGTGTTCGGGGTCATGCTGGGGGCTCCCACGCTGAAGCTTCGTGGCGATTATCTGGCCATCGTGACGCTGGGTTTCGGTGAAATCATCCGGATCTTCCTGACCAACCTGAACGCACCGGTGAACATCACCAACGGCCCACAGGGCATCAACCGGATCGACGCGTTCAAGATCGGCGAGTTCACGTTCGGACGTGCCGAGACCATCATGGGGATCCGGGTGACTGGCCCGGAGAAGTACTACTACTTGCTGCTGGCCGCGGTGCTCATCATCCTGCTGATATGTGTGCGCCTGCAGAATTCGCGTATTGGCCGCGCGTGGGAGGCCATTCGTGAAGACGAGATCGCCGCCAAGGCGATGGGTATCAACACACGCAACGTCAAACTGCTGGCCTTCGCGATGGGCGCCTCGTTCGGGGGCGTGGCAGGCGCCATGTTTGCAGCGATGCAAGGGTTCGTCAGCCCCGAGAGTTTCAGCCTGACCGAATCGATCTCGATTCTGTGCATGGTCGTATTGGGCGGCATGGGCCATATTCCCGGAGTGATCCTGGGAGCGCTCATCCTGGCGGCCTTGCCCGAGTTCCTGCGGGCCGTGGTCGAACCGGCGCAGCACATGCTGTTCGGTGCCGTCGTGCTCGACCCCGAAGGCATACGCATGCTGATGTTCGGGCTGGCCATGGTACTGGTGATGTTGTTCCGTCCGGCGGGCCTGTGGCCCTCTGCGGTACGCCGTCGTGAACTCGCCCACGGCAAAGGAGACGCAGCATGAGCGTGCTTCTTCAAGCCCAGGGGCTATCCAAGCGATTTGGCGGTCTGCAGGCATTATCCGATGTCGGGTTCCAGATCGAGACGGGCGAGATCTATGGATTGATCGGACCCAACGGCGCCGGCAAGACCACGCTGTTCAACGTGTTGACCAGCCTGTACATCCCGGAATCGGGCACCTGCACCTTTGCCGGTGAGACCCTGACCGGACGCAAACCACACGAAGTGGCCCACCTCGGGCTGGCCCGCACCTTCCAGAACATCCGGCTGTTCGGTAATCTGAGCGTGATCGAAAACGTCATGATCGGGCGTCACATACGTACCCGTGCCGGCGTGATCGGTGCCGTGCTGCGCACCTCATCGACGCGACGGGAAGAAAGGCAGATCGAGGCGCGTGCGCACGAACTGCTGGACTACGTGGGGATCGGCCATCGAGCCAACGAGGTGGCAAAGTCCTTGCCCTATGGCGATCAGCGGCGCCTGGAGATTGCGCGGGCGCTGGCGACCGATCCCAAGCTGCTTGCGCTGGACGAACCGGCCGCCGGCATGAACGCTTCGGAGACGCTGGTGTTGCGCCAGCTCATCG
The DNA here is from genome assembly GCA_023427945.1 of Pseudomonadota bacterium. Lineage (GTDB taxonomy): Bacteria > Pseudomonadota > Gammaproteobacteria > Burkholderiales > Burkholderiaceae_B > Schauerella. The sequence goes on along the minus strand of JAEYZR010000350.1, from coordinate 17,351 downwards.
AAAAGATCCGCACGGACGGTACGACCGTGTTGTTGATCGAGCACGACATGAAGCTGGTGATGAACCTGTGCGATCGTCTGCTGGTGCTGGAATACGGCAAGGTACTGGCCGAGGGCCGGCCGGTGGATGTGCAGCGCAACCCGAAAGTCATCGAAGCCTATCTCGGGGCTGGGGCTGCCCAGCAAGCCCAGACCGTTCCAGGAGCACAGGCATGAGCGCAAGACAACCCTTGCTTGAACTGCGTCATCTGCAGGTTTCCTATGGTGGAATTCGCGCTGTGCGCGGCATAGACCTGAGCGTGAACGAGGGCGAACTGGTCTCCCTGATCGGTGCCAACGGAGCCGGCAAGAGCACGACCCTGCGTGCCATCTGCGGGTTGGTGCCAGTGACGGGCGGGCAGGTGATGTATGCCGGTCAGGACATGACGGGCACGGCGTCATTCGAACTCGTGCGCAAGAAGCTGGTGATGGTGCCTGAAGGACGAGGCATCTTCGGTCAGCTCACCATCGAAGAGAACCTGGCAATGGGGGGCTACACGCGCCGTGACGCCGTCGAGGTGAAGCGCGACACCGATCGCGTGTTCACCTTGTTCCCCAGGCTGGCCGAGCGGCGCAAACAGACGGCTGGCACGTTGTCGGGCGGGGAGCAGCAGATGGTGGCGATGGGCCGCGCCATGATTGCCCGGCCCCGGCTGTTGCTGCTCGATGAACCATCGATGGGCCTGGCGCCCCTGATGGTCGAGAAAGTGTTCGAAGTGGTGCGCATGATCGCCGCCGAGGGCGTGACCATTCTTCTGATCGAGCAAAATGCCAAGCTGGCGCTGGAGAACAGCCACCGTGGCTATGTGATGGAGTCCGGGGAGCTGATCCTGGAAGGTCCGGCCAACCAGCTGCTGGACGATCCCAGGGTGCGCGAGGCGTATCTGGGCGAGGTTGCCTGAAGGCGGGCGCATCAGGATGCGCGGTCAGGCAGGCCGGTCTTTCGATTCGCCCGGCCTGACCGTGCCGATGGCCACGCAGCGCAAGCTTACCTGCGGCTGTCCAGCGCCATGCGCACGGCCAGCGCGAACAGCGCCGTGCCCATGATCCAGCGCTGGATGATCAGCCACATGGGGCGTCCCGCCAGCGTGGCGGCAATGGCGCCGGCGCTCAGGGCGATCAGCGCGTTGACGGTCACGCTCATGATGATCTGCGTGGTTCCCAGAACGAGCGACTGAGCGAGCACATGCCCCAGTTCGGGCTTGATGAACTGCGGCAGCAATGACAGGAAGACAATCGCGATCTTCGGGTTGAGCAGGTTGGTCAGAAACCCCATCAGGAACAGTTTCTTTGCGCTGTGCCGGGGCAGCGACCTGACGGCGAACGGCGACTGGGCGCCGGGCTTCACCGCTTGCCAGGCGAGATACAGCAGGTAGATCACCCCCGCGATGCGCAAGGCATCGTAGGCATAGGGCACTGCCATGAGCAGGGCACTGATGCCCAGCGAGGCACACAGCATGTAGAACACGAACCCGAGCGCCACACCGCCCAGCGAGATCATGGCTGCGCGTGGCCCCTGGGAGATCGAGCGCGAAACCAGGTAGATCATGTTCGGCCCGGGGGTGAGCACCATCCCGAGGCAAAGAAGCGAGAACGCAAGCCAGGCGGTGGTATCGGGCATGATGGGAGAGGGCGGTTGGCGGACTGTGTGCGATTGATTATCTTAAGGGTATACGCCTAGATTAGCCATTTCAGAATAACTATATATGCAATAAATATATAGGAAGCTGTTAGTATATTTTCCGGTAATTTGACAAGAATCCACTACGGGGCAGCCGGAAACTGAAATGCTTTTTCCATCCGGCGAGGTCGCGCGACACTTTTTGTGATGCACAGGATTTACCCTTGAAAATGAAAGCTCTCGATCACTTCATGTATGGCGGATCGGACCTCGACGCGCTCACGCGCAGCTTTTCCGACCTGACCGGGGTACCCACTCAAGCCGGCGGCAGTCACCCGGATCTGGGAACGCGCAACGCGTTGCTGGGCACGGGATCGCCTGTTTATCTGGAACTGATCGCCCCTGACCCGGCGCTTGCGGCGCGCAGCCCCGTTCGCGACGCCATCGAAGCCTTTCCCCGACCGGCCTTGCATCGCTTCATCGTGGTATGCGGGTCGGGGGATTTCGATAGTCTGGCCGCCGCCTATCGGCAAGAGGGGATCGAGGCTCCCGTTCATGACCTGCAACGTCTGACGCCAGGCGGTGAGACGCTCAAGTGGAAACTGATGATTCCGGAACCCAACGAGCTTGGCCTGTTCGCGCCGTTCTTCATCGACTGGCTCGATACGCCACACCCCTCGACTAGGCTGTCGGCAAGCGGTTGTGCGATCGCCGGCTGCGAAGCAGGGCATCCCCAGCATGAGCGCATCAATCGCCTGTATCGAAAGCTCGGTGTGGATATTCACGTGCTTGCTTCCGATGCCCCCTACATGCGCGTGTTGCTCGATACCCCCAGGGGACAGGTCGCGTTGACGTCGCTCTGACGGCGTTCCATCCATTTTGAACTGCTTGTTCCATCGTATTCTTTTCCTAAGACATTCCTGATGAAAACTACCGCTAAACTTATTTTTGGTGCGCCGCTTGCCGCCGCCTTGATGCTTGGTGCCACCGGCGCGGGCGCGCAGACGCTGCAGAAAGCGAAGATCGGGTATCCCCCGGCGTGGTCGGCAGTGGAAGCCGCCATTCCTTTTGGCGAAACGCTGGGTTTCTTCAAGGAAGAAGGCATCGAACTGGAGTACGTGTCGGTGCAGGGCACTGCCGTGCTGATGCCGCAGGTGGCCAATGGCTCGGTGGAATTCGGCATCATGAATTCCGATCTGGCGATCATTGCCGCCTCCAAGGGCGAGCCTTTCCCGATCAAGTTCTTCTATAACTTCTACCCGCGCAACATCTTCGAATTCACGGTACTGAAAGACAGCCCCATCAAGACGCTGGCCGACCTGAAAGGCAAGAAGCTCGGTGTGGGCGCACTGAGCTGGGGCAACCTGCCCATGTCGCGGCTGATGCTGCAGGACGCCGGCGTGACCTGGATGAAGGATGTCCAGGTTCTGCCCGTGGGTGTGGGCGCAGCGGCCTGGTCGCGCCTGAAGTCGGGCAGCGTCGATGCGCTGAACCTGCCGGCGCCGCAAAACGTCTTGATGGAACAAGCCGGCACCGAGATTCGCCGCCTGCAGATTCCTGACGAGTTCCTCAATGTGTTCTCCAATGGCCTGGCCGCAAGCGACGAACTGATCAAGAAAAACCCCAAGCTGGTCGAAGGCATGGCACGCGCCACCAGCAAGTCGCTCATCGCCTGCATGCAGGATACCGAGAAGTGCGTGCGTGCATACTGGAAGATCGACCCGAGTGCGAAACCCACGGCCGAAAATGAAGCCAAGTGGATCGAGACCTTCAAGGCCGTCAATGAAGGCACTTACCGGATCGGCGACCTGAAGTCCCGCACTGATCGCCTGGGTGTATATACCGAAGACGACTGGAAGAACATCGTCCAGAAGATGAAGGCGGGCGACCAGATCACCACCACCGACTTCGATCTGTCCAGGCTCTATACCGATCAGTTTTCGAAGTCGTCCAACGATTTTGACAGGAAGGCTGTTTCTACCGCCGTGGAGAACGCCAGATAATGGGTAATGACGGTGGTTCGGCGCCTGCGCCGACCAAAAATACATTGCTTGAGCTGCACGATGTCAGCGTGCGCTACACGAGTCGTCGCGGCTCGGTGCTTGCGCTGGAGGACTTCAACCTGTCCGTCCAGCCCTCGTCGTTCGTCTCGGTGCTGGGCCCCTCGGGCTGTGGGAAGTCCACACTGGTCCGGCTGGTCTCAGGACTTCAGGCCCCGTCCACCGGCGAAGTGCGTTTCGACGGTGTGCCGGCGCGTGGGGCACGTGAGGATGTCGGCGTGGCGTTCCAGCAGTCGGCGCTTCTGCCGTGGAAGACATCGCTCGAAAACGTGTTGTTGCCCATCCGCCTGACCGGGAAATCCGCGCACGCGGCCATGCCACGTGCGCAGGCGCTGCTCGAACTGGTGGGCCTGAAAGACTTCCAGGACCGATATCCGCACGAATTGTCCGGTGGGATGCAGCAGCGTGTGGCCGTTGCCCGTTCACTGGTGCGCGACCCTTCCATCCTGGTCATGGACGAGCCGTTCGCGGCCCTGGATGCGATGACGCGTGAAACGATGATGATCGAACTGCAGCGTATCTGGATGCAGACGCAACCCTCGGTGCTGTTCATCACCCACTCCATTCAGGAAGCGGTATTCCTGTCTGATCGCGTCGTCGTGATGAGCGGGCGGCCAGGCAAGGTCATCGAAGACCTGACCATCGATCTGCCGCGCCCGCGCGATGTGGGCACGCTGGCGCTGCCACGCTTTGCCGAGCTGTCCAATCATCTGCGCGACATGCTGGGTCAGGGGTGAGGCACATGGCCGTGATGCAGATATTGCGAGGCGCGGCTGTGCGCCTGCTGCCACTGGCGCTGCTGGTGTTCATCTGGTGGGCGGTCGTGCGCGGGTTTGCGCTTCCCAGCCGTCTCATGCCCGCACCGCTGGAGGTCTGGCACCGTATCTACGCCGGTCTGGTCACCCAGGGCGACCTGTGGCCGCATCTGGCGACAACCCTCATGACGACCCTTGGGGGGTATGCGCTGGGTACCGTGCTGGCGATCGCGCTGGGTAGTGTGCTGGCGATGAATCGGGTGCTGGAACTGATGTTCTACCCCATCGTCCTGTTGATCCAGTCGGTACCCAAGGTCGCCATAGCCCCGCTGGTGCTGCTGTGGATGGGGTTCACCACGCAAAGCACGGTCGTGCTGGTGGCGCTCACCTGCTTTTTCCCGGTGTTGGTGGGGACATTCATTGGCGTGCGCGCCGCGCCGCCCGTGCTGCTCGACCTCTTTCACACCTTGAATGCCAGCAAGTACAAGACCTATCTGCATTGCAACCTGCCCAACGCCGCAGGCTCCATCGTGGCAGGCATGCAGGTGGGTTGGGGCTTTGCGCTGGTCGGTTGCGTGGTGATGGAGTTCATCATGGGTATGGGGGGCGCAGGCTATCTGATCGACAATTCGGCCAATGCGCTGGATACCGTCACCGCCGTGGCGGCCATGGTGCTGCTGGGTGTGCTGGGCTTTGCCGGGGGTTCTGTTCTGCAGCGTGCCCGCGTGCGCCTGATTTTCTGGGAAGGACCGGTGCGTCATGGATAACTCAAAGGCTGATGTACCCCTCTGGATGCGCATCGTGCTGCCCGTGCTGGGCATCGCGTTGTTGCTGGGCCTCTGGCAGGCCCTGGCACAGTGGGTGGTGGCCGACGTCGCATTGCTGCCTTCGACGTTGCAGGTGGCGTCCACGTTGGTCGCCTGGGTGTCCGGTGGCGGGTTCATGCCGCACTTCCTGGCAACTCTGCAAGGGACGCTGACTGGTTTGTTGATTGGCGCCACGCTTGGCGTGATCGGCGGCATCGTGGTGGGCGAAGTCCGGCTGCTGGACCGTGCACTCTACCCGATGGCGCTAGCGTTGCAGGCCATGCCGATGGTGGCTATCGCGCCGCTGGTGATCGTCTGGTTCGGCATCGGGGTAGCGTCCAAAGTGGCGCTGGTGGCCATCGGCACCTTTTTTGTCATGTTCATCAACACGGTGGCAGGCATGCACGCCACGCCAGCGGCCTTGCTGGACATGGCACGTGCGTTCGGGGGCAACCGCTCACGTATCGTATTCATGATCAAGATTCGCGCGTCGCTGGATTACGTGTTCAGTGGCCTGGAAGTGTGCGCCGCGCTCAGCTTCATTTTGTGTGTGGTGGGTGAGTTCCTGGCAGCCAACGCCGGGCTGGGCTATTACGTGCGTGCCGCGTCGTTCGACATCAATGCTGCGGGCATGTTTGCGGCAGTGACGGTGCTTGCGGTGCTGGCGTCGCTACTGGCCTGGCTGATGCGTGTTGCCCATCACCGACTGGTCTTCTGGAAGTATCGGAAGAACTGATCAACGATCAATTTTCTGGAAACAAATATGTCCACCAATAAATCAACCATCACCGTCGAGCAACTTCAAAGCTGGGCCGACGATTCACCCTTCATTGCGTTCTGCCAGATGACGGTCGAATCCGTCGATGCCGAAAAGGGCATCGTGGAAATGAAGATGCCGCTGATCGACGCCCTGGCGCGCGGTGGCGCACAGCGCATGTTTCACGGCGGTCCCGTCGCCTCGCTGATTGACACCGCGGGCGATTTTGCCGTGGCTGCGGTAGTGGGGGGCGGCGTGCCGACCATGAACTTCCGCGTGGATTATCTCAGGCCCTCCAGCGGCGCCTATCTGCTGGCGCGGGCCACCGCCAGGCGCGTAGGGCGCACGGTAGGCGTGGCCGATGTCGACGTGTTCGACGATCAGGGGCGCCTGACGGCCATCGGGCGCGGCTGCTACAGCGCCATCGTTGGCTGAGGAGCGCAGCATGGCTTTTCCGGTCGCAACGAATCTGGGCAACATGATCGCGGCACGGCCCGACGATCACCCCTGGCTGATCGAAGTGACGCCCGGCGGCGTGGCGGGCAAGTCCGCAGGCGAACGCGTTTTCAGCTATGGCGACCTGCGTGCGCAGGCCGCCGCAGTGGGGCGTGCCCTGCAGGCGCGCGGGCTGGCACGCGGTGCGCGCATCGGCATGCTGGGCGGCAACAGCGCCGAGTATGTGATCACCTATTTCGGCATCATGCAGGCAGGTTACTGCCCGGTGCCTATGGGTATCAAGCTCGCGCGCGACACCATCGAGCACATTCTTGCCGACGCCGGCGTCGAACTGCTCTATGTCGATGCCGAGTGGGGCGCACGTCTGGCGGCTGCGGAGACGGTCGGCACGACCGAGTTCCCGGCTTCGTCCGTGGCGCAACTGCCGCTTGACGATCGCAAGGCCTGGCAGGCGCACCTGGATCCGGGCGAATTGCCCGTCAGCGAGCAGGACAAAGGCGACTTCGCCACGATTCTGTACACCTCCGGGTCCACCGGCGTGCCCAAAGGCGTGCCGCTGACGCATGGCGGTTATATCTGGACGTTGCAGCAGGTGGCGGTGAACGGCGGCAATTTCATGCACGACAACGCTGCCCGCGTGCTGGCGGCCGCGCCGCTCTCGCACATGAATGCACTGATCATGTCCAAGATGGTCACGGCCTATGGCGGCACATTGGTGTTGATGACGCATTTCAGCGCGCGCGGTTATCTGCAGGCGATTGCCGATCATCAGTGCGCCATCATCACATGCGTGCCCACGATGCTGGCATTGTGTGCGCGTGAAGTGGATGCGGTGGCGACGCTGGATTTGAACAGCGTGCGTATCGTGGCGATGGGTTCGTCGCCTGTCACCGACGCACTGTTCGAGCAGGTGGGTGCGATGTTCCCCAACGCCATTGTCAGCAATGGGTGGGGAACGACCGAGACCGGCCCTGCCGTGTTTGGTCCGCACCCCGCCGGGTTGGCGCGTCCCGCGTTGTCGCTGGGCCACCCCTTGCCCGGCGTGGACGTTCGCCTGGAAGGCGGTCCGAGCGCCGATCAGGGAGAATTGCTGGTGCGCAACGGGGCCATCATGCCAGGCTATTTGAACCGCGAAGCGCAGACCCGCCAGCGTATCGTGGACGGCTGGTATCGTACGGGCGATGTCATGCGGCGCGATACCCACGGTTTTTATTTTTTCGTGGGCCGGGTGGACGACATGTTCGTGTGTGGCGGCGAGAATGTCTATCCGGGCGAAGTCGAGGTTCTGCTGGAGCGCCATCCCGGTGTTGCGCAGGCTGCGGTAGTGCCCGTGCCCGACGAGATCAAGGGGCAGATACCCGCGGCGTTCATCGTGCGCAAGCCAGGCAGTACGGTCAGTGAAGCCGACATCAAGGCGTTTGCGCTGGCCAACGGTCCGGCCTACCAGCATCCACGCTTCGTGCGTTTCGTCGATGCGTTCGAGCTGTCGGCGGCCAACAAGATCGACAAGAAACGCATTGCCCAATTGGCCGCCGGGCTGAGCCGCTAGCCAGCGCCTTCCCGCCAGTGCCCACATTCATTCAGATATCAACAGGTCAATCATGAAAGCACAAGTCATCTATGCCCACGGCGACATCGATCAGCTGAAGTACGAAGAGAACTATCCCGACCCGACACCTGAGGATGGTCAGGTAGTCATCCGGGTCGAAGCGTGCACGCTGAACTATCACGATCTGTTCACGCTGCGTGGCATGCCGGGCATCAAGGTACCCATGCCGGTGATCATGGGTATCGACATGGCCGGTACGGTCGCCGCCGTGGGGCCCAATTGCGGTGACTGGAAGGAAGGCGACCGGGTGCTGGTCGATCCGTTGAATCGCGAGCGCTACACCCTGTTGGGCGAAATGCTCGATGGCGGCCTGGCCGAATACTGCAAGGTGCCCGCCGATCAGTTGATCCGCTTGCCCGAGGGCGTCGGTTTCGAGGCGGCCGCAGCACTGCCCGTCGCTTACGGCACGGCCTACCGCATGATGGTCGTGCGTGGCGGCATGCCGCTGGCGGGCGAAGCCGCCGGCAAGAAGGTGTTCATTCTGGGGGCATCGGGCGGCGTGGGCACGTGCTGCGTCCAACTGGCCAAGCTCAGCGGTGCAGAAGTGATCGTGGCGGCTTCCACGCAGGAGAAGCTGGACAAGCTGCGCGATCTGGGTGCCGATCACGGCATCAACTACAAGACCGAAGATTTCATGAAGGCGATCTGGGCGCATGCGGGCAAACCCAAAATATGGGGCGGTGGCGGCATCGACATGATCGTCAATTTCACGGGTGGCGATACCTGGGTACCCACATTGAAGTGCGCGACCAAGGGCGGTACGGTGCTGACCTGCGGTGCCACGGCGGGTTTCGGTCCGGCGACGGACCTGCGTTACGTGTGGACGTTCGAGCTGAATGTGCTGGGGTCCAACGGCTGGTTGCGCGAGGATCTGCACGCGCTGCTGGCGCTGGTGCAGGATGGCCGTCTGAAGCCTTCCGTAGAGATGTCGTATTCGTTGAAAGACGCGCCAGCCGCCTTCAAACTGCTGGAAGACCGTGGTTCTTTCGGCAAGATCGTCATCAAGCCCTGAGCGCTCGCACCATGACAGCACAAACCGGGATGCCGCCTCCTGCACTGGCGGGCAAAGTGGCATTGGTGACCGGGGGCAGCCGCGGAATCGGCCGCTCGATTGCCCTGGCAATGGGCCGCGCCGGCGCTTTCGTGGTCGTGCATTGCAACCAGGCGCGTCCGGCGGCCGAGGTCGTGGTGCGCGACATCGAAGCGGCGGGCGGACGCGGGGTGGTGGTGGCGGCCGACCTGGCTCAAGCGGGCGCAGCAGCGACCTTGTTCCGCGACATGGACGCGTGCCTGATGCAGGCCCGCGGCAGCACTGCGTTCGATATCCTGGTGAACAATGCCGGCATCATCAAGCGCGAACCTATCGAGGACGTCAGCGAGGCCCAGTTCGACCTGACGCTGCAGGTCAATCTGAAGGCGCCATTCTTTCTCATCCAGGAAGGCCTCAAGCGCATGCGCGACGGGGGCCGGATCATCAACATCTCGTCGATGGGCACGCGCGTGGCGTTTCCTGTCATGGCGGCGTACGCCTCTGCGAAAGCCGGTCTGGAGGCGCTGACCACCTTGCTGGCCGCCCAGTTGGGTGCGCGTGGCATTACGGTGAACGCGATCCTGCCGGGGCTGACATCGACGGACATGAATCCGCTCGATGCGCAGAGCGGGGTGGGTGCCAGGGCGTTGCCCACGATCGCACTGGGCCGGTTGGGGCATCCTGATGACATCGCGGGCACTGCCGTCTTCCTGGCTTCCGAAGCGGCAGCCTGGGTGACCGCACAACGCATTGAAGTCAGCGGCGGCCAGCGCCTGTAATCCTTCGTCATCCCGACGGCTGCCCGCCGATCACAGCTGGTTCTCGATCGGCAGCCATGAAAGCAGCTCGACCAACAGTCGCGTCCAGGCCGACGTCTGCGGCTCGGTCCGCCATATCCTGGGCGGGTCGGTGCGGGCGTCGGTCCAGCGCAGGTCGCTGCCTGCCAGGCTCAGGGCATAGCTTTTCTGCGGGCCGGCATGGGTCTCGTACTTGTCCATGAGTTCGGCCGCAAGTGCAGGGTGGTCGAACATCAGCCCCATTTCCGTGTTCAGCAATACCGAACGGGGGTCGAAGTTGAATGATCCGATGAAGCCGCGCGTGTCGTCGACCATGTAGGCCTTGGTGTGCAGGCTGGCGCCACTGGAGCCGAACAGGCTGTTGTTGGTATCGCCAAAAGGCATCAGCTCGAACAGGTTTACCCCGGCCCGCAGCAGCGGCGCGCGGTAGCCGGCATAACCGCTGTGCACCGCGATGACGTCGTTGGAGGCCAGCGAATTGGTCAATATATTGACGGTGATTCCCGATTGCGCTTTTGCCGCCAGTTCGCGGGTGCCGGCTTCGCCAGGCACGAAGTAGGGCGAGATGATGGTCAGGTTGCGCTGCGCCGATCTGATCTCCTGCATGATGGGCGTGATCAGCCAGCCTGCGTGATCATTGCCGCCCAGGGCCTTGGAGGCGGGGTCGGAGACGACTCGTGCGTTGGCATCCCAGTGCAGGGGCACCTCCCCGGCGAGCATGGCGCTGACACGCGTGGCGTTTTTCAGGTGGGTGATGTAGGGGGCGGCGGCTTCGCTGGATGCGATGCTCTTCAATGTTTGCCGCAGGGATTGCAGGGGAAGTTCGGCCTTCTCCTGCAGCGCCGATATTGGAATGACGGCGCGGCTGTTCCAGAAGTCGTCAAAAATGGCAGCCGTCTGCTGGACGGCGGGACCGGCAAGCAGCACGTCGGCGTCCAGGAAGTTGGTGTCGTGTGCTGCGTCGAAATATTCATCGCCGATGTTCCTGCCACCGACAATGGCAATCTGCCCATCCACGATCCAGGCTTTGTTGTGCATGCGGCGGTTCAGCGTCACGCCGCGCAGCAGGATCTCGACGGCACGGCCAATCGTGCCTCCCCGGTTGCGCGAGGGGTTGAACATCCTGACCTCGATGCCAGGATGTTCGTCCAGACTGCGGAATGCTGCGTTGGCGCCATGTGCGTTGATGTCGTCGATCAGCACGCGTACCCGCACGCCTCGATCGGCCGCCGCAAGCGCTTCGGCGGCCAGCAGGCGCCCGGTCAGGTCGTCATGCCAGAGGTAGTACTGCATGTCCAGACTGCGTCCGGCGTGCTTGGCCGACAGCGCACGCGCGGTGAAGGCATCGGTATTGCCCACCAGAAGCGCCATGCCGGTGCTGTCGGGGTGCGACTGTATGAGCGGCAGCATCACACGGTCGATGTCAGTCAGGGCGGAAGTGGATTCGCCCGGCGCAGGCATGTGGGTGGGCGCAGCCAGGGACTGTCCCGGCGCGCCCACGGCGCGATCGGCGAAGCGACCATAGGCAAACAACGACAGTGCCGATCCCACTGCAAGCAGGCACAGCACGATCAGAACGATTTTGACGACGCGTCGCACTGACAGTCTCCAAGCCGGCACAGGGCATGCGCCCCGCGCCGGCAGTTTGATTCAAAGGTTGCCCGGGCGGTCCAGGCCGAGATGCCCGCGCAACGTCCTGCTGGTGTATTCGTTGCGCATGCGCCCACGCTTTTGCAGCACGGGCACGACATGGTCGACAAAGTCGTCAATGCTGGCCGGCAATGCAGGGGGCATCAGATTGAAGCCATCGGCGCCTTCGTTGTCCACCCACTGCACCATCTGGTCGGCGATCTGCTCGGGCGTGCCGACCATCGTGCAGTGCCCACCTCCTGCGGCCAGGCGGCCAAGCAGCTGGCGTACCGTCGGTTGCTCGGTTTCAATGATGCGCAGGATCGTGCCGTAGCGACCACGCGGCCCTTTGAATGTCTCCAGCGGTGGTAATGGCGGTACCGGCGCATCGAGCTCCCAGTCCATGCAGTCCTGCAGGATGAACGTGCCCAGTTGGCGCAGCGAGGTATCGCTGGGAAGCAGCTCGTCCAGTTCGCGCTGTTTGATGCGCGCCTCGGCTTCGGTCGAGCCCACGTAGGTGACCAGGCCTGGCATGATGGGCACAGGATCGGTGCGGCCGGCCTCCCGAACGCGGCGCTTGATGTCACGGTAGTAGGCTTGCGCGGCGGGCAGGTCGTAGGCTACGGCATATATGGCCTCGGCCCGGCGCGCAGCCAGGTCGCGCCCTTGCGGGGAGGCGCCCGCCTGGAACAGCACCGCGTGCCCCTGCGGCGAGCGCGGCACGGTCAACGGCCCGTCGACCAGGAAGTGTGCGCCGCGATGATGGATGGGTTGCACGGCTTCGGGGCGGCCGTACGCGCCCTTGCGGTCGATGACCAGGGCGTCGTCTTTCCACGAATCCCACAGCCGCAGCACGACATCGACGAATTCCTCTGCGCGACCGTAGCGTTCGGCGTGAGCGGGCATGGCCTCATAGCCATGATTGCGCGCTTCGGCATCGAACATCGAAGTCACCACGTTCCAGCCAACGCGACCACCTGAAATATGATCCAGCGATGCCACCAGGCGCGCAGCATGAAAGGGCGTGTAGAACGTACTGGAAACGGTGCTGATCAGCCCGATGTGCTCGGTTGCCCGGCTCATGGCGGTGAGCATGGTGAGCGGTTCCAGATGCCAGCGCGGGCCATCGGCCACGTTCTCCATCGATGCGCCATCGGCAAAAAACACGGCATCGAACTTGCCCCGTTCGGCGGTCTGCGCCAGGGCTTCGTAATACCGGATGTCGCCCAGCCGCTCGGCCGCCGAATCGGGGTGGCGCCAGGCTGCCCGATGATGGCCGCAACCAAAGATGAACAGATTGAGGTGCAGCGGTTTCATCAGTTTTTCACCAATCCGCCATCGACCACCAGATTCTGGCCGGTGATCGCACGCGACCACGGCGAGGCAAAGAACAGGACGGCATCGGCAAACTGTTCGGGCGTGGTGACCTGGCGCAACGGCGTGTTGGCGGCAATGTAGTCGAACACCGCTTCAGGCGTGGCTGCCGAGGCATCGGTCGTGCGCAGCAGCCCGCCGGACACCATGTTGACCGTCACGCCATGCGGCCCGAGATCTTGCGACAGCGTGCGCGTCAGCGCGAGCAGCGCAGCCTTGGCGGCGGTGTAGTCGTGGTAGGGCACCACGGGGTTCTGGAAGAGATTCGTGCCGATGTTGACGATGCGCCCGAAACCCCCTGCACGCATGCCCGGCAGGGCCGCCTGCGTGGTGTTCAGGGCGCCGCGCAACGTGCCTTCGAGCTGCTGCTGCATGCCGTCCCATGTCAGGGTATCGGCCTGCGCACGCGCATCGCCATTGAAGGAGAAGCTGGGCAGCGCATTGTTGATGACCGTGGTGACGGGGCCACCGAAGTGGTCCTGGGCCTGGGCGATCATCTGCGTCACTGCGTGTGCGTCGCGCACGTCGGCGGCGATGGCCAGGGCGCGATCGGGGGCACTGTCAACCAGCGCCTGGGCGGCATCGGCACTCTGAAAGTAGTTGACGACGACACGTGCTCCTTCGCGCAGGAATGCACGCGAGAGGGCGGCGCCCAGACCACGGGCACCTCCGGTGACAAGGACGATCTGTTGATTCAGTGCAGGTATGGCAGACATGAGCAAGGGTTCTTGACTATCGAATTGGGGCGTAGGGCAACTTAGCATAAAATCCGCTGCGCCCGGGGAGCTGGTTGCGAGTGCGCGCAGCATTGGGTGCAAAGGAAAAATGCATGCTTGGCTCTACGCTTGCCATCTTCTGGCTGGTTTTGTTTGCGGGCGCCTTCGCGCTGGCCGGGGTGCTGTATGCGCGCCGCTTTCGTGATGACCTGGATGACTATGTCACGGCACGCAACAGCCAGGGTCAACTGGCCACTGTGCTGACGCTGATGGCCTCCACGCTGGGCGCATGGATTCTTTTTTCTCCGGCGCAGGCCGCAACGTGGGGCGGGCTGGCCGCCGTCATTGGTTACGCCCTGGGCGCGATGTCGCCACGCCTGGTCATGATTCCGCTGGGCAAGCGCATGCGCGAACTGATTCCCAGCGGTCATACCCTGACAGAGTTCCTGATTGCCCGCTATGGCCGCCCGATGTATGGGCTGACGTTGCTGATCATGTTGTTCTATCTCTTCATCGCACTGTCGGCGGAGATCACGGCCATTGGCAAACTGGTGACCCTGCTGGCGCCTGTACCCATCTGGGTGACGGCCATCATCGTGATGGGATTCACGCTGATCTACACGGCTTACGGTGGCCTGCGTGCGTCCATCTTCACGGACCGTGTGCAGATGATGATCATCGTGCCGCTGCTGTTCGTGCTGGTGGTATTTGGCTGGCAGGCAGCCGGTGGCCTGGGGCCGACGGTGCAGAGCCTGGAGGTGAAAGCGCCTCAGTTGCTGGACCTGACAGATCCGGTCGGCGTGAAAGCAGGCCTGACCTTCTTTGTCGCCATTCTGTTTACAGGTCTGTTCCACCAGGGCAACTGGCAGCGTGTGTATTCAGCCAAGGATGTCCGCAGCATGCGTAACGGATTTCTATTGGGTGGGCTGCTGGTGGGCCCGTTCATTTTCCTGATGGGATTGTTCGGGTTGGCGTTCGTGGGTCTGGCACCTGCGGGCGACAGCTCGGTCGCCTTGTTCAGTGTGCTCATGCCGGCGGTGCCGTACTGGTTCGCGGTGGCGCTCATTCCCCTGGGCCTGGCGTTGGTGATGAGCAGCGCCGACACGGCCATCAGCGCCGTCTCCAGCCTGATCGCCGTCGACCTGGGCCGCATCATGCCGCGTGCCACGCCTGCGACCATGATGCGCCTGTCGCGTTGGCTGATCGTGGCGCTGTCGGTGCCCATCGTCATCCTGGCTTCCCAGGGGTTCAGCGTGCTCTACCTGTTCCTGCTGGCCGACCTGCTGTGTTCGGCTGCGGCCATACCGGTGTTCTACGGCCTGTTCAGCAAACGCCACGACGGCATCAACGCGACCGTCGCGACGGCTTGCGGCCTGGTTGCCGGTCTGCTGCTCTTTCCTGGCCCGAACGAAAAGCCGGTGTATCTGCTGGAGTCGTTCCTGGCTGCCGGCATCGTTCCAGTGATCGTCATCGTGGTGATGCAATGGCTGCGCCCGGCGCGCCAGCCATTCGACTTTGCCCGTCTCGATGCGTCGATACGCAAGCTCGATCATGCTCCTGCCAAGTGAAGACAGGTGGTCTTGGCGCATCACTGCGGGGGCGTGGGCCTATTGCACCATCTGATTGATTTCGATGATGGGCATCATGACGGCCAGCACGATCACCAGCACCACCCCGCCCATGATCAGGATCATCAGGGGTTCGAGCAGGGCGGTCATCGTCATGGCCCGCCGTTCGAGATCGCTGGACAGGTTCCTGGCCGCGCGTTCCAGCATGGGCGGCAGATCGCCGGTGCGCTCACCGCTGGCGATCAGGTGAATCAGCAGGGGTGGAAAGACTTTCTGGGCTTGCAGGGACGCCGCCAGCGCGGCGCCTTCACGCACCCGACTGCTGGCCTGGGCGACGGCACTGCGCAGCCGGTCGTTGGTCAAGGTCTGGCGAGCGGCCTCCAGCGCTTGCAGCAGCGACACCCCACTGCTGGTCAGGATGGCCAGTGTGGAGGCAAAACGGGCCGCGTTCACGCCTAGCGCAAAACGTCCCAACAGCGGCAGGCGCAGAATGCGTGCGTGCCAGCGCAAGCGTACGGCGGGCGTGCGCAGACGATAACGCCATATCGCCCAACTGCCGATCATGGTGAGTACGGCAGTCAGGCCCCACTCCTGTACCACGTGACTGAGCGCCAGCATGGCGCGCGTGAGCAGGGGCAGGGTCTGGCGGGTCTGGCTGAATGCGCCGACCACCTGAGGCACGACATAACCCAGCAGAAAGAACACGATGGCCACCGAGACCAGGGCCACGATGCCGGGGTAGATGAAGGCCGTCAGGATCTTGCCGCGCAACGCGTTGCGCGCTTCGATGTAGTCGGCCAGTTTTTCCAGGATCTGCGCCAGTTGGCCCGAGGCTTCACCGGCGGCCACCAGGGCGCGGTAGATGTCGGGGAAATCCTTGGGACGCGTGGCCAGCGCATCGCCCAGGCGGTGGCCGCCACGCACATCGGCGCGTATGGCGGTGAGCGCGATGGCAATGTGTTTTTTCTCGGCCTGGTCCACCGTTGCCGACAGGGCTGCGTCCAGCGGCAGCCCGGCCGCCAGAAGGCTGGCCAGTTGGCGGGTGAGCCAGGCCAGATCCTGGTCATTGAGTTTTTTGGCGAACAGGCGGGCCTGCAAGGTATCGGTTCCGCCCGCGCTGCGCCCGGCGTCCTTGATGGACAGAGGCACCAGGCCCCGGGCACGCAGGGCGTTGCGCGCGCCGCGAGGCGAGTCCGCATCGATCAGTCCGCGTGCGAGATTGCCCTGGGCATCGGACGCTTCGAAGTGGTAGGAGGGCATCGTGGTTTCCAGGAAAAAGAATGCGCCTGGCGGGCGGCTAGCCGTCGCGGGTCACGCGCAAGACCTCTTCGGGCGACGTGGCGCCCGTGTCGATCCAGCGCTGGCCGTCCTGGCGCATGGTGCGCATTCCGGCGGCGTGCGCACTCTGGCGGATGGCCTGCTCGCCGACATCTGCATGGATCTGGGCGCGCACCGTGTCGTCCACCACGAACAGTTCGTGTATGCCTGTACGCCCGCTATAGCCGGTGTGGTTGCAGGCCGGGCATCCGACGGCGCGCCATGTGTTCTGGCCGGCCACGGGCTCGCGGCATGCCGGACACAGTCGGCGTACCAGCCGCTGCGCAAGCACGCCCAGCAGCGAAGACGACAGCAGGAAGGGCTCGACACCCATGTCGGTCAGGCGTGTGAGCGCCGAGACCGCGTCGTTGGTGTGCAGCGTCGCCAGAACCAGATGCCCGGTCAACGAGGCTTGCACGGCGATCTGCGCCGTCTCCAGGTCGCGGATCTCGCCGATCATGACGACGTCCGGATCCTGGCGCAGGATGGCGCGCAAGGCTACGGCAAAACTCATGTCGATGCGGGCATTGACTTGCGTCTGGCCGATGCCGGGTAGGTCGTACTCGATAGGGTCTTCGACCGTCAGGATATTCGAGGTGGACGCATCCAGTCGCGCCAGGGCCGAATAGAGCGTGGTGGTCTTGCCGCTGCCTGTGGGGCCCGTGACCAGCACGATGCCGTGCGGCTGGTGGATCAGATGATCGAGCTGCGCCAGGATGGTGGGCGCCATACCCAGCTTTTCCAGTTGCAGGCGGCCGGCTTCCTTGTCCAGCAGGCGCAGCACGGCGCGTTCGCCATGTCCGGTGGGCAGGGTCGAG